>JBBQTO010000081.1:0-9256 GCA_038234575.1 Candidatus Limnocylindrales bacterium
GTCAGGAAACCCAGGTAGTCCTGCGCGTCCCAGGCGTGCTCGACGAGCCCCTCGCTGGCGAGGACGTTCTGGAACCCGGCCCGGCGCATCGCCGCGGCCGCGGTCTTCACCGACACGAGATCGCCGTTCCGGCCATCGGCCTCCGGTGGATCGAAGCCGGCTGCGTCAAGCACTTCGTCGGCGATCGCGTCGGCGGCGAACTTGTCGCCGCCTCGCAGCCAGGCGACCCACGCGAACGTCGCCCCGGGCTGGAGAGCCCGATGGGCCTCCCGAAGGGCAGCGGCGCGGCGCGGGACGAGTTGGAGGACGAACGACGAGACCGCGACGTCGAAGCTGCCGTCGTCGTACGGCAGCGAGTCGGCGAACCCGACGGCGGTCCGATAGCGCGGGCGATCCCGCCTGGCGAGCAGCCTGTCGGCACGCTGGCGGGCGACCTCGAGCATCGCACCGGAGGCGTCGACGCCGGTCGCCCGCACTGTCGGCCAGCGCTCGACCGCGCCGATGCCGAGCGTCCCGGTCCCGGTTCCGACGTCGATCATCCGCGTCGCGCCGGCGTCAACCGTGGGCGCGATCAGGTCCAGCACCCGAAGGGCGGCAGGCCGGATGACCGGCGCCCACCACTTCTCATAGCCCTCGGCCATTCGATGCACGGCCGGATGGTAGCCGCGCGGCGGAGCTTCGCCGCACCGCGGGCCTCTGAGGCCGCCGCACCCGAGGAGCGCGTTCAATGTACCGTCGAGGGGATGCGACTGCCCTTCGAACCACCGATCGAGCCGATGCTCGCCAAGGCCGCCGACGCTCTCCCGGACGGCGACGGCTGGCTCTTCGAGCCGAAGTGGGACGGCTTTCGGGCGATCGTCTTCAAGGACGGCCCCGAGACCTACATCCAGTCCCGCGACCTGAAGCCGCTCAATCGCTATTTCCCGGAGCTGGCAGCGCCCCTCGTTGCCTCGCTCCCGGAGCGCTGCATCGTCGATGGCGAGGTCGTGATCGCCGGCGACGGCGGCCTCGAGTTCGAGGCGCTGCTCCTCCGCATCCATCCCGCCGAGAGCCGCGTTCGGATGCTCGCCGAACAATCGCCGGCGTCGTTCGTTGCGTGGGACCTGCTCGCGCTGGGCGACGAAGACCTCCGCCTGACGCCCCAGGGCGAGCGTCGCGCCCGCCTCGAGCAGGCCCTCGCGGAGGCCCAGCCGCCCATCCACCTGACACCGGCGACGAAGGACCGGGCGCTGGCCGTCGATTGGTTCGGCCGGTTCGAAGGCGCCGGCCTCGATGGGGTCATCGCGAAGCGACTCGACGGGACGTACCAGCCCGGCAAGCGGGCGATGATCAAGGTGAAGCACCAGCGCACGGCCGACTGCGTCGTGGCGGGGTTCCGCTGGCACAAGAACGGACCGGGCACGCATATCGGCTCGCTGCTGCTCGGCCTCTATGACGACACGGGCACCCTTCACCACGTTGGGGTCACGTCCTCGTTCTCGTGGGACCGCCGCGGGGCGCTCGTCGAGGAGCTGGCGCCCCTCCGCGCCAAGGCCACGGAAGGCCATCCGTGGCAGGAGTGGGCGGAGTGGTCGAGCCTCGGCTCGGCGGGCGCGTCTGGCCAGCGACTGCCCGGCGCGACCTCCCGCTGGAACCGAGGCAAGGACCTCAGCTGGGAGCCGCTCCGGCTCGAGCGCGTCTGCGAGGTCGCCTACGATCACCTCCAGGGCGATCGCTTCCGACACGCCACGACGTTCGTCCGCTGGCGCCCGGACAAGCAGCCCTCGGACTGCCGCTACGACCAGCTCGAGGAAACGGCAGCGTACGAGCTCGCGAAGATCTTCGGAGCTTGACGGGCGGCCTGCCGTTTCGACGGTGAGCGGGAGGTATCCTTCGAGGTCACGCCGGCGGCGTTGGCGATCGGCAGGGAGGGTATGTCGATGACCGAGGAAGGCCAGTTGGGGACGGAGCCGCCTTCAGGCCCGACCCCGGAACCCGTTTCTTCGGACACGGAGCCGTTCTTGCCCGCCGCTCCTGCGGCTCCGGCCGCACCCACGCCCATCGCGCCGGCAGCGCCTGCCCCTGCAGCGCCAACACCACCCGTGGGCTGGGAGGCTCCACCCGTCGTGGTGGCCGCCAAGGGCGAGAGGACCACGCTCGCCTTGGCCGCGGGCATCCTGCTGCTCCTCGGCGGGATCGGCGGGATCCTCCTCGGGTTGCTGGTCGCGATCGTCGGCGGGTCTGTGGTCAGTAGCCTGGATTTCTCGCGGTACGGGAACATTCCCGATCTGAACGGTGCAGACCCCGGCGCGGTAGCGGGCGGGGTGGTGGCATTCCTCGGCGCGCTGATCGTCGTGTTCAGCATCGCCTACCTCCTCGCCGGGATCGGGGTCGTACGGAACAGCAACTGGGCCCGCGTGCTCGGCATCGTCGTCGGGATCATCAGCGGCCTGTTCTGGTTGTCGGGATTGCTCAACGCGAACGGCCCACAGAACGCCGCCGGGTCAGGCGGTGCCGGCCTCTTCTTGATCCTGGCCCTCGGGATCCACGTGTACATCGTCGTGGCGCTGCTGTTCTTCTGGCGGAGCAGAGCGCCCGCCGCCTGATCGGATCAGGAACGCTTGCGAGGCGCTCGCTCGAGCTGGCCGGCGCGGTCGGGCCACTCGTAGCCCGCCCAGGGGTCGTAATCGGGATCCAGCGCGGCCTGGACGGGGCGGTCGGCCTCCGGCACGTGAGTGAGATTCACTCGCACCCGGTACCACAGCGTCGCTCGGCCGCGCATCCCGTCGACCAGCACGTCGGCGGGCTCGAGGTGCGCAGCCGCCTCGGGGTTGCGAACCTTCCAGCGCTCCAGGCCTTCGAGGGCCTCGTCCTTCTTCGCGGCGCGTGAGATCTCGATGACCGGGATCGAGCTTCGGCGGCGCCCGGTCGGCGTTGGGGTCGTCCCGACCCCTGCCGCTTTCGCCGCGGTCCGTCGCTCCAGCTCGGCCGTGAACCGCCGCTCCATCGCCGCCCGGTTCTTCTCGCGCTCGGCCTCGGCCTCCGGCGAGTCGTAGTCCGCGGCGGCCCGCCGCTGCCTGGACGGAGCCACCCGCGGCGGCTCCCCGGCCTGCTTCCGGTAGTTCGGCGGCCACGGCGCATCACCGAGGCCATCGGACTCGTCGCGGCGCGAGAGCTCGAGCAGGGCTTCCAACGACCCGACCGCACCGTCGATCCCGGCGCCCGGATCCCCGATGGCCGCGAAGCGCTGCGGGACCGTGGCGATGGTGAAGGCCTCCGCCTCGGCCGTCGGGACCTCATCCCAGGACAGCGGGGTCGAGACCCGCGCGTCCGGCAGCGGGCGGACCGAGTACGCGGACGCGACCGTCCGGTCCTTCGCGTTCTGGTTGTAGTCGAGGAAGACGCCGTGGCGCTCCTCCTTCCACCATTTCGACGTGGCAATGTCCGGCGCTCGCCGCTCGACGTCGCGGGCGATCGCCAGCGCGGCGCGCCGCACCTCGGGATACGTCCAGCGCCGCTCGATGCGGACGTTGATGTGGATGCCCCGCGATCCCGAGGTCTTCGGCCAGCCCACGAGGCCGACGGCCTCGAGCGATTCCTTCGTGACCATCGCGACGTCCCGGATCTGGGCCCACGGCACACCGGGGACGGGATCGAGGTCGACCCGCAGCTCATCGGGGTGATCGAGATCGTCCGCCCGAACCGGGTGCGGGTTCAGGTCGATGCAGCCGAGGTTCACGATCCACGCGAGCCCCGCGGCATCCTCGACGACAATTTCGTCCGCCGTGCGACCCGACGGGAACGAGAGGGTCACCGTTCGCAGCCATTCGGGCCGATTGTCCGGCGCCCGCTTCTGGAAGAATGCCTCGCCGGCCGCGCCATTCACGAATCGCTTCAGCGCCATCGGCCGCCCGCCGGCGCCAGCGAGCGCGCCAGGCGCGACGGCGAGGTAGTAGCGAACTAGGTCGAGCTTCGTCGCCCCGGTCTCAGAAAAGAACACCTTGCCCGGGTTCGTGATCGTGACCTCGCGGCCGTCGATCTGGAGGATTTCGTGTTCAGTGGCCATGCGGGGACGATACCGCGCCCGTCACGGCGCGAACTTGCGGCACGGAACTGCAAGCGCCAGCAAGGAACTGGTGGGGCCGACAGGAGTTGCTCGGCCTCACGATCGGGCCGATGCGCGCCGAGGTGAGGAACTGGGCTGTCCGTGGCGCGGGCCTGGCTATCGGTGGCGGGCTCGTGCTTGCCCTTGCTGTGCTCGCCCTGCGCGGCTGGGAGATCGTCCTCCTCCTCTTCATCGCCGTCCTGCTGGGCGCCGCCCTCGAGCCAGTCGTTGCGTCGATGCGCGCGCGGACGGGAATCGGTCGTGGCGCCGGAATTCTCATCGTGTACGCGGTGTTCATCGTCCTCGTGGTCGCCATCGCTGTGTTCATCGTTCCCGCGGCCGTTGTCCAGATCAGCGGCGCCCTCGGCCGGTTGCCCACGTTCCTCGAGACCGTGCGGTCATCGACAGCCGCCCTGCACCCCAAGGCCCTCGTGGACGGCATCGGTGCGCTCATCGATGCGGCCGAGGCCCAGCTCAAGCCCGGCCCACCGCCGGACCCCAACGCCGTCGTGAACGCCACGATCGGGATCGCCGCCGTCGCCGCCAGCCTGATCACCCTCCTCGCGCTCGTCTACTTCTGGCTGACCGAGCGGTCGCGGCTGCAGCGGTACGTGCTCGCCTTCCTGCCGCTCGACCGCCGGGGCGGCGTCCGCGAGGCCTGGGACGAGACCGAAACCCGGCTCGGCTTGTGGGTCCGCGGTCAGCTCACCCTCATGGCGACCCTCGGCATTGCCACGGGCATTGCGTACAGCGTCATCGGGTTGCCCGCGGCGCTGCTGCTCGCGCTCATCGCGGCCCTCGCCGAGATCATCCCGCTGATCGGACCGCTGATCGGTGCGGTCCCGGCCGTCCTGATGGCCACGACGATCTCGCCGCAAGCTGTGGTCCTGACGATCGTGGTCTACGTGGCCATCCAGTTCATCGAGGGCAACGTCCTCGTGCCGGTGATCATGCGCAACACCGTGGGCCTGTCGCCGTTCGTCGTCCTCCTGAGCCTGTTGCTCGGCGGCGCCGTTGGGGGCATGGCCGGAGCCATCGTTGCGGTGCCGCTCGTCGCCGCGGCCGAGGTGATCCTGGAGCGGCTCCAGGACCGCGAGGTTCCTGTGCCGATCGATCCGACGGCCGAGAAGACGCCGACCGAGGCCGAGCGCGACGAGCTCGGAGCCGTTGCCCCCGATTCCCCAGGGGCGGTCAAGCGCCAGGGCGCCTGAGCGGCGGCACCAGCGGAAGAGATGCGAGGAAGGTCCGCTGAACCGGACTGTCGCGGAGCCTAAGACGCCCGTCATTACGGTCCGTCATTTCGATCGCTCGGTTCCAGTCGCCATCACCGACTTGGCCCGCCGCCCCAGCCCGTGTTCGAGGAGGTGGGGATGAATCGGTAGGCCTTGCCGGGAACCGTCGCGACGAAGCGCGATGGCGGTAGTCGTTCTGGAGCTTGATGCGCAGGCTCCGGATGTGGTTTACGGAGCAAAGGACCGGACGATCAGTACCAGCAAGCCCCCCACGCCGGACAATGCGACCAGGGCCGGACCGCGTCGAGGGTCGCGATGTTGCGATTCGGGCAGGAGGTGGCCGGCGCCAATCGCGATGAACGCACCCGCGAAGGCGGCGAGCAATAGCCCGAGGGCGAACGGGGGGATCGTGATGAGCAGGCTCAAAGCCGCGCCTGCAACCGGCGCGACCGCGTCCACGATCAGCAGGGCAACAGCCAGACGCTCGCCGTGGGCTGCGTCCAGGGCGAGCGTGACGACGTTCATGCCGTCCGCGAAGTCGTGAGCGAGAACGGCCAGCAGAACCACGAGCCCGATTGATGCGCCCGCCTGGAATGCCAGGCCGATCGCGACCCCGTCGAGCGTGCTGTGGAGGATGAGGCTGATCGGTGGAAGGATCCCCAGCACCCATGATGGGTGCCCCGGGGCAGCCGGCGCGGTCGGAGGCCGGTCACTGGGCTCCGGAGCCCCGTCGTTGGCGTGCTCGAAGCTCGACTGGTGCAGGAAGGCCTCCACGAGGCTGAACCCGATGAACCCCACGACCGCGGCCGCCCCGGTCTTCAGGCCCGAACCTGGTCCGACGAGCTCGTACGCCTCAGGCAGGAGGTCTGCCACCGCAGTGGCGATCACGACTCCCGCAGCGAGCGCCATGAATGCGTGCAGGCGATGACGAAGGCGAAGGGCAGCGTACCCGCCGATCAGCGTCGAGAAGAACGGGAGGATCGCGGCTAGTGGCACGGAACCACATGGTAGTAGCCGCTTCAGGCGGTTGAAGGGCCTCGGTGGGTCACGTCAGGCCGGCCTTCTTGTCGAGCCGTTGCAGCAGGTCGTGGGCGGCAAGCTCGATCGCCTTGTGGCGCCATTCGGCGGCCCGGTATTCGCAGGCAATCAGGCCGGTTCGATGGAGGCGCCGGAAGTCGCCGTAGACGAACGCATAGCGGGCCTTGGTCTCGTCCGACGCGCCATCGGTCAATCCGAGGTGCCAGTCGGCGTACCCGTTCCACGAATGTGAGGCGAGAAAGGCATTCTCGTGGTCCGTGCCGGGCTGGGATTCGCCCCAATCGCTGTCGAGAACGTATTGGCGCGAGTCGATCAGGCGCCGGGCTCGTGCGACCGCGTGTTGGTTCAGAGCGTAGGACGGCACCTCTGTCAACTCGGAGAAGGCGCCGTGGATCCCGATGGGCCTGGCGTGGCCTCTGGGGCGGACCCGGAGGGTGCAGGGGAAACAGACACGCCGGTGACCGCCGCGACGGCGTCGGTCGCAAGTGTTGCGTCCGCGGTCTCGACGACGAACACCGCATCGTGGAATTTGAAGAGGTACTCTTCGGCGCCGCTGTCGCCGTATGAGACCTGCGTCACGGCGGTCCCGGACAGCTTGACCTGGGTCGTTTTGACGCCGGGCACCTGGTTCGCGAGCCACGTGTGCAGGACGAGCGGCTCCAGCTTGTCCGTGCTGATGCCGGAGATCCGGAAGGCGATGATCGAGAGATCGACGCTCCCGGACCCGTCGTAGGCGACCCCGATCTCGAGGTCGGTCGGCTGCTTGCCCATCGCGAGGACGGCCGCATCGAACGCGCGTCCTGAGGGGTCCGGGGCGATGCTGTTGGCATCCGTCGCGGTGCGAACCGTCAACGTCGCGCCGTTGACTGTCGTGGGCATCAGGCTTTCGAGCACCGCCGACGCGGGCGTGTCCGACGGAACGGCGTCGCTCGACCCCGGCGCCGGGCTCGCGTCCGAGGAGAGCGGGCCCGAGCCGGACGGGGCCCCTCCGAGGCCGACTGACAGGGCGGCGACCACCGCCACGACGATGACCACAAGCACGCTGAGCGCGCCGATGGCCCGGCCATCGATGGTGGAGGAGGGAGCGGGGCGTTCCGATCTGGCAGGCATCGTCAAAGGGTACGCGGGAACGCGGAGAGTTCGGTCAGAAGCCGGAGTCGCGGCACCCCGCGTTAGACGTACGCGCCGTCGGCGTAATCCCAGGCGCGGATCGTGTCGGGCTCGAGTCGCACGATGACCCCGCCCTCGAGCACATAGTCCGTAGGATCAGCCCCCGGATCGTAAGCCTCCACATAGCGACGAACGATCGCGCGTCCGATCTCGTCATAGCCCTCCGAGCTCAGTCCGGCACGCCCGCTCGCCTCGATCGCGCGGTACGGATGGCCATCCTCCGCGACGATCAGGCTGACTCGAGGATCTCTATTCAGCATCCGGATCTTTCGGTCACCGCCAGGGACCTGGAACGAGAACACGCCGTCGCGAAAGAGGTGCCAGACGGGAGTCAGGAGGATCGAGCCATCTATACGATTGATGCCAACGATCGCATTCAACGGTTGCTCGAGCAGGTCACCGAGGTCCTCGGGCCGAAGGTTCCGACGCATGCCCGAGATGATAGGCCGCAGGAATCGCGAGCCATTCGGCTCTAGCGACTCTTCGCCAGGCCATCGAGGATGAGATCGAGCCCGTATTCGAACTCGTCCCCGTAGTCGTAGCCCGGCTTCATCACGTGCTCGCTCAGGAATTCGAGGAGGTTCGGGTACTCATTGGCGGGAAACGGTTGCAGCATGGCTTCCGCCACCTCCCCGATCTCCTCGGAGGTCTCGAATGGGAGGTTCATCTTCGTCAGCGCAAAGCCGTAGATGTAGCTGTCCAGCAGCGAGTATGCGTGGGCAGCCATCGCGACGTCGAAGCCGGCAGCTCGGAGCCTCCCGATCACCGCGTCGTGGTGACGCAGGTTCGCCGGACCCGGATTCCTCCGTGACTCCATGAGGCCGACTGCCCATCGGTGCCGTGACAAACCAGTTGCGGAGTCGTCTCAGAAGAGCGCTTCGATCCCGTATGGCCGTTCTGCTGGTTCCTGGAGGAAGGTGACGCCCTTTGCCGACAGCTCCTCGAACGTCTTCTGGCAGTCGGCCGTCTCGAAGACCCCGCCGCCGAGCGAGCCCTTCGCGACGAGCGCGCGGACCGGCTCAGCGCCCTCGGGACTGAACATCGGCGGGGCGGGGTAGGCGAGGAGGATATTCAGTCCTTCTGGTCCTGCGGCCCGACGGTGAGCCAGCGGAAATCCGTCGGGGGTGGCGTCATTGCGAAGCTCGAACCCGAGGGTCCGTCACGCATGAAGTCCCGCTGGTCCGGGAATCGATCGAGGTGGAGCACGGAATTCGAGATCAGCCCGGATGTGGTCGTGATGCCGGCGATGAAGAGCAGCATCGAGCTGCCGAGTAGCTCGTCGGCGCTGATCTGGCCCGTGTCGTTCGCGTCCACGAAAACGACATCAGGTCCTCACGCGGCGCAATCCGTCGCTCCCCGGCCGCGGGCCTGCATGTACGCCCGCATGGATCGCGGCCGGCAAGGGCCCGGTCCGGTAAGGCGCGCTTCGCCGGCGTCACGCTCGAGCATCTCGCCGAACCAGGCGAGGAGCTGAGGATGATCCGCTTCCGGGAAGCCGAACCAAGAGAACATCGTCGTGCCCTACCGGATGCGCGACGCACTTCTACAGGTGTTCGCAAGGCGTTCGGCGCCCCAAGAGACCGTGGGCGCCAGTCCGTCGAAGTCATCCTAGTGGCCGACCCCCAACCAAGTCACGGAGGCAGACCATGTGCTTGAACTGCGGATGCGGCGAACCTGAGACTCGCCACCAGGAGACGGACATCACTGCGGACGACGTCCGCCAGGCGTCGGC
>JBBQTO010000082.1:0-9252 GCA_038234575.1 Candidatus Limnocylindrales bacterium
GCCTGGGCGGTGGAGGCTTCCGGCGAGGTGCCCTGTTGCCACAGGACGTAGGCCCGCCAGAGGAAGATCGCCCCGAGGACCACTGCGGCCCCGAGGTAGATCGCGCCCATCCGGGCCACGACCGCGAAGACGAGCGTGAGCGCGACGAGCAGCACCGTGTACAGCCCGATCTGGCGGCTGGTCTCGGCAATGCCCTTCACCACGGGCAGCATCGGGATTCTCGCCGCCGCGTAATCGCCGCGGATGCGGAGCGCGAGCGCCCAGAAGTGCGGCGGCGTCCAGTAAAAGACGACCAGGAACAGCAGGAGTGCCGGCATGCCGACGTTGCCGGTGACCGCGGCCCAGCCGATGACCGGCGGGAGTGCGCCCGCCGCGCCACCGATGACGATGTTCTGGGGCGTCGTTCGCTTCAGCAGAACCGTGTAGATCACCACGTAGAACCCGATCGCGAGCAGGGTCAGCGAGGCCGCCAGCAGGTTCACGGTCCAGGCCATCAGGTCAACCGACACGACCCCCAGGACGATCCCGAACAGCATTGCCCGCTCCGGCTCGACCTTGTCGGCTGGCAGCGGCCGCCGGCGCGTCCGAGCCATGAGCCCGTCGATGTCGCGCTCGAGGTACTGGTTGATCGCGTTCGCCGAACCGGCGGCCAGGGTTCCACAGACGAGCGTCCAGAAGGTCAGGCGCGTCCAGTCCCCGAGCTGGATGCCGGGCACTTCGCGGGTCGCCAGGACCATCGCCGGAACCGTCGTCACGAGCAGCAGCTCGATGATCCGCGGCTTCGTGAGCGCGACATAGGCGCGAACGGAGTCGCCGATGCCCTCGCGCCGCCCGACTCCAGCCGCCGCCTCCGGTGCGGATTCGGAATCGGCGCGCCCCTCACCGGTGCGCTCCGCCACGGCGCCCGCGTTACCGTCCGGCGACGCCACGGTCGCAACGCTGCGCCCTTCGTAGTAGGCCCAGATCGCGAGGCCAGCCGCACCAACCCAGATCAGCGAGCCGAGGGCCACGTGCAGCGTCTGCGTCCATGGAGCGAGCTGCGTCAGGACCTGGAGCCCGCCGACGACCACCTGCACGACATACACCGCGACCACAGCCACCGCCAGCCTCGCGATCGCCGGCCTGGAGGCTCGGGCCCGCCACGCGACCGCGGCGATCCAGGCGAGGATGACGAAGACGACCACGGCCGCGTAACGGTGCAGCTCGTGGGCCGCGTAGAGCGCCGCGAGGCTCGACGGCGTGTCCGGCCCGATCGCCTGGATGCCGCCGTTCATCAGTGGCCAATCCGGGAAGACGAGCGCCGCGCTGGTCGCGGTCACGTTCGATCCGAAGAGCAGGAGCACGAACGTTGCGGCCGCTCCGAAGGTCGCCAGAAGCGTGAACCGCTGGCTCGCGCGGCTGCTCACCCCGCCCACGCTCGAGCCCTGCGTCGCGCTGCCACTCCCGGGACCTCCGACCCGCGCCGGGTACCAGGCACGCACGAGGAGGTAGACGAGCAGCCCGACCAGCGCCATCGCCGCGCCGAGATGGGCGGTGACCGACGGGCCGCTGTTCCCGAGTCGGACCGTCTCCTGTCCCAGCCACGCCTGGAAGCCGACGAGGACGACGGCCCCAGTCGCGGGCCACAGGATCGAGCGGCGATCGCGGTAGTCCAGGAACGCAATGACCGCCAGCCCGAGCACCTCGAAGCCGATCACCGCCGCGACCGTGCGATGGAGCCACTCGATCCAGACGTGGATGTCAGCGCCGAGGCCGGGCAGGAACTGGCCCGGAAAGCAGCCCGGCCAGTGCGGGCAGGCCTCCCCCGACGCCGTCGCCCGCACCACGACGCCGATCGTGACGAGCAGGAACACGGTGGCGACGGTCGCGGCGGCGAGCCGCTGGAAGCGGGACACGGAACCTCCGGGGATGAGCGGCCGGATTCTACCGTGCGAGCCCCTCCGCTACGCTGTCGCCGATGCGACGTTTGCCCTTGCGCATTCGGACCTTGACGGTGCTGGCCGTCGTCGCGGCCGTTCTCGGCGGGTGCGCTCCGAGTGGAAACACTTCTCCGTCGAACAGGCCGGGTGCCTCCGGCGGCACGGCCTGCCAGAGCGCGCCCCAGCCCGGGAACCTTCCCGGCTGGCAGTCGCCGGCCACCCCGCCGCCGATCTATCCCGTCGTCATCGCGAATCCCGGCGAGCTCACCTGCGGCACGAACCGTCTCCTGTTCTCGTTTCTGGATGCGAAGAACAACGTGCTGTCGAGGCCCGATCGAACGGCGAAGATTGCGCTCTACAACCTGGGTCGCGATCCGGCCAAGCCCGTCGCGACGGCGGACGGCACGTTCGTGTGGGCGATCCAGGGTGAACGCGGGCTGTACGTCGCGACCGTGAACCTGCCGGAGGCTGGGACGTACGGCGCGGAGTTCACGACCGGTGTCGCCGGCGCACCTCCGGAGACGATCCGAACCACGTTCAGCGTCGATGCGACGACGCCCCTTGTCCAGGTTGGCCGAGCCGCGCCCTCGATGAAGACGCCGACCGCGACCGGGGCCGCCGGCGACCTGACCCACATCTCCACCGACCCCGCGCCGGATCCCGCGTTCTACAAGACGTCCGAGGACGAGGCGCTGGTGAGCCACCAGCCGTTCATCCTCGTCTTCGCGACTCCCAAATTCTGCAAGTCGGCGCAGTGCGGGCCCACGCTCGATCGGATCAAGCCGTTCGTTGCGAAGTACCCCACCGTCGACTTCATCCACGTGGAGCCGTACGTGCTGGAGCTCCAGAACGGGGCGCTCCAGCCGGTCATGACGAACAACGACCTCACACCGACGACCGTGACGAACACCTGGGGCCTCTCGTCGGAGCCGTGGGTCTTCGTCGTCGATCGCCAGGGCATCGTCCGCGGCTCGTTCGGGCTCATCTTCTCCGACGCCGAGCTCACCGCCGCCCTCGACGCGGTCAAGTGAGCAAACCCACGGCACCCACAGGCGAGGACGCCGTCAAGCTGCCGAATGGCTACTGGGCGGCCGAGCAGGCGCGCCGGATTCTCGACAAGGTCCTGACCTTCCGGCTCGAGGAAGACCTCACGACCCTGACGCCGCCCGAGCGTCGGGTCGTCGATGAGCTTGTCGCGATCGGCTACCTTCTCGGGGACCTCAACGAGGCGCAGCGCCACCACCAGGCGCTTCGCGCCCGCGAGGAGCTGCTGGATCTTCATGAGCAGCTCGGGCGACCCTCGCGAACCCAGGATCTCCTCGACCTCTACCGCCAGTTCCAGGGGCCCATCGCCACGACACTCGAGAACGAGCTCGAGCCGTTCCTGCCGGTCGACGGCTTCACCGAGGGCAAGGCGTTCTATCCGTGGGCCATCGAGCGCGATGAGCTAGACGCCTTCCTGGCCTCGCATCCCGAGCGGCAGGCGGAGATCCTCGGCATCCATACGATCGTCCGGCGGACGACGCCCCGGCACCTGAAGCGGGACCTGCTCACGTTGCGGCGGCACCCGGCGCTGTCCGTGCTCCATCCCGGCCTGGAGTCGTTCATGAGCGATCTCGCGAGGACCCCAACCCGCGAGGCCTTCTATGCCGTACCCTACTCGGTCGCGTGGCCCGGCCCGATCGTCGAGGCGTCGAACCGGCTCTCGGACGCCGCGGCCGCTATCGAGGACCAAGATACCGACGCCGGCGCCTTCCTTCGCCAGCGCGCCAGGGACCTTCTCACTGACGACAACGAGGCCGGCGATGCCGCCTGGACCCGCGGTGAGCTGGGCCGGATCGACGGCGTGATCGGCGCGTACGAGGTCTACGACGACGGCCTGTACGGGGCGAAGGCCTCGTTCGCCGTGAGCGTCCTGCTGCGCGACGAGCCCGCCACAGCCCTGCTCCGGGCAGAGCTCGAGCACCTCCAGGAGATCGAGGAGGCGCTCCCCTACGTGAGCCGCCGCCGAGTCCGGACGGACATCCCGGTCGCGAGCGTCAACGTGCTCGCGGCGTTCGGCGGCGCGGTGGATGTCGCCGCCGAGATCCTGCCGAACGATCCGATCCTGATGCGGAAGTACGGCCGGAAGATCCTGGTCCGTCGCAACCACCTCACGAACCCCCTGGCGTTCGAGCGCGTGAAGGTCCGCTGGCAGGCAGCGATGCTGCCCGAGCACCACGCCGAGCTCACACCCGAAGGGAACTATCAGCAAGTCGTCTGGCACGAGATCGGCCATTATCTCGGGCCTGATACGACGCGAGAGGGCCGGTCCCTCGATTCGGCCCTTGAGGCCGATGCCTCACCGATCGAGGAGCTCAAGGCCGAGCTGGTCTCGCAGTTCGCGACCGACCGGCTCCTGAGGATGGGCCTCGTCGACGAGGCCGGAGCGCGAGCCGTCGCTGCCAGCGCGATCATGGCCGGCCTCCGGCCGGTTCGGCCGCTGCGCTCCCAGGCGTACCCAACGCTCTGGCTGATGGTGCTGAACTACTTCCTCGATCATGGTGTGCTCGTCTACGAGGACGGCCGCCTTGGGATCCGTCACGAGCGCCGCGAGGAGGCTGTCTCGGGCATGCTCGCCGAGACTCTCGCGATCCAGGAGGATGGCTCGAAGGAACGCTCGACGGCCTTCATCGATCGATGGACGACCTGGGACGAGCGCCACGAAACGCTGGGTCGGGCCCTGAAGGCGGCCGAGCGCTACCGCTACCTGGACGCCCGTTACGGGCTGCTCGAGGGCGCGCGCGGCGCATCCTCGAGCCGGTAGACGGTCAGGACGCCGCGGTTCGCGACGAACCAGGCGCGAACCGGCGAGCTTGTCGCCTGGTGCTCCGCGAGATGGCCCCGGGCGAACTCCGTGGCGTTCTCGAGCGTGCCGAGCGTCAGCGCGAGCGTGGCGCCGCCAGAGAGGCGCATCGTGAAGCCGGTGACGTTGCCGAGTCCGGTCGCGTCGACGTGGACGACCACCCCGTCGACCGGGGAGGCCGGAACGACCGACGAGGCGCCCGCTGATGGCGCGGGACTCCCGCCGCCCGCACACGCCGCGAGGGCGGGGCATATCGCGAACGTGAGCGCCACCCACGACGCCAGCGTGACGAGACGGCTCCGCGACCTCAATTCGCGGTGGTGGTCGCGGCCGTGGTGGTCGCAGCCATCGCGCCTGGCCCGGCCGCGCCCGTGCTACCCGGCGCATGGATCGGCATCCCGTCCGCGCAGCGCGGGCACGTGGCGGCACCGGGCTCGTACGTTGGGAGGTCCAGCGCCCAGAGCGCCCGAAGCGGATAGACGCGTCCTGTCGACGGCGACACGAGCGTCGACATCCCGCCGGAGCGATCGACCAGCACCGCGCACTCGACGATCTCGCCGCCGGCGGCTTCGACGGCCGGCAGCATCGCCAGGAGCGAGCCACCGGTCGTGAGGATGTCGTCGACCAGGAGGACTCGCTCACCGGGCTCGATGTGGAAGCCGCGCCGGAACTCGCGCCGCGTCGCCCCGTCCTCGCCGCGGACCTCTTCGGCGAAGATCGCGCGCGTGCCGAGCTGGCGACCCGTCTCGAAGGCGAGGATCACGCCACCGGTCGTGGGCCCGGCGACGAGGTCGACCGAGACGGCGCCGGTTTCGCTCCGATGCCGCGCGGCCCAGAAGGCGCACAGCTCCGAAGTCGCGGACGGATCCGACAGGACGGCGAACTTCTCGAGGTATGCCTCGGAGTGTCGGCCGCTCTTGAGGAGGAAATGGCCGTTCCGGAGCGCGCCGGAGCGCCGAAAGATGGCCTCGGTTCGGCGCGCGATCTCGGCCCTCGCGGCCAGGCCGAGCTCCGATTTCAGGGTCGTCATCGCCCGGAAGTGTACGGGCGCGACGCTCAGGCGCCCGCAGTGGGCGTCCCGACCGATTCAGGGCCGGCCGAGCCAGGCCCGAAATGTCGACGCCCGAAGCGTCGGGCCAGGAAGTAGCCGATCAGGACGACGATCGCGAGGCCCACCAGGAACGGCAGCCAGACGATGGCGAACCAGATCGCTACGGTGACGACCTTCTGCAGCAGGTGGATGAGACGGGCGCCCGCCCGGTCGACCTCGGAGGTCGGGTCGAAGCTGGACGTGGTCGCCACGACTGCCTGCTCCTTGAGCCCGAAGCCGACGGTCAGCGTCGAGTACGCGGCCTGCTCGGTCAGGTGCTTCCGGTCCGCAGTGAGCTGCTCGATCTGGCCCTGGACGTCAGTCAGCTGCGCCTGGACGGCGAGGATGTCGGCGATCTTCGTCGCCTGAACCATGATCGCCTGGAGAGCCCGCTCGGTGGCCTGGAAGCTCGTGATCCGGGCGCCAATGTCCGCGACCTTGCCGGTGACATCGTCGGTCTGCGTCTTTTCAGCCACGACCTTGATCGCAAGGCCACGGAGGGTCACCAGGGCGTCGTCCCAGCGGGCCGCCGGGATCCGGTAGGTCACGCTGGCGACCGCGGAGGCGCCCTCGCCCTGGCGCTGCGAGCCACTGGCGTAGCCGCCGAGTCCGCCGATCCTGCCGGCCGCGCCCGCCAGCGCGGCATCGACATCAGCTACCTGGAGGGAGAGGCTGCCGGTCTTGATGATCAGCAGATCGGGAGTGCTGACGTCGTAGAGCGGCGGATCCTTTGGACCCGGATTGGCCGCCGGTTTGGCGGGGTTCGGCGCCGGCTTGTCGACGGACGGCACGCCGTTACCGCCGGCCGGTGCCACAGGAACGCCCTGGGCAGAGCCGATTGACGACCCCACGGTCGAGAGCACCTTGCTGATGGAGCCGCCAAGGAAGAGAAGACCGAGGACCATCAAGGTGGCGACGACCCCCGCCACGCCCACTGCCCCCAGGGCATCGCTCTTGCGCATTCCACCGCTCCCATCCTGGCGTTGCGGGACCGCCGAGGGGCACGTCTGGCCCGCTCGACGGGTCGACAGGCAACGGGCTTCCGCTCGGATAACGTTGCTGAGCGCGGGCCTGACAAACAGGCGCGGTTCCCCGGAGCTCGGTTGCGGGAGATCACGCAATCGAGCCGGGCCCACCCAGCGGGCTCGCGACCGCCCGGCCGTGTGGCGATGGCTACGGCCGGTATTCGACTCCGCGAGCCGAGGGCGCACCGGGGCGCTTCGGTAGGGCCGTGCCGATAAGCGGGCGATACGACGTCAGCCCCCGACGCCGGCACTCGACGGCCAGCTCGTCGATGAGTCGGACCGGCAGGCTGGGATCCGCGAAGATCGCGGTGCCGACCTGCACGGCAACGGCCCCGACGGCGAGGTAGTCCAGCACGTCGGCGAGATCCGTCACGCCACCGATCGCGACGACGGGGACGTCGACGACCTGGGCGACCTCGTAGACGACCCGCAGGGCCACGGGCTTGATCGCCGGCCCGGAGAGCCCGCCGTAGATGTTGCCGAGGAGGGGCCGGGTTCTCGTCGGGCCGATCGCGATGCCGGACAACGTGTTCACCGCGGTCAGGGCATCCGCTCCGGCATCGGCGATCGCACGGGCGATCGGCCGGATATCGGCGACGTTCGGCGAGAGCTTCACCAGCAGCGGCAGGTCCGTGACCCGCCGGACCGCCGCGGTGACGCCCGCGGCGGCGTCGGCATCGATGGCGAATTGCAGGCCGCCCTTGCCCACGTTTGGGCAGCTGATGTTCAGCTCGATGCCGGCAATGCCCGGAACGCCCTCGAGGCGCCGCACGACCTCGACGTAGTCCCCGACCGACTCACCGGCGACGTTGACGATGACCGGCACCCGCCAGCCCGCCCACGTGTCGCTGTACTTCTCGATCACGGCGTCGACGCCCGGGTTCTGGAGCCCGATCGAGTTCAACATGCCCGCCGGCGTCTCTGTCACCCGCGGCGTCGGATTGCCGATTCGCGGCCTTAGCGTGGTGCCCTTGCAGCAGATCGCACCCAGGCGCTGGACCTTGACCACATCGCCGTATTCGATCCCATAGCCGAACGTGCCAGACGCGACCAGCACCGGGTTCCGGAGGACCAGCCCACGCCCGAGATCGACAGCGAGGTCGACCTCGACGTCCGCCGGGATGGGTGTTGCGGCCGGGACAGGGCGGGCCGCCGGCCTGGTGAGAGCGGCCGCTCGGGACGGCATCGGCGCCGACCCGACGGATGCAAACGCGGACTTGATCTTGCGGACGGTCGGCTGCCGCTTCGCAGCGGTGACCCGGCCGGTCGGAGACGTGACGACCCGGCGGCGGGCTTTCACCAGCCAGCCTCCCAGTCGATCTCCTCGGCGCCGAACACCGGGCCCTCGCGGCAGACGCGCTGCGGCGTGCCCGAGGTGGACATGACCACGCAGCCGAGGCACGCCCCGACCGCGCAGCCCATGTTCTGTTCCATCGACACCTGGAGGAAGGCCTTCCGGCGTGCCTGCGCCGAGCCGACGGCCACCGGCTTGCCGCCTCCGCGCTTCCGGCCGAGCGAGGCCACGCCCATGCGCGAGCGACGGGTCGTCGCGAGCCGGGCGAGCGCGTTCAGCATCGGCAAGGGGCCGCACGCGAAGGCCTGGTCGGCCCAGGCCTCGTAATCGGGTACGAGGTCGGTGACGTAGCCTCGATGCCCGACCGAACCGTCGTCGGTGGCGACCACGTACTCCACCTCGTCGGGCAGGAGCGAGCTCGGGTAGACGTCGTGGGCCGTCGCGCCACCGAAGAGCAGCGTCACCCCACGTCCGGCCCGGATCGCCTCGTCGGCCAGGGCGCGGACGCCGGCCATGCCGAGGCCTCCGGCGATCAGGAGGAGATGCTGGCTCCGGGGATCGACCTCGAAGGGTCGCCCGAGCGGGCCCAGCATCTCGACTCGATCACCCGGCAGGAGATGGGTGAACCAGTCCGTGCCACGGCCTACCGTCCGGAAGTGGATCGTGAGCGTTCCGGTCGCCGCATCGACGGTGTTGTAGGAGAAGGGCCGGCGCAGGACCATGCCCGAGTAGTCGCCGGTCCGGACGTGGACGAACTGGCCGGCTCTCGCGCCGCTAACGAGCTCGGGCGCGTGGTAGGTCTGGAGCCATTGACCGCGGAGGATCTCGCGGCTGGCGATGAGCTCGGCCCCCGCGAGTCGCATCGTCGATGGACTGGCCGCGCTCGACCGCCGGGATGATGATGGATCGCGCGATCGAGCCTCCCGCGGGCTCGCGTCAGGCGCTGGCGTCGGCACCCGGTTCGTCTTCGTCGGCACCTGGTGCGTTCTGGGCGCCCCCCGGCGCTCCGCCGCGGACCTCGGGATAGGCCTCGGCGAGGGCCTCGGCGAGGTCGCCGAAGACATCGGTCGGGTCGTAGA
>JBBQTO010000083.1:0-9220 GCA_038234575.1 Candidatus Limnocylindrales bacterium
GGCATGCCGGGTCGACTCGCCGACCAGGACCGCCCCCGGCGCTGCCGCCGCCTGTAGTCGGGCGGCCGTGTTGACGAGATCGCCGGCGACCATCCCCTGGTTGGTGGCGCCAAGGGTGACGGCGGCCTCTCCGGTCAGGACACCCGCCCTTGCCTGGATGCCCGGCCCGACGACCCGAACCGCATCGACCAACTCGAGCGCCGCGCGGACCGCGCGTTCGGCATCGTCCTCGTGGGCCACCGGTGCGCCCCATACGGCCATCACCGAGTCCCCGATGAACTTCTCGACGGTTCCGCCATAGCGCTCGATGACACCGCGCGCGATGTCGAAATAGCGCGAAAGGGTTTCGCGCACCTCCTCGGCGTCACGACCCTCGGAAAAGGGCGTGAAGCCGACGAGGTCAGCGAACAGGACCGAGACAAGCCGTCTCTCGGCCACCGGGGCCGAGACCACACGAGCGGGTACAGCCGACCCTGAGGCAATCAGCGACGTGGCGCACTCGCCGCAGAACTTCGCGTCTGGCGCGTTGGCTGCGCCGCACTTTGGGCACGAGATCGCAAGGCCGGTGCCGCATTCCTTGCAGAACTTGCGCCCCGCCTCGTTTTCCTTGCCACAGTTCGAGCAGAGCATGGAGGCAGCCCACCGCTGAGGGGATGGTGGCAGCCTACCTGACAACGTTCCCGACGCGAAAGACACCGTCGCACCAGAAACCCAATGGCATGTCAGCTAGACGACAGCACCGTGGTCCAAATCGCATTGCCACCGCGCAGGGCGACGCCTACAGTCGACTGGAGCCGTTGTCGAACACGGTGACGGCATTGGATACGTGGTGCCCGATGAGCAACGAGCAGCACAAGGTCGACGAGGAAAAGGCCGAAGCCGAAGTCCCGGGACCCGAGCAAGATTCCAAGGAGGGCGTGCGTCCGCCGGACGACAAAGATATTGCCGGCCACGGCTTCAGGATGGGCGTTCGGCCGGATGACGACGAGAACGTAGGCCCAGACAAGCGATATTCCGGATACTGAGCACGGGTAGGTGGAGCGCCGCCCGATAGCGGCCCACCGTGAGGTCAGCCAGCAACCGAACATGACGGCGGCGAGGGCCTCGCCGCCGTCACCGATTCCCGGCGTTCCCAGGTTGGGCCACATCCGATTCGTTCGCGGTTGCGGCGAGGATCGCCTTCGTCTCGAACGGGCTTATCCCCGGGTGCCTGGCCCGGATGAGGGTCGCCACTCCGGCGATATGCGGCGCGGCGAAGCTGTTGCCGGTGACGGTCGTCCGACCGCCTCGCCAGGCCACGTCGACGTTCACGCCGTAGGCCCCGAACTCGACCGGCGGTGCAGGGTTGTAGAACCAGACCAGTGGATCGGAAATGTCGTGGGCGGCCACGGAGACAACCGCCGCGAACAACGATGGATACGACGGCCCGGGTACGTTGTTCGCCGCAGAGACGAGCAGAACGTTGGCAAAGTAGGCCCGGTCGGCCATGGCGTGAAAATCGGCGAACAGTGCCTCGCTCTTCGATGACAGGCTCAGGTTGACGACCGAGACGCCCTCATCGATCGCCCAGTCGAGGGCGGCGAGGAACGCGAGCCCCTTGCCGCGGTTGTCCGGCCCGAGAACGCGGATGGACACCAGATCGGCGCCCGGGGCGATGCCGTGAACGATCCCTGCCGCCGCCGTGCCGTGGCCGACCACGTCTGTGCCGTCGTCCTCGACGATGTCGGCCTCTTCGCCGGTCAGCTCGACTCGAACCGATCGAACGAGACGTCTGCCGATGGCGGGGTGGTCGCGCTCGACGCCAGAGTCGATGACCGCGACGGTCATGCCCGAGCCGTCGACGCCGCCAAACGCAGCTCCGCGATCCAGGTGTCCAAATGGACGTACTCGGTTCAAACGGCCGCGGCGGTCCCCGGTGAACGCGTCGGACCAGGCCGGCAGCATCGGCGGCGCCGGCGCCGGCTCGACGCGCTCGACGTTCACTGTCGCCCCGTCCGGCGATAGCGACCCGGCCTCGTTTCGGCGCGTCGCGCGAGGGCTTCGAGGATGTCCGACACCAGCCCGAGCTGTTCGGGGGCCGCAGCCCGAGCTCGAGCGATCGCGTCTGCGAGCATCCAGATGCCGACGTCCGGTGAGGCCTCGTGGCTCGCATCGTGGAGCTCGGCCGACGCCGCCGACACGAGCGTGTCGATGTCATCGTCGGTCAACCCGGAACCCGCCCCGTCGGCTCCGGCGACGATTGTGAGCGCCGACCGAAGGAGCCCCGCCGTGTCGCGTTCGAGCCGCGTTGCGCGAAGCGCCACCGTCGCCTGGCGCGCGAACACTGCGGCCGCTTCGAGGTCCCCGAGGTCGAATGGCGCTCCGTCGCGGCGGTCGAGCACCTCGAGCACACCGATCGTGCCGGCCTCGTCGGCGAGCGGCACCGCGAGGAGCGAGCGCGGCACATAGCCCGTCCGCTCGGCGGCATCGCGGCGGAAGCGCGGATCGACCGTCGTCTCGCCGATCGCGAGCGGCTGGCCGCTGGAGTACACATAGCCGACCACGCCCTCGCCGGGCTCAACGCTGAGGCCGATGACACCCTGACCGTGCTCGCCGGCGGCGACTCGGAACACGAGCTTGCCGGCTTGGGGATCGAAAAGCGCGATGGACGCTGCCTCCGCCCGAATCAGAACCGCGGCGGCGTCGACAACGGAGCGGAGAATGGCCTCGCCCGATGGCGACTCCAGGCGCTCCGCCACAGCCGCGCGAATCGCCACGGCCCGCACCGCGGCGAGCGCCGC
The DNA here is from genome assembly GCA_038234575.1 of Candidatus Limnocylindrales bacterium. GTDB lineage: Bacteria > Chloroflexota > Limnocylindria > Limnocylindrales > CSP1-4 > UBA5189. The sequence goes on from JBBQTO010000083.1 coordinate 2,781, forward strand.
CGCTGCCGGGTCGCCGCTCATCGCTGGATCGAGCGCTCGAGGGCGGCCGGGTCCGGGATCACGAGCGCATCGCGCTGGAGCTCGATCAAGCGCTCGTCGACGAGCTCGGCAAGGAGGCGGTTCACCGATTGCCGCGAGCCGCCGATCATCCCGGCCAGCTCCGACTGGGTGTACGGCCAAGGCAGCCGAACGCTACCGTCGGCCGCCGGCGGGAGCCCGGCCGACTCCCGCAGGATCCGCCGGGCGAGGCGTCCCGGCAGGTCCAGGAAGTGGAGGTCCTGCACGTGGGCCGTGATCGATCGGATCTCGCCGGCGAGCGACGCGAGGAGGGCGATCCGAAGTGACGAGTCCTTCTCGACCAGCTCCAGAAATACATCGCGTCGGAGGATGAGCGTCTCGGTCTTGCCAAGGGCCACCGCGGTCGCGGACCGCGGCGCCCCGTCGAGGAGGGCGAGAGCACCGAAGAAGTCGCCGGGCCGGAGCGTCGCGATGATCGCCGGCTCGCCGTCCTCGGCCGAGGGCAGCACGATCTTCACCGCGCCCTCGACGACGACGTGCAGGGAGTCGCCGGGATCGTCCTGGTGGAAGATCGTCTCGCCGCCGCGGTAGCGCCGGGCCCGCATCTGGTGGGCCACGGACTCGAGATGGGCGTCGTCGACCCCGGCGAACAGGCCGCAGGCTCGCAGGCCGTCCAGGCCGACGCGGTTCTCGGGAACGGCACTCATCCCCGCGCATGCTAGCCCACGCCGGGAGGCTGTCGGGGGCGCGGCTAGACTCAGGCCATGGAAGGCCATCCTTGTCCGACTTGCGGGGAGGTCAATCCCCCGGCGGCTCGCCTGTGCGGCATGTGCGGGACCTCGCTGATCCAGGACGAGGCCGCGGGCGAAGTCAGGCGGCTGATCACCCTCGTGACGTCCGACCTGAAGGGCTCCACGGCGCTCGGCGAGCGGCTCGACGCCGAGGCCCTCCGGGAGGTCCTGAATCGCTACTTCTCGGTCATGCGGGTCGTGTTCGAGTCGCATGGCGGAACGATCGAGAAGATCATCGGCGACGCGATCGTCGCGGTCTTCGGCCTGCCGCTCCGGCGCGACGACGACCCCGTCCGGGCCCTCGAGGCGGCCGCCGAGACGCAGCGGGCGCTGGCGCTCCTCAACGACGAGCTCGAGCAGGGCTGGGACGTCCGGCTCCTCAACCGGACTGGCGTTGCGACCGGCGAGGTCACCTTCGGGCGATCCGAGGGCGGCCAGCACGTCCTGCTGGGGCCGCCGGTCGACCTGTCGACCGTGATGGAGCAGAACGCGCCGCCCCTCGAGGTCCTCATCGATGCGGCCACCCATGACGCGGTGCGGGACGTGGTGGAGGTCGAAGCGATCGAACCAGTCTCCGCCAAGGGCTCGGACGAGACGTTCCCCGCGTTCCGACTCATCTCCGTCGCCGATCGCGAGGCGCTTCTCGACGCCGTCGTGCCCGAGGCGTCGCCCGGCATGCGGATCTGCCCGAGCTGCGGCGAGGAGTCGCCGGAGCAATACCGGCTCTGCAACACCTGCGGCGCGTCGTTGATCGAGCACGTCGCGCGCGAGAGCCGGCGCACCGTGACGATCGTGTTCGCGATGCCGAAGGTCCGGACACGGAGTGGCGGCAGCGCCAGCCCGGAGGCTCTCCGGGACGTGATGTCGAGCTACTTCGAAGCGATGCGGGCGGCCCTCGAGCGCCATGGCGGCACGGTCGAGAAGTTCATCGGCGACGCGGTCATGGCGGTGTTCGGGCTGCCGGTCCGCCACGAGGACGACGCTCTCCGGGCGATCCGCGCGGCCGCGGACATGCAGGCCTCGCTGCCCGCGCTCAACGAGCAGTTCCTGGCCGGCCGCGACATCGAGCTGGAGAACCACATCGGGGTCAACACCGGCGAGGTCATCGCGGGCGATGCGAGCACCGGCCAGCGCCTCGTGACCGGCGACGCGGTGAACACTGCCGCCCGCCTCGAGCAGGCTGCCGGCCCGGGCGAGATCGTGCTCGGCGACCTGACGTACCGGCTCGCCCGGGACCAGATCGAGATCGAGTTCATCCCGCCGCTCACGCTCAAGGGAAAGGCCGAGCCGGTGCCCGCCTACCGGCTCGTGACGATCGGCCCCCAGGCGGGTCACCACGATTCCGGCATGCCGTTCGTCGGCCGGACCGCGGAGATGGGCCGGCTCTCCGACGCGCTCTTCGACGCGAGCGGCACCAAGCGGGCGCGCCTCATCACCGTCGTCGGCGACGCCGGGGTCGGCAAGTCGCGCCTGATCCGCGAGTTCGCAACGACGGCCTCGAGCCAGGCCCGGGTGGTCCGCGGTCGCTGTCTCCCGTACGGCGATGGCATCACGTTCTGGCCGCTGGCCGAGGTCGTTCGCGACGCGGCCGGCATCACGGCGGAGGACAGCGCGGAAGCGGCCATCACCAAGATCCGTGGGCTCCTGGAGACAGGTCCCCGGCGCGTCGGGAAGCGCAAGGCGGAGGAACACGGTGCGATCGTCGACCGCGTGGCGGCGGCGATGAACCTCTCCACCGCCCAGTTCCCGGTCCCGGAGCTCCTCTGGGGCGGCCGGCGATTGCTGGAGTGCCTTGCTCGCGACCAGCCGCTTGCGATGATCGTTGATGACATCCACTCGGCAGAGACGACATTCCTCGAATTCCTCGACCATCTCCTCGAGACCGTCGACGGCGCGCCGATCCTGCTCCTCTGCTCGGCCCGCCACGAGCTCGGCGAGCGCCATCCCGAGTGGCTCGCCGCCCACGAGGCCGAGACAATCCGGCTCGAACCGCTCACCGAGAAGGACGCCGGCCAGATCGTCGAGGAGCTGCTGGGCTCGCTCGAGCCGGCGGTTCGCGCTCGCATCGCCCAGGCGTCCGAGGGCAACCCGCTGTACGTGGAGCAGATCGTCTCGATGCTCGTCGAGACGGGCGCGATCGAACGGGGAATGGATGGCTGGGTCGCCCGCGCGGGCTCCGCCACGCTCCAGATCCCGCCAACCGTCCAGGCCCTGGTCGCGGCCCGCCTCGATGCGCTCGGTCCAAACGAACGCGGGGTGGTCGAGCCGGCCTCGGTGATCGGGCTGTCGTTCCCCGAGGACGCGGTCGCGGAGCTCGTCGAGGTGGCGATCCGTGAGCGACTCGAGGCCGAGCTCGGCGCCCTCACCGGAAAGCAGCTCGTCCGCCGGGCCGACGGCGACGAGGCGATCTATCGCTTCGGCCACCAGGTCATCCGCGACACCGCTTACCGCAGCCTCCTTAAGCGGGCCCGAGCGGCCCTCCACGAGCGTTTCGTCGCCTGGGCGGAGCGGGTCAACCGCGAGCGCGGCCGCGAGCTCGAGTTCGAGGAGATCCTCGGGTTCCATCTCGAACAGGCTTATCGATACCGGACGGAGATCGGCCTCGTCGACAGCGAGGCGCGCGCGGTCGGCGAGCGGGCGGCCGAGAAGTTGGCATCCGCGGGCCGCCGGGCCCTGGGCCGGGGCGACCTGCCGGCGGCGGTGAATCTCCTGACTCGGACCGCAGTCCTCCTCCTGCGCGAGTCACCGGCCCGACTTGAAGTTCTGCTCGATCTCGCAGAAGGGCTGTTGCAACAGGGTGCTCTCGACTTCGCAACTGCGACCCTCTCGGAGGTTCACGAGATCGCAGCAGCCGCGCTCGATGAACGGCTCGCCGTGCGAGCGCAGTTGGGCCAGGCTCTTGTGAACCAATTCCGGGGGACGGGAGCCGCGGCTCGCACCATCGAGGCGGCCACCGCCGCAATCGCGGTGCTGGAGCCGCTCGGTGATGCGGCAGGGCTCGCAGCGGCCTGGCGGCTGCTCATGATCACAGAGGTCCTGCAGGGAAGGCTTGAGGAGGCCGCCGAAGATGCACAGCGCGTGATCGAGTTCGCCAAGCTGGGAGGCGATACCCGCCTCGCGGCGCGTAGCGCCGGGACCATCGCCTACGTCCTCCTCCACGGGCCGACACCTGTCGCCGAGGCCATACCCCGGTGCGAAGAGCTCATCGCAAGCGTCCAGGGAGATCGGAGCGCTGAGGCGGTACTCAGCGGAAGCCTCGCGGTTCTGCGAGCGATGCAGGGCGCGTTCGAGCCGGCTCGGGAGCTCTATCGCCGGGGTCAGGCGATCGCCGACGAGCTTGGCTCCGGCCTCGCGGCCGACTCGAGCTCGATCGACTCATCGAGGGTCGAGCTGCTTGCAGGAGACTACGAAGCTGCAGAGCGAGAGCTGCGGCGCGACTACGAGGCGCTCCTCTCAATCGACGAAACGTATTTTCGGTCGACGATCGCCGCGAACCTCGCCCAGGTTCTCTGGCTTCGCGGTGACATCGATGGGGCGCTCGACTTCTCGGCCGTCGCCGAGCAAATCGGCGACGCCGACGATGTGCTGACACAGATCCCGTGGCGGTCGGTGCGGGCGAAGATATTGGCGGCCCGGGGCGACGTCGCGGCGGGACGTCGACTGGCTTCCGAGGCTGTGGACCTGTCCGCTGGGACACCCCAACCGCGCCTGCGTGCCGACGCTCTCATCGACCTGGCGGACGTGCTCGCAGCCAGCGGAGACCAGGAATCGTCAGAGCCTCCCTTGCGGGAGGCTCTGCGACTATTCGAACTCAAGGGCGATGTGGTCTCTGCGGCTCGACTCCGGCGGAGGCTGGGAGTTGCTCTGGTTGGCTGATCCGATTCGCTAGAAGAGGCGGAGCCCGCCGTTGTGGAATGTCCAGACGTCGACCTGGAAGCTACCGCCGCTGAGCTTTTTGACCATGATGCACGGCGCATTCGCGGGCACGGTGTTGGTCTTGGGGGAAAAGTTGCAGGCCCGCGAGAGGGTCTCCGAATTTCCGACGCCGTACGTGTGCAGGACGGAGATGTTGCTCGCGTTCTTGCCGCTCGGGACCTCACTCGCGTAGCTCTGGATCGTGAAATGCAAGAGCGTGGTGCCAGGCGTGCCTGTCACGTCAGCGCCGTCGTTGACGTTGACCTTGGAGACCTGGCCGAAGCCGGTCGTCAGGCCTGCGCAGATCGCGTCGGTCGGCGTGGTGCAGTCGACGTCCTCGACGGTCGTATAGATCCCGGAGATCGGCGCGAATGTCCTCGTGCTATGCGGGTTCGCATTGCTCAGGGTCTGGAGGTTCTGGACGAGCTTCAGGTTGTTGTTCGCAACGTAGCGGCCGCCGAAGTCGTCGCTGATTGTCAGGTCCGCCTTGAAGGTGCTACCCGAAGCCCACGAGTCACCATGGCTGTTGTCGCCGCCGCCAGAGCCGAGCCCAGTCGTGTTGAACGCGACCTTGGCCAGATCCGCGGTCGCGGTGGCCGCGAGGACCGTCGTCAGCGTGAAGACGACGGTGACGGTGCTGCCGGGCTTGAGCTGCCCGAACGCGCAATAGAGCGGACCCGCTGTCGGCGCATTGCATTTGCCCGCGGGGTTGCTGGCCACCGAGAACAGGGTGCCGTCCGATCCCTTATCAACGAGGAAGAGCTGCGAGACCGTGCTCGTGTCGTTGTTCGTGATCGTCGCTCGGAAGCCGGCAATGTCGCCATTCTTCACGATCGGCGATAGGACCTCAAAGGTGGCCCCGAGTAACGGGGTGGCCGCGCTCGCCGTGCCGACTCCCAGGAGCATCGTGCCGAGAAGGGCTGTCGTGGCGACGGTCGCCAGCCGCCGCGAAAGATTGCCGGTCACTCGATTGTCCTCCGGTTCGGCGCGCTCGCCACATGCTTCGTCAGGGCCATCTCGGTCGAAAGTCCTATGACTCGACCGCTGAATGGGGTGTACCCAAAGAATGGCCCGTTGCAACGCCGTCGTCAAATTCCGAAATCGGCCTGAAATGTGACGTCGTTGCGTCAGCGCACCAGTCCGGTGGCGCACATGCCCCTCTGAGTCAGTTGCGCGTCACCGGTCGCATCGGATAGACGCCCACGACGATCGGGCTCACGGGGTCCATCGAGAGCTCGTAGCCGATGTCGCCGGCCCGGAGCAACTCGCCCAGCAGGCGGCCCTCGCGATCTGGCAAGCCGACGAAGACCCGAGTCCGTCCGACGTCGACCGGGGTCACCTCGTCGTCCTCGCCGTTGAGCCCGAACCGGCGCCGGAGCTCATGGATCGGCACGTAGGCGCGACTCTTGATGAACCGCCGGAGCTGGGGCGCTGTGGCTCCCCGATCGAGACCGGGCGCCTCGCCGTGGTCGACGTGTCCGCTCATCGGCCCGGGTCCGGAGGGCGGCGGGTGCCCCACTCCCGGGCCATCGTGTCGGACGAAGGGAGTGGCTGACTGCGGCTGCTGGCCCCGCGGGCCCAGCACCCCAGATGAGGCAGCCGGGGCGGGTGGGGCCGGCGGGAGCGGAGCCGGCCGGTTGGTCGGCGGCGTCATTCGGGCGGTCGGGACCTCGACGACAGCTTCCGCCTCGCGGTGAGGCTGAGCCGCTATCGGCT
>JBBQTO010000084.1:0-9128 GCA_038234575.1 Candidatus Limnocylindrales bacterium
GCTGAGAGCTATGAGCGCGTTGAAGACCGACTGGACGCCTCGCAGGAACGGCAGGTCGAAGAGAAAGAACGAGATGTCGCGGCCGAACACGGGATCTGTCACCGGGACGCCGGTGGGCGCAAACGGCACGCGATGGATCCAGAGCAGGACCGTCTCCCAGCCGGCGGCCATCGACCCGCCCACGATGAGGGCGACGAAGATCGAGATCCCGGCAATCACGAGCCTGGTGATCGGCGTGAGATCGGGCAGCTCATCGCGTTCGAGGACCACCGGCCGGGGACCCGCCCCGAATCGGGCGGCGGGCTGGCTCGTGGCGGCCCGGTTCAGCCGATCGAGGAAGTCGCCGATGCTCGCGGTCGCCGCGGGATCGGCCGGCGGCGCGAGCCGGCCCGCGATCGCGAGGTTGCCCAGCAGGACCGCGAGCGTGACGAGGACGCCGATCACGAACAGGGCGCTTGTCGCGCCGACGCGCGTCCACAGCACGGATTCGAACCCAACGCTGCGATACCACAGCACGTCCGTCCAGAATCCGACGCCGACCGACACGAACAGGAGCGCGATCGCCGCGAGCCCGACGATGACCCAGGTCCAGCGGAACCGGCGCGGCTCGCGGGTGCGGATCACGCGAGGGCGGCGGGGTGGTGCGCCGCCGCGGCTCGGCCGGCCCGATGGCTCCGGGTCGGCAGATGGCTCGTCGCCGGGATCGTCGCCGTCGGGCTGTCCGTTGCCGGCATCGGTGCCGACATGGCCGGCCTGCCGCCGTTTCAGCTCGTCCAAGAACTCGTCGAAGATGTCCGGCACATCGAAAGTCTAGCCCCGCTCTCGCCCGGCGCCCGGCAGCTGTTCCGGAATTGCGAACTCATGGCCGACCGAGTCCCTCGAGGGAGCGCCTGAAGCCGCCGAGGACCTCCGCGGCGAGCTCATTCGGGCGGAGCACCGCGGCCCTCGCAGGCTCCCACCGAAATGCGACTCGGACGAGCACCGGGCAGCGCCACGGACGGGCCGGATCCGATGGGGCCGCCACGAGCCCGAGGCGGATCTGGAGCCGGCCATCGTCCTCGAGGATCAGCCCCGAGAGGGATCCGGCGAGGGCCGGCCCCAATCGCGACAACGGCGGCTCGGGCGGCGGTCCTGCGGTTGGTGCGACGTCCGTGAACGCGACGACCGCGTCGCCTTCGGCGTCGGCCTCGGCGGCCCACAGGATCGCGGTCCACCAGTCGTCGACGGTCGTCGGGCGTGTCATCCCGAGCTGCAGGCTTCGCCCGTGGGCGCGAAGCTCCGCCTCGCGGAGATACGAGGGCCCGGGAGCCAGCAATCGCTCGGGCGGGCGACGCGGTTCAGGAAGCGGCGCGGTCCGCTCCCGGCTCCGGCTCGTCGGGCGCGGCGGGAATCTCGGTCGTGACCTCGGACTCCGCGGAAGTGGGTCCCGGTGCGTCGGCATCGGCGAACACCGCATCCCCCTGCGCAGCGGCGGCTTCCGCCTCCATGTCCGTCTTGAGCGCCTCCATCTCGAGCCGGAGCATCTCCTGCTTCACGGCGTCCGTGGGCGGTTCGACACCGGCTCGGTCGGCGTCCGATTCGGCGGTCTCGATCTCGCCCGAGAGCCAGCCGAGCAGGCCCCGGCTTCGGGGCGTTGGCCTGGGCGCCGTGGCCGCCGGGTCGAGCTGCGTCACGCCGGGGATGTCTGCCTCCGCGTCGTCCAGGAGCTTCGCACCACACGACGGGCAGACGGCGGTCTCCGGCGTGACCTGCGCAGAGCACCACGGGCAGCGGGACGAGGAGGTGGGGTCGGCACCGGGCTCGGCGCCGGCGGGAGAATCCGTCATCGCGCCACTCTAACCCGCGCCGCCGTCGGCCGAAAGCCGCGGAATCCGGTTTTCTACTCCCATTCGATCGTGGCGGGCGGCTTGCTGGAGATGTCGTACACGACTCTGTTGACTCCCGTCACCTCATTCACGATCCGGCTGCTGATCTTGGCGAGCACATCGTAGGGAAGCTTGGCCCAATCGGCGGTCATGCCGTCCTCCGACGTGACGGCCCGGATGGCGACCACGTTCGCGTAGGTCCGGCCATCGCCCATGACGCCGACGCTCCGGACGGGCGTGAGGATCGCGAACGACTGCCACACGCTGCGGTACAGGCCGGCGGCCTTGATCTCGTCGATGACGATCCAGTCGGCGTCACGCAGCGTGTCCAGCCGCTCCGGGGTGACCTCGCCGATGATCCGGATCGCGAGACCCGGACCGGGGAAGGGCTGGCGCTGGACCATCGCGTCCGGCAGCCCGAGCTCGGTCCCCACCGAGCGGACCTCATCCTTGAAGAGATACCGCAGCGGCTCGATGAGCTTGAATCGGAGGTCCGCCGGCAGGCCGCCGACGTTGTGGTGGGTCTTGATCTTCTGGGCGGTCTTCGTCTCCGCCGTCGCGCTCTCGATGACGTCGGGGTAGAGGGTGCCCTGGGTCAGGAAGTCGATGCGGGCGGCACCGCTCTCGATCTTCGCCGCCTCCTCCTCGAAGACGCGGATGAACTCGTCACCGATGATCCGGCGCTTCTCCTCGGGATCGATGACGCCGGCGAGCCGGGCGAGGAAGCGCTCTCGCGCGTCGACCATGACGAGATTCATCCCGAGGTTCTGCTCGAATGTCGCTCGGAGGAGCTCGGACTCCTTCTTCCGCATGAGCCCGTGATCGACGTAGATGCAGGTCAGCCGATCGCCGACGGCCCGATGGACGAGGGCCGCGGCGACGGCCGAATCGACACCGCCGGACAGGGCGCAGATGACCTGGCCGTCCGAGCCGACGGTCGCGGCGTGCGCGTCGACCCGCTGCCGAATCTCGGCAATGGTCGACTCGATGAAGTTGGCCGGCGTCCAGGTCGCGGCGGCCCCGGCGATCCCGAGGACGAAGTTCCGGAGCACCTCGCGGCCTTGGGGCGTATGGACGACCTCGGGGTGGAACTGGATTCCGTACAGGTTGCGCCGCTCGTCGACGAGCCCGGCGAACGGCGTCGAGTCGGACTGAGCGGTCGAGCGAAAGCCGTCCGGTAGCCGGGTGATCGAATCGCCGTGGCTCATCCAGACCGGCTGATCGCGATCCAGGCCCGCGAACAGTCCGTCGTTCTCGTTGAGGGTGACGGTCGCGGGGCCGTACTCGCGCTTCGATGTCGGCAGGACGTCGCCCCCGAGCTCGAGGGCCATGAGCTGGGCGCCGTAGCAGATCCCGAGGACGGGGATGCGGCCGCTCCAGATCGCGGGATCCGGCTTCGGAGCATCGACGTCGTACACGGAGTTGGGACCGCCGGAGAGGATGATCGCCGTGGCGCCGCGCCGCTGCAGCTCCGCCATCGGCGTGTCGTGCGGCAGGAGCTCCGAGTAGACGTGCAGCTCCCGGACGCGGCGCGCGATCAGCTGGGCGAACTGGCTGCCGAAATCCAGGACGACGACCGTGCCGGCCTCGGGAGTGGCGGGCCGGTCCGCGGGCGTCCGATCAGGGCCCGGAGCGTGGAGTGCCTGCTCGAGATAGGCCTCAACCTCGGCGTCATCTGGGGCGAGCACGCGATGGCCGGCATCCGCCGCCTCGCCGTGGACCGTCTTGCCCTTGCCCGCCACGCCCGATCCAGGCCCTCCCTACGCCGCCCTCGCTCGATCGTTGACGCAGTCTACCGGCCGCTGCGCCTCACGCGGGCCGCAGCCGAAACGCGGGGCCGCGACCGAGGCCTTCGGCCGGGGTGCCGTAGCGGAGGATCAGCGCGATGACGACTCGCGCGGCCTCGGCCGCTTCGAGCGGCTCGGCGACCATCTCGAGGGTTCGGTCGCCGAGCGTGACCCGACAGTGCCGATCGGCCTCGAGGTTCCGGGCCCACCCCGCGTCCGGTGAGCCGGCAGCGACGAGCAGGCTGCCATCGGGCTCCTCCATGTAGCCGACCGCCGCGAGAGCCGCCGTGCCGGTGAGCCGTCCGCGAGTCTCGATGCGGACGACGGTTCCCCAGCCGATCAGCTGGTCGCCGACCTCGTCGGCCGGCCGGGCCGGTCGTTCCCCCCGACGGCCCGCGTCGTCCGTCAGCGGCCGCGCTGCTGCCAGGACTTGCCCTCGGTCTGGGTCGAGGGCGCGTAGACGATCTCGACCTGCTGCATCTCCCGGATCGTGCGAGCCCCGAGGGCTGCCATCGACTGGCGGAGGGCGCCAATCAGGTTCTGCGAGCCGTCGGAGACCGTCGCGGGACCGAAGAGGATCTGGTCCAGGGACCCTGCGGTACCGACCTTGATCCGAGTCCCGCGCGGCAGCACCGGCGAGGGCGCGGCCATCCCCCAGTTGACGCCCTTGCCCGGGGCTTCCGCGGCACGGGCCAGGGGACTGCCGAGCATGAGCACGTCCGCGCCAGCCGCGATCGCCTTCGCGAGCTCGCCGCCGCGACGCATCCCGCCGTCGGCGACGACCGGAACGTACCGGCCGGTCTCCTCCCGGTAGGCATCGCGCGCGCCGGCGACGTCCGCGACGGCCGTGACCTGGGGAACACCGATCCCGAGCACCTCGCGCGTCGTGCACGCCGCCCCCGGCCCGACGCCCACGAAGATCGCGGCCGCGCCCTGCTCCATCAGCGCGAACGCGGCTTCGGCGTTCGTCGTGTTGCCGACGGCGACCGGGATCGGCATGAACCGCGTGAACTCGGCCAGGGAGAGCGGGTCGTAGCCGGTCGCGAGATGGCGCGCCGAGCTGACCTGCGACTGGACGAGGAACAGGTCCGCGCCGTGCTCGGCGCAGAACGGGCCCCAGCGTCGTGCCGCGGCCGGGGTTGCGGCCAGCGCCGCCTTCGAGCCTGCCACGTGGATCTCCTCGATGCGGCGGGCCACCAGATGCTCGCGGATCGGCGCCCCGTAGGCCTCCGAGAGCAGGTGCTGCACCTCGTCGTCTGGCGCTGCCGCGATCCGGGCGATCAGCGCCGCCGGGTCGTCGTACCGCGTCTGGACGCCTTCGAGGTTCAGGACCGCGAGGCCGCCCAGCCCGGCGAGCGTCCCCGCGAAGGTGGGGTCCACCACGGCATCCATGGCCGAGGCAAGGACCGGGATCGCCAGATGGGCGCCACAGAAGGACTGGCCGAGCTCGACGTCATTCGGCTCGACCGTCTCGATCCCGGGAGCGAGCGACACGTCCTCGAAGCCGTAGGTCGGCCGGAGCCGATCGGCCTTCGAGCGGAAGATCGGGCGCGCCGGGGCCGTCGCCGGAGCGTGGCCCTGCTCGATCACCCGATGCGCCTCCTCTGCTCGTCGCCGTGCCGGAAGTCTAGCAGCGGGGTCAGGCGGGATCCGGGAGCCGGAAGGCGGCGGCCCGATCGGGCCGGTCGACGAGCCAGCCGATTGCGTCGATCGCCCGCACGTAGGCCTGCCACGTGACGAGCGCCTTCGCGGCCTCGGGGTCGAGCCAGCGCATGTCGTCGTGCTCGTGGGAGATGGCGACCGCCGCTTCCGGCCGGACACGCGCTGCGAAGACCGCTTCGCACAGAACCGCGTCGAGCGAGGCCTCGTGGAACCAGTTGACGATGTCGGTCTCGAACACCGCCTCGAGGTCCCTCGCGGTGAGACCGGTCTCCTCGCTGACCTCGCGCAGGGCGCCGTCGACGATGAGCTCGTCCGGCTCGAGCCTCCCGGTCACGCATTGCCACAGGCCCGGGTACATCCGGTCCGGCGCGCGTCGGATCAGCAGGATCTCCAGCCGCCCATCGACGGTGACCCGGAAGAGCCAGCAGGCGACGAGATCGGGCCTGACGCTCACTGACCCGCCAGCTCTACACCCGCTCGAAGCGTTCGACGGGAACCACGAAGACGGTTGCGCCGCCGACCTGGACCTCGAGCGGATAGGGCATGAAGAATTCGCCGGGCTCCATGATCGGCGGCATCGGGTTCACGACCTGGGTCCGGGATGTGCAGTTCTGCCGCACGATGGCCATGACCTCATCCACCTTGTCGTCGTCGACGCTCAGGACGATCGTCGCGTTGGATTGCCTGAGGAAGCCGCCCGAGGACTGCAGCCGGGTGGTCCGGTAATCCTTCTCGAGGAGGGCGTCGACGAGGGCGCCGGCGTCCTCGTTGTGGACGATCGCCAGCAGCAGCTTCACGGCCCGGAGTATAGGCGGCGCCTCTCCCGGATCTGCCGGGTAGGGCTCGATCGTCCGTTCGATTGACGGGCGATCGGGCCGGTGTACGATCCGTCGGCCGTGAGCTCCGATCCCCTCGTCCACCGCGCCATCCGGGCGGTCGCGCGCGGGAGCGATCCGGAGTCGACGCTCGGCGAGCTCCTGGACGTGGCGCTCCAGCTGTCGCACGGCACCTCGGCGGCGGCGCTGCTGTGGGACGCGGACCGCCAGGCCCTGGCGGTGGCCGGCGCGAACGGTCTCGACGAGACGGCGACGAGCCGCCTGGAAGCCGCAGCGGCCGACGCCTCGAATCCCATCCACCGGGCGGCCCACGACCGCGTTCCGAGCGTGGAGAGCGCGGCACCGGGAGCGCCCGAAGGCGCGACGCGGCTCGCGGCCTGGCCGATCGTCCTCGCCGCCGGCGGTGTCGAGGAGCCGATCGGGGCCCTGGCGATCCAGGGCGGCGACAGCTCTGCGGACGGCGACGTCGCCAATGGCGTGCAGGCAATCGCGGACCTCATTGCGATCACGGTCGATCGAACGCGACTCGCAAGCGCGGGTGCGGAGCGAGCCGACTGGGTTGAGCGCGTGGGCAACTCGGACGCGCTGACCGGCCTGGCAAACGCCCGGACGCTCGGCAGGGTCATCGAGCTCGAGATTGCGCGCGCGGCGCGGCAGGCGTCCGAGCTGTGCGTCGCGCTGTTCGACGTCGACGGACTGGCGGGCATCAATGCCGAGGCCGGCCGTGGCGCGGGCGACGAGGTCCTGCGCGAGGTCGCCGCCATCGCCGCCGAGTCCGTGCGCTACGTCGACACGATGGCGCGCTGGGGGGCCGATGAGTTCATGCTCGTTGCGCCCGGCGCGACGGGGACGACGGTCGTGAAGCGAATCGTCGAGGCGGTCGCCGCCCGACCACCGGTCGGCGGCCAAAGCGTCACGGTCTCGGCCGGCCTCGCCCGATTCCCGGCCGATGGCACGACCGGCGAGGCGCTGATCGAGGCGGCCACGTCGGCCCTCGGCGCGGCGAAGGCGGTCGGCCCGGGGACCCTCGCCGAGGCGGTTCCCGCGGCGGGCGCATCGGGCTAACGCTCGGCTCGAGCAGGAGCCCAGGTCGCCGGGATCAGCCCGGGCGGATCTGGGCAGCGCCGCTGGCGATCAGCGGCAGGGTCGGTGTCGTCGCACCGGGTCCGGGCTCCAGCGTCAGGGTGACGGTCACCCCTGGAGAGGGCGTCGCGTTCGTGGCGACGAGGGTTCCCGAGCCAGTGCCGCCGACCTGGATGCCACCGATCGGAACGGTCTTCCCGTTCGCGGCGACGAGCCAGGCCTCGTACACCTGCGAGCCGCTCGTCGGGGCGAGCCCGCGTATCGCAATAGCGACCGTGCCGTCCGGCCTGACGGCCGCGATTCCCGCCGCCTGCGAGCTCGGCGACGAGGGCGCGAGTATCGCCACCTGGGCGCCCGGTCGCGAGGCAGCGTCAATCACCGCGGCCACGCCGCGCTGATAGGCAGCCAGCTCCTGGTTCGAGGCCTGGAGCTGGAGATCCAGGGAGCCGAGCACCACGACGGCGAGGACGGCGGCGATGCCTAGACCCGCCCAAACCGGTCGCACGCGCCCCGAGCCGAGCCCGAGGCGATCGAGGAATGTTGGCGCGGAGCGGATGTCTCGCGTGGGTGCGGTTGCGGGCGTCGACGTCCGGGTCCGGTCGGCCCGGGCGGCGTCGAGAATCCGGCCGAGGAGCGCCTCCGACGGTTCGACCTGGTCGACGGACGCGAGCAGCGCCGGGAGGACGGACCCGAGCTCCTCGAACTCGGCGTGAGCCTCCGGACACGCGGCGAGATGGGCCCGAACCGTCGCCATCTCGGCGGGCGCAAGCGCCCCGAGGACGAACGCCGGCGCAAGGTCCGACAGCTCGCTGCAGCGGATGCCGGCCACGAGTCGATCAGCCACCGTGAGGCCCTGGTGGATCGATCACGGCGTAGCCACCGTCCGGACCGACAAGGGCCCGGCGCAGCCCGAGCAGACCCAGCCGCATCCGGCTCTTGACGGTCCCGAGCGGCACGCCCAGCCGGTTGGCGATCTCGACCTGCGTGAGACCGCCGAAGTAGGCCATCTCGAGGGCGTCACGCTGGACGCTGGAGATCGTGGCCATCGCTCGCCCGAGCGCCTCCCGATCGAGCCCCTCCACGACGCTGCGCCAGACGTCGGGCATGGTCAGCGCCGGCGGCAGGGCGGTCGGGGCGTCAGGCTCCGGGAACTCGGACGTCGGACGGCGGCGGCGGACGGCATCGATCGCCCGGTGGTGCACGATCGAGAGCAGCCAGGTCTTGACGCTCCCGCGCATGAGCACGTGGCGCCTCGCGTTGCGCCAGGCGCCCAGAAACGCCTCCTGGACCACGTCTTCCGCGGTCGCAGGCTCGGCGGTGATTCGGAGCGCGATCGAGTAGGCCATCGTGCGGTACCGCTCGTACAGTCCTTCCAGTGCATCGAGCTCGCCGGCGACGATTCGATCCAGGGTCTCCCGGTCAGGGTCGCTGAGACCCTCCCGAGGCTCCCCGGACACGGTTGGTCGGAGCTCGTTCATCGGGTGATGCGCGTGAGATGCGTTCGCGGTTCACTAGACGGCTCGCGGCGGCGCGCAGGACGCGGACTCCTGTGGCTCATGGTCGGAGTGTAGCGGCGCGATCCCGGGGTCTGAGACAACGACTCGAGCGGGAGCGATTTGCCGGCTCGACACGGGGGCGGCGCTCGTCACGCTGACGTATCCCGGCGCAGGGATCGTGCGGAGCCAACGACGCTATGGACCGGGAGACGCGTCCCCGTTTCGCGGTCGAGCCCCCGGGAGGGCGGCATCGACCGCGTCCAGCGCCTCCAAAAACACCGTCTCCGCATCCCGGCTGGCGTCGATCACCCGAACCCGCTCTGGCTCGTCCCTGGCGATGGAAAGGAAACCTGCTCGGACCCGCTGGTGAAAATCGAGATCGAAGTCGTGCTCGAACCT
>JBBQTO010000085.1:0-8927 GCA_038234575.1 Candidatus Limnocylindrales bacterium
GCCGCCGCCACGGTCTCGGGCGGACGCCACACATATCGAACGTCGGGTTGGTGCTCCTCGTTCATGGTGCCGTCGCCGAGCCGCTCGACCGTGAATCCGTGATGCTCGTAGAACGATCGCGCGCGGGCATTTATCTGGAACGTGTACAAGCCGAGTCCGTCCGGGCGCTGCGCCTTCGCAAGAGCGACGAATCGCGATCCGATGCCTCGGCCGAGCCGATCCGGGCGGACGTACAGCTGATCGATGTCCTCGCCGTCGAGCGCAATCACCGCGACGATCGTGCCGTCCGGCTCCAGCGCGACCCACGTTTCGACTTCGGGGATGAGGTGCCCGCGGACCCAGGCCAGATTCTCATCGGGTGTGTGAACCGGGGGCCAATCCGGATAGGCATGGCGAAATGACGCCATGAGCACTTCCGTGACTGGCTGGGCGTCTGGGGCGAGAGCACGGCGGAAGACGACATCGCCCGTGTCGGACCGGTCGGAGCGGTCGTTGTTCTCAGCCACGTCTGGATTGTCGTCTCGCAGCTGCGACGCTGCTAGGAGCCCGTGATGAACTCGCCGCCGTCGACGCTGATGATGTCGCCGTTAATGAAGTCGGTGCCTTCGCCGGAGAGCGCGAGGATCGCGTTGGCCACGTCCTGCGGCGTCGTCATCCGGCCGGTCGGGTTCCGCTTCATCGTGATGTCGATCATCGTCTGCGCTTCCGGGATCTTCAGGAGCGCCGGGGTGACCGTCACGCCCGCTCGGATCGCGTTCACCGTGACGCCGGACCCGGTTCGCGCGAGCTCCATCGCGAGCTGCCGAACGTGCGATTCAAGGGCGGCCTTGGCCGACGAAACGACGCCGTAGGAGGGCGCGACCCGGGTCGAGCCTTCGGACGTCATCGCGAAGACCTTCGAGCCCTTCCCGAGGAAGCCGCGCCGGTATAGGTCCTGGACCCAATAGACGAGGCTGTTCGCCATGACGTCCTGGGTCATCTCCATCTTCTTCCGGTCGACCGCGGCCTTGGGGTCGCCGGTGATGAAGGGCACGAGGCTCCCGAACGCGAGCGAGTGCATGACCACGCGGACGTATGGCTCCCGGCCGGCCGCTCGGGCGGTGTCGAACCGCGATCCGAGCTCGTCGAGGGCCGACGCGCGCTTCTCGTCGTCGGCCGCGTTCATGTTGATATACAGGACCTCGTGGCCGGTCGCCGCCAGCTCGGACTTGAGCTCCTCGACGCGCGCCAGGCTCGCCCGGAAGTCCAGGTGGATCCCGCAGATGTTGTAGCCGGCGGCAGCCAGCGCCCGCGCGGTCGCCTCGCCCATGCCCGACGAACCGCCCAGAATGAGGGCCCAGCGGTCGCGCGAATCGGTCATCGGCGGAGTCTAGCAGCGGGTTCCGGGCCGACCGAGCGGGTCGGTGCAAGGCCACGCCGATCGGGCATAAGGGCCACCCGGATCGAGTCCCGGGGTATCGTGGGGTCGTGGACTGGGGCCCGCTCCTCGCGCTGATCCTGCCGCTCCTCGTGATCCAGATCGGGCTGATCGTGGCGGCGGTCCGTGACCTTCTCCGGCCCGAGCGCACGGTTCGCGGGGTCTCGAAGGGCGTCTGGCTGCTCGTGATCGTCTTCTTCCAGTGGCTGGGGCCGCTCCTCTATTTCGCCATGGGCCGCGAGAACGAGTGACGGTTGCCGCGAGTGCGCCGCCCGCGATCGAGATCCGAGGTCTCACCAAGCGCTTCGGCTCAGTGGTCGCGGTCGATGGCCTGGACCTGGACATCCCCGCCGGGGTCGTGTTCGGTCTGCTCGGCCCGAACGGCGCCGGCAAGACCACGACGATTCGCCTCCTGACGGGCGTCGCCCGGCCGACATTGGGCTCGGCGACGGTCGGCGGCACGGATGTCCGATCCTCGAGCGGCATCGAGGCTCGCCGGCGGATCGGGGTCCTCGACCAGGAGCCGCGCTTCTACGGCTGGATGTCCGGCCGTGAGCTCCTCGCGTTCGTCGGCGATCTCGTGGGGCTCGACGGCAAGGTGCTCGAGGAACAGATCGACGAGACCCTCGAGCGGGTGGGTCTGACGGAGGCAGCGGACCGGCGAATCGGCGGCTATTCGAGCGGGATGCGGCAGCGTCTCGGCATCGGCCAGGCGATCATCGGCAAGCCCGAGATCCTCATCCTCGACGAGCCGGTCTCGTCGCTGGATCCGGAGGGGCGCCGGGACCTGCTCGCGCTCATCGGCGGGCTGCGCGAGAGCGCGACCGTCGTGTTCTCGACCCACGTCCTGGCCGACGTCGAGCGGGTCTGCGATCGGGTCGCGATCCTGGATCACGGACGGCTCGTCACCGAGGCGCCGATCGAGGCGCTGCTCAGCCGATTCGCGCCGCCGACCTATCGGATCGAGGCCGAGCCCGGCCAGGCGGCGCGCCTCGAGGCACTCCTCGGCGGGCTCAAACGCCAGCCCTGGGTCAGCGAAGCCGTCGCCGATGGCGACCATGTCCGCGTTTCGGTCACCGACCAGGAACGGGCGTCCGCAGAGCTGCTGCCGCTCGTTGCCGGCCTCGGGCTGCGGGTCATCGCGTTCGAACGCGAACGGCCGACGCTCGAGGACGCGTTTCTCCACCTCGTCGGCCGCGACCGCGAGGATGGCGACGACGAGGAGGCCGCAGGCGCCGACGAAGCCAGCGACGCCAAACGAGCCACCGAGGGACCGATGTCGTGACCGGCTATCGCGAGCTCCTCGAGAAGGAGATGGTCGAGGCCTGGCGAACGTATCGGCTCGGGGTCGTGGCTGCGCTCTTCCTCGTGCTCGGCATCACGGCGCCTGTGCTGACCCGCTACCTGCCGGACATCATCAAGGCCTTCGCGCCTGCGGGCTTCAACGTCGAGGTGCCGGACCTCGGCATCGCAGACGTCCTCGATCAGCTGCTGAAGAACCTCATCCAGTTCGGCGCGCTCGCGGCGATCCTCGTGACGATGGGCAGCGTCGCCGCGGAAAAGGAACGCGGGACGGCGGCGTTCGTCCTCGCGAAGCCCGTGACGCGGACCGCGTTCCTGGGCGCCAAGCTCGTAGCGATCGGGATGATCTTCGCGATCGCGACGGCACTCGCGGTGGCGGGGGCGTGGGTCTACACGGGCCTGCTGTACTTCTCGCCGCCGGTGCTGCCGTGGATCAAGCTCGGCGTCGTGATCTGGCTCTCGACGATGGTCTACGTCTCGATCACGTTCCTGGGCTCGGTGCTCATGCGCTCGTCGCTCGGCGCGGCCGGGATCGGCTTTGCGGGCCTGATCGCCCTCTCCCTTGCCTCGGTCGTTCCGATCCTGGCGACGTGGCTCCCGGCAGGCCTCGTGGCTGTCGCGAAATCGGTCGCGCTGGAGGAATCGAGCGGCGACGTGCATCCGCTGCGGACCGTCGCGGCGTGCGCGCTGATCGTCGCTGGCTGCCTGGCCGTGGCCTGGCTTCGATTCCGGAACGAGGAGCTCTAGCGCCGGCTCAAACGATGCCGAGCTCGACCAGCTTGGCGATCGCGGTCTCGTCGTAACCGGCCTCGGCGAGGATCTCGGCCGACTGCGCGCCCAGGAGCGGCGGCGGTGTCCGGATGCTTGGCGGCGTTTCCGAGAATGAATACGGCATCGCGACCTGGTCGACGCGGCCAAGCGCGGGGTGCTCGAGGGGTACGCGGCTCCCGAGCTCGACCGCCTGGAGCGATGAGAATGCCTCGGCCACGTCGCGAATCGGACCGGCGGGGATGCCGGCCGCGTCAAGCAGCCCCAGCCACTCAGCGCTGGCCTGGGACGCGAACCGCTCACCGAGGATGGCGATGAGCTCGGCCCGACGCTCGACCCGCCGGCCGTTCGTGGCGAATCGATGATCGGCGGCCAAGTCCTCGAGGGCGAGCGCCGCGCAGAGTCGCTGCCACTGGCGCTCACTGCCGACGCCGACCGCGATCCGTCCGTCGGCCGTTTCGAACGTCTCGTAGGGGACGATGCTCGGGTGGGCGTTGCCGAGACGTTCGGGCGGCAGGCCCGTGACGAACATCGACTGGGCCTGATTCACGAGGATCGCGAGCGTGCTCTGAAGCAGCGAGAGGTCGATTCGCTGGCCTCGCGCACCGCTCGGACCGGCACTCGCCGATAGCCCACGCGCGACCAGCCCGGCGAGAATGGACACCGCCCCGAACAGCCCGGTGACCACGTCGCTGATCGCGACACCAACCTTGCTCGGCGGCCCGTCCGGCTGCCCCGTGATCGACATGAGACCGCTGACGGCCTGGATCACGAAGTCGTAGCCGGGCTTCGAGGCGTCCGGGCCGCTGAGCCCGAAGCCGCTGATCGCGAGGTGGATGAGGCCCGGATTCAGCTCCCGAAGCCGCTCGTCGGCGAACCCGAGCCGCTCGAAGCCGCCGACCCGGGCGTTCTCGACAAGGACGTCGGCATCGCGCAACAGCGTCTCGAGGACCTCCCGGCCCGCGTCGCGGCCCAGGTCGAGCCGCAGGCTCCGCTTGTTCCGGTTGATCGCGAGGTAGTACGCCGCGGTCCTGGTCCCGCTGGTTTCATCGCCGACCCACGGCGGCCCCCAGCCGCGCGTCGCGTCGCCTTCGGGTGGCTCCACCTTGACGACATCGGCCCCGAGATCGCCCAGGATCATCGTGCAATACGGTCCGGCAAGGACGGTCGAGCAGTCGACGACGCGGACACCGGCGAGGGGACCGGTCGGGGTTGTCGCCCCCGGAGATGCCATCCGCGGATGGTAAGCGCGGCTTCAGCCCGCGGCTTCGGCCTCGATGGCGTCCGGCATCGGCTGCCGACCGGGGACCCACGGGACGTCCGAGCCATCGAGCTTGGGCTCGCCCTCGCGAACCCAGTCCACGAGCTCGCGATTCACCACGATCGTGCCGCTCGGCTCGCGCACGATGTCCGAGCCGCGCCGGAACTCGATGGCCGCATCAGTCAACGGGACCATCGGGCTGCGCGCTCGAAGCGAGGCCAGCGGATCCTCGCCGTGACCGCTGTGGATGCGGCCCGAGACGAGATAGCGGCCGGATCGCAGAACGATTCGGTGGGTTTGCGTCGGCACCCGCTGGGCGCGATCGCCCCGCGGACCGGCCGCGAACACGAGAGGCAGCTCGTCGCGACGGACGAGAATCTCGGACACGACCATCGATCCGCCACTCGGTAGTCGCTCCGCAAGCGCATCGACGAGGACGTACTCGTCGTGCGCGTTCAGCATGTCGGACAGGCGGGAGCTGTCGAGCCGGACGCGTCCCGACAGGCGCTCGTCGGAGGCATAGGCGACGAAGTCGACCTCGGGCAGGTCATCGACCTCGCCGTCCCGCCCTGCGTCCGAGCCCGAAGCGGCTGGCTGTCGCAGGACGAGCCGAAGTCGCGATCCGATCGACCCGATCATGCCCGCAGGATGACGGCCCGCGAGCCGCTCGTCCGCCGGACGAAGGTACCGGTCGCGGCTACGCTGCGGATATGACCGATTCCCACTCGCTGACGCTCATGACCGTCCACGCCCACCCCGATGACGAGACGATTGGCACCGGCGGCCTCATGGCCAAGGCCGTGCGCGATGGCCGGCGAGTCGTCCTCGTGACGGGCACGCGAGGCGAAATGGGCGAGATCGTTGTCCCGGAGATGGACACCCCCGAGAACCACCGGCGGCTGGGCGAGCTCCGAGCGGCCGAGCTCGAGGCGGCGATGGGCGATCTTGGCGTCACGGAGTGGGAGAACCTGGGCTTTCGCGATTCGGACATGATGGGACGCGTCGGGAATCAGGACGCCCGGTCGTTCTGGCAGGCCGACCTCGACGACGCCGCCCGTCGGCTGACCTGGCTCGTCCGGAAATACCGGCCCGACGTGATCACGACCTACAACGACTTCGGCGGCTACGGCCATCCCGATCACATTCGGACCCACGACGTCGCCGTTCGAGCCTTCGATCGGGCAGGCGATCCAGCCCGGTATCCCGAGCAGGTCGCGGCGGAGAACGGCGGGACGGGCCCGGCGGAGGCGGATGGCGGTCTCGCGCCATGGTCCGTATCGAAGATTTACGAGCAGGCGATCCCGGCGTCTGTTCGGAACGCGATGCGGGACCGGATGGAAGCGGCAGGCGAGACGAGCTTCTGGTCGCCGCCCGAGAACGCCACGCCCGCGGAGCTCGCCGAATTCGAGGAGCGGATGGCGAAGATGCTCGTGCCCGACGAGAAGATCACGTCCTGGATCGACGTCCGCGACGTCCTCGACCAGAAGTGGGCGGCGATCCAGAAGCACAAGACGCAGATGAGCCCTGAGAACCCGTTTCTGCGGTTCGGGCGGGACGCGTGGCGCGACTTCTGGGCAAAGGAGGCCTACATTCTCCGCGAGTCGCGGATCCCGACGGACATGCCGGAAACGGACCTCTTCGCGGGGCTTGCCTGAGCGACGATACCGTTGGCGACCTTGAGATACGGCCTCTCAAGGCGGATGAGGTCGACGGCGCCGGGATGCTCGCGCGAGCGTTTCGAGACGATCCGGGCTCGGTGATCATCGAGCTGGACCCGGCGGACCGTGAGGAAGCGAATCGGACGCTGTTCCCCGTGATCGTCCGTCAGGCCGTGGCGGTCGGCGAGGTGACGGCGGCGATCTCCAAGGGGCGAGTCCTCGGCATCGCGACCTGGCTACCGCCGGGACATGTCCAGCCGACCGAGGGCCGCCTGGTCGCGGCCGGGCTGGTAGCGGCCGGGCTGCTCGAAGCGATCGCGGCCGTTCTGAGCCGTAGGCACGGGCCTCTACCAGGGCAGGAGCCCGCGCGACGCCCCGAAGACCTGGTCCATCACGACGCGACCGCTCCGAGCCGGATCGAGGAAGTTCGGCTGCGAGCCGTCCAGGATCAGGTACGGGTGCATCCGAGCCTGGACGAGGCGGGTGCCCGAGTACGTCAGCTCGAGCGTGATTCCCTCTTCCGTCTGCTCCGAGCGATCGATGTTGAAGACGAAGTCGCCGAGCGCGTAGAACGTCGGTTTTCCCTTGTAGATCTCCACGGCACCGGCCCAGTGCGGGTGGTTGCCGACGACGAGATCGGCGCCCGCATCGATCGCCGCATGCGCCAGGCTGCGCTGGTATGCCGTCGGGGTCGCGGTGTACTCGATTCCCCAGTGGGGAAAGACGATCACGAGGTTCGCCCCGAGCGCGCGGGCCGCGGCGACATCCTCCCGAACCCGGTTCGGGCTCATCTGGTTCGATCCAGCCGTCCCCGCTCCGGCGCTGTAGGCCGGCTTGATCGTGTCGTAGCCAAGGATGGCCACCTTGATCCCGCCGGCCAGGAGGAGTGAGGGCACTCGCGCAGCCGCCAGGTTATGCCCGGCCCCGCCGTGGACAATGCCCCACCGATCGAGGTTCGCGATCGTGTCGGCGATCCCGGCTGCGCCGCTGTCGGCGATGTGGTTGTTGGCGAGCGAGACCCAGTCGATTCCGGCCTTGGCCACACCCTCGATGAGGGCGGGATCGGCGCTGAACCGGTAGCCGCCAGGGTGGTACACGAAGTCGTCGGGCGCGGGGTTCTCGAAGTTCGCGATCGAGAGGTCGGCCGTCGAGAGGAGGTCGCGAACGGCACCCGCCTTGCCGGTTCTCCGCGCCCGCGGCAGGAGGGCACCGCGGGTGCTGCAGCAATAGCGGGAGAGGATCTCGGCCGTGCCGCCACCGAACGGGAAGTCGACGCCGAGACCGAGTGTCTTCACGTGGTACGCCACCGACCCATCGAGATTGATATCGCCGCCGGCAACGAGCGTCCACGCGGTTGCGGGGTCATAGACCTGCGCGGCCCCGACTGACAACTGGATCGCGAGTGGCCAGCTCGCGATCGCGGCCACCCGGTGGACCCCGAACAGCGAGACCCTGCCCCAGCCGAGGGCCCAGACACTCGGATCGATATCGCCGGCTCGCAGGAATCCCAGCCGGTCGCGGTGGGCGGCAAGGTCGCCCCGGAGTTCCGCGGGGCTGGCGGCGGTGATCAGTCGGAGGCCGCGGGGCAGGGTCGACGATTTCGCGCCGACCGCCACGAGGACCGCATCGGCGTCGCCGGCAACCAGCTCGACCGCGCGATAGCGGCTGCTCGATCCGGCGAGGACGGCTGCCACCTCGGCCGCGTCGGTGGAGTCCCAAGGCGCTCGGAAGCTCGTGACAGGCACGATCGGAATCGCGCCCACAACGGCAGGCGACGGGCTCTGCGGGAGCGACGAGCTCGCTGCCGGCGTGCCAGACGTCCCAGGGGTGATCGCGGGCCCGTTCGCTGTCGGGGTCGGGACCGCGCTTCCGAGAGGCGAGTCCGACCCGAGCGGCCCCGCGAGCAGCACGACCGCGGCCACCATCGCGATCACAACGAGAAGCAAGAGCGACGCCTTCGGGCCGGGTCTCACGCGGGGAGTATCCGCTGCCAGCGGGACCGGGGCGGTCGGCGATTCCGCGGTCGACGCGGTGGCCGCCGAATCCGTCTGCTATTCCACAGGGGCCGGAAATGTGTCAGACGCCCGCCCCGGGAACGTTAGAACCGGTTTCGGGCCCGCGCGGCATCGGGGAGCTCGAGTCAGGTCGTGTCCGGCCTGGATTCGCCTCAGCCGAGCACGAATTGAGCGCATGTCCACGATGGGTCCTGGCGTCGGTCGTGGCCGTCGTCGCGGAACTGGGCCTAATGCATCGCTGGTGATGCATCTGACGAAAACTCGGCCGATGGCGGGTTAGAGAGCGACTGTTGCACTCCCGGCACCAGAGGGCGGGCGGCGGAGTCATGCGGGAGTAGGCGCGAAGCCAGCGCCGCTCGCGGGCGAGAAGACGCCCCGTCGGGGCGGGCCGGCGGGGCGTCGGAGGCATTCGAGGAGGATGGCGGACCCGACCGGATTCGAACCGGCGATCTCCAGCGTGACAGGCTGGCATGTTGGGCCGCTACACCACGGGTCCGTGCAGCGAG
>JBBQTO010000086.1:0-8922 GCA_038234575.1 Candidatus Limnocylindrales bacterium
TGCATACCCTCGTGGGCGCCGGCGCGGCCGAGGGTGCCATCGACGCTGCGAACATCCTCAAGCCGCCCCTGGCCCGCGGAGAGCTGCAATGCATCGGCGCCACGACCCTTGACGAGTACCGCAAGTACATCGAGCGTGACGCCGCACTCGAGCGGCGCTTCCAGCCGGTCATGGTAGAAGAGCCGACGCTCGAGCAGACGGTCGAGATCCTGTTCGGCATCCGCGGCCGCTACGAAGAGCACCACAAGGTCAAGATCACTGACGAGGCGCTCCGCGCCGCAGCCGATCTGAGCATTCGCCACATCACCGACCGACACCTGCCGGACAAGGCAATCGACCTGATCGACGAAGCCGCCAGCCGCGTTCGACTGCGCACCGCGAGTGCTCCGCCGGAGCTCAAGGAAGCTCAGCGTGAGCTCGACCGTGTGACCAAGGAAAAGGAAGCGGCGATCAACGACCAGGATTACGAGGTCGCTGCGAACCTGCGCGATTCGGAAGCGCAGGCCAAGGACAACATGGAGTCGCTGCGTGCGGCATGGAATGCCACACGCCAGGCGGAGGCGTCCGAGGTGACCGACGAAGACATTGCGGCGGTCGTCGCGATGTGGACGGGCATCCCGGTCACGCGCATCGCCCAGGAGGAATCGGAGCGGCTGCTCCACATGGAGGACTCGCTCCACCACCGGGTCATCGGCCAGGACGAGGCGATCCAGACCGTGTCACGCGCCGTCCGCCGTGCCCGGGCCGGGCTCAAGGATCCGAAGCGCCCCATCGGCTCGTTCATCTTCCTCGGGCCGACGGGCGTCGGGAAGACGGAGCTCGCGAAGGCGGTCGCCGAGTTCATGTTCGGCAGCGAGGACACGCTCATCAAGATCGACATGAGCGAGTTCATGGAGCGCCACAACGTGAGCCGACTCGTCGGTGCCCCTCCGGGCTACGTGGGCTTCGACGAGGGCGGCCAGCTGACGGAGGCGGTCCGCCGCAAGAGCTATGCGGTCGTGCTCCTCGATGAGGTCGAGAAGGCGCATCCGGAGGTCTTCAACATCCTCCTGCAGATCCTCGAGGACGGGCAGCTGACCGACGCCAAGGGTCGCCGCGTCGACTTCCGGAACACGATCATCATCATGACCTCGAATCTCGGCGCGAAGCAGCTCCAGACGGGCTCGTCGCTAGGCTTCCGGGCGGTCGAGGACAGTGACGAGGCGCGCGCCCAGAACTCATACGACATCATGCGCGAGAAGGTCCAGGCGGAGCTCAAGAACAGCTTCCGACCCGAGTTCCTGAACCGGATCGACGCGACCGTCGTATTCCGAAGCCTGACCGTGGACGAGATTCGCCAGATCGTCGACCTCATGCTCCAGCGGGTGCGCGACCAGCTCAAGGCCCAGTCGATGAGCCTCGAAGTCACGCAGGACGCGAAGGACCATTTGATCAAGCTCGGCTGGGATCCATCGTTCGGCGCCCGCCCGATGCGCCGCGTGATCCAGAACCTCATCGAGGACGTCCTCGCCGAGCACCTCCTGCTCGGTCGCTACGAGCCGGGCACCACGATCGTCGTCGACCGGGAGGCGGACGCGGGCCTCGCGATCCACGCCGCCGAGCCAAAGACCGCCGTCGAAGTCTCCTAGGGCCGCCCGTGGCTCGGGCAGAGAGCCGCTTCGTCTGCCAGACGTGCGGCGCTTCCTACCTTCGCTGGGAAGGCCAGTGCCGATCCTGCGATTCGTGGAACACACTCGTCGAGACGGTCGTTCGGGTCCAGACGCGATCCGACGAGGCCCGCGCGGCGAGCCGGGCGGGCCGCCCGGGGACGCGGCCGGACGCGGCCCTCGTGTCGCTCGCACATCCCGGCGAGACACCGCTGCCGCGAATCGCCACGGGGATCGCCGAGCTGGATCGCGTGCTCGGTGGGGGGCTCGTGCCGGGCTCGCTCGTCCTGGTCGGCGGTGAGCCGGGAGTTGGCAAGTCGACGCTGTTGCTCCAGGCGGCCGCGGGGATCGTGGCCGCCGCCAACGCAGCGTCCGACGCCGAGCCTCGAATCCTCTACGCAACGGGTGAGGAATCGGCCGGCCAGGTCCGGCTGCGGGCGGCGCGCCTCGGCCTCGCCTCCGGGCCGGTAGCCGCCGCGATCGACATCCTCGCCGGCAGCGAGATCGGCCGCATCGCCGAGCTCGCGCGCGAGATCCGGCCGGCGCTCGTCGTCGTCGATTCGATCCAGACGATGACGGTCGACGAGCTCGACGGCCCGGCGGGCAGCGTCGGCCAGGTTCGCGAATCGGCGCTCCGGCTCATGGACCTCGCGAAGGGCGAGGGCATCGCGGTGATTCTCGTCGGCCACGTCACGAAGGACGGCTCGATCGCCGGACCCAAGACCCTCGAGCATCTCGTCGACGCCGTGCTCGACCTCGGCGGCGATCGTTCCGGCGTGCTGCGCCTCCTGCGGGCCACGAAGAATCGATTCGGTTCCACCGAGGAGATCGGGGTGTTCGAGCTCGGAGAGGGCGGGATGACCGAGGTCGAGGATCCCGGTCGGGCGTTCCTCGTCGAGCACGAGTCGGCGGCGCCCGGCAGCATCGTGGCCGCGACGATGGAGGGCACTCGGCCGCTCCTGGTCGAGGTCCAGGCGCTCGTCGCCCCGGCCGGCTATGGAACCCCCGCTCGGCGCGTCTCGGGGATCGATCCCAACCGCTTGGCGCTGATCCTGGCGGTGCTCGGCCGGCGCGCCGGCGTCGGACTCGGGACGCAGGACGTCTACGCGAGTCTCGCCGGCGGTCTGTCGGTCGCGGAACCGGGCCTCGACCTGCCCGTCGCGCTCGCGCTCGCCTCGTCGTTCCGGGACCGACCCATCGAAGCGGGAACCGTCGCGATCGGCGAAGTCGGCCTCCTTGGCGAGCTCCGGGCCATTGCCGGCCTCGAGCGCCGGCTGCGCGAGGCCGCCCGGCTCGGATTCAGGCAGGCGATCGTGCCGGGCG
The DNA here is from genome assembly GCA_038234575.1 of Candidatus Limnocylindrales bacterium. Classification (GTDB taxonomy): domain Bacteria; phylum Chloroflexota; class Limnocylindria; order Limnocylindrales; family CSP1-4; genus UBA5189. Next base: position 2,970 of record JBBQTO010000086.1, read on the forward strand.
CCGGGCGGGGTCGGTTGCCGATGGTCCCAGAGCTGGATGTGCGGCCGGCCGCATCCCTCCGCGAAGCCATCCGGATCGCGCTCGGCGAGGCCGACGGCAGGGCCGAGCAGGCCCCTTCTGGAGCCCGGAGAACGGCCGCCGGCGCCCCGCCGGTGCTAGGCTGACGAGCGCGGCGCGGGACTCTCGCGCTCGGGACTCGAAGCACCCGGCGCTCCGCAGGCGAATACGAGGCAGGCCTTGATCCGCTACATCCGCGTCCTCGGGGCCGCCCTCGGCGGGCTCGTGGGCATCACGCTCATCATCGAGCAGATCGCCGTGTTCGATCGCGCGCCCGGCTCCGGCGCTCTCGCCGTGGCGTGGGTGCTGGCGTGGACGGTGCTGGGCTTCTCCCTGCTGCCCCATCTCACCGTGATCCCGGCCATGAGCGCCCTGCGCGCGGTGCAGGAGCTGTCGACGGCGGAGTTCGTCACCGCGATCATCGGCCTGTTCCTCGGGCTCCTCCTGGGGCTCCTCCTCGGGCTGCCGGTCGCGGCGCTGCCGGCGCCGATCGGCACCGTTGCGCCGCTTGGAATCTCGCTCTTCCTGGGCCTGGCGATGGTCGGCCTCACCGTTGCGAAGCGGCACGACCTCATCCAGGCCGCCGAGCGGCTGGGCATCCTCCGCGGGCCCCAGCCCGAGGGCGAGGCCGCCGGCGCCCTGCCGCAGATCCTGGTCGACACGAGCGCGATCATCGACGGCCGCATCGCCGACATCGCAGAGTCGGGGTTTCTGTACGGCGTCCTGATCGTGCCACGCTTCGTCCTCGACGAGGTTCAGCGGCTGGCGGACAGCGCCGACAACCTGCGCCGGACGCGCGGACGCCGTGGCCTCGAGATCCTCGGTCGCATGCGCAAGGAGAGCGGCGCGACCTCGGTCCGCGTGACCGATGAGGACGTTCCCGGCGTGGCCGAGGTCGACTCGAAGCTGGTCGAGCTCGCCAAGCGCGGTGGCCGGGCGATCCTCACGAACGACCTCAATCTGAATCGGATCGCCGACCTGCAGGGCGTTCGGGTCCTGAATGTGAACTCGCTTGCCAACGCCGTAAAGCCGGCCCTGCTGCCCGGCGAGGAGCTCACGGTCCGGGTGATTCAACCGGGCAAGGACGCCGGGCAGGGCGTGGGTTACCTCGACGACGGCACGATGGTGGTCGTCGAAGGCGGCGCCCGGGCGATCGACGAGGACGTCGACGTGACCGTCACGCGCGTGCTCCAGACGGTCGCCGGCCGGATGATCTTCGCCCAACCCCGACAGGGCTGATCGAATGGACGGCATCATCGCCGACGCGATCGTCGTTGCCGCCGGGAGCTCCGAGCGGATGGGCGGTCGCGACAAGCTCGCCGCTGACCTCGCCGGGCGGCCGGTCCTTGCCTGGTCCCTGGCGGCGATCGCTGCCTCGCCGATGGTCGAGCGCATCGCCCTCGTTCGCACGGCCGAGCAGGCCGCCGGCCCTCGACCCGACTGGCTGCCGTCCAAGGTCATCGCCGTCGTCGCCGGTGGGACACGGCGCCAGGAATCGGTGGCGGCCGGGATCCGGGCGCTCGATCGGATCAGCGAGATGGCGGGGAACGGCACCGGCACCGACGCGGACGCCGGAGGGCCCGAACGGCGCGTCCTGCTCGTCCACGATGGCGCCCGACCGCTGGCAACCCGGGGCCTGGTGGAGGCCGTGGCGCGCGCAGCCGCGGAACACGGCGCGGCGATCCCGGTGCTGCCGGTCAGCGAGACGCTCAAGCGGATCGAGGGCGACGTCGTCATCGCGACAGTGGACCGCTCGGGCGCCGCGACCGCGCAGACCCCGCAGGGCGTGCGCTGGGATGTCCTGCGAGATGCCCTCGCGCGCGTCACTCAGGAAGCGGCCGCGGAGCTGACGGACGAAGCGGCCCTTCTCGAGGCCGCGGGCATCGCGGTCTCTGCCGTGCCCGGGGAAGCCGCGAACCTCAAGATCACGCGGCCGGAGGATCTCGCCTTCGCAGAGGCCCTGCTCGCGGCCGGCCGCGCGACCCGCACCGGATTCGCGTCGGACGGCCATCCCTTCGGGCCCGGCGACGGCCTCCGGCTCGGTGGAGTCGAGATAGCGGACGCGCCGCGCCTCCACGGCCATTCGGACGGCGATGTCGCGTTGCACGCCATCGCTGGCGCGCTCTTGGGCGCGGTCGCCCTGGGGGATCTCGGCGGCCTGCACCCAGCCGACGCGCGCACCCCGCGCGGGATCGCCAGCGCCGAGCTGCTCGAAGGCGTCCGGGACGCGCTCGCGGCCGAGGGCTGGCGTCCCGTGGCCGTCGACCTGACCATCCGCGCGGCCCGGCCGTTGCTCGCCAACTCCATGCCTGGGATGCGCGCCGCGATCGCCCGGCTGATCGGACTGGATCTCGCGGCGGTCAGCGTGAAGGCATCGACGGGCAACCTCTCCGGCGACGTCGGCGCCGGGCGCGTGATTGAGGCCGAGGCCTTGGCGACCGTCGGCCGCATGGAGCCCGCTCCATGACCCTCCGGCTGCACGACACGCTCACCGGGGAGACGCGTCCGCTCGAGCCGCTCGAGTCCGGCCACGTCCGGATCTACAGCTGCGGACCCACGGTCTACGGCCCGACCCACATCGGCAACTTTCGGTCATTCCTGTTCGCCGACGTGCTCGTCCGCTACCTGCGCTATTGCGGCCTGCGAGTCACGTGGGTCATGAACATCACCGACATCGACGACAAGATCATCAAGGGCGCGGCCGCCGAAGGGGTGTCCGTCGGTGAACTCACGAACCGCTGGGCCGAGCGCTTCCTGGCGGACGCGGCCTCGCTGCGCATGACGACCCCGAATGCCCTGCCGCGGCCGACGGCGTACATCGAGCCGATCGTCGGGCTCATCCAGACCCTCCTCGATGGCGGTCATGCCTATCGGACCGAGGACGGATCCATCTTCTTTCGGATCGACTCCTGGCCGGCCTACGGCAAGCTCGCCCGTCTCGATCCGGACCAGCTCCGGGTGGGTGAGCGGGTCGAATCCGATGATTACGGCAAGGACAACGTCCGCGACTTCGCGCTCTGGAAGGGCCCGAAGTCGGGCGAGCCGTCCTGGGAAACGTCGATCGGCAGCGGTCGTCCCGGCTGGCACATCGAGTGCTCGGCGATGAGCATGGCTCACTTCGGGGCGTCGTTCGACATCCACAGCGGCGGCGTCGACCTGATCTTCCCGCACCACGAGGACGAGCTCGCCCAGAGCGAGGCCGCCACGGGTCAGCGGTTCGTTGGCACGTGGCTCCACTGCGCCCATCTGCGGCTGGCGGGCGCGAAGATGGCGAAGTCGGCCGGCAACATCAATCGCGTCGCCGATCTTCTCGCCACCGGGGTGTCGCCCCGTGCGCTCCGCTACGCCCTCATCGCGGTGCATTACCGGCAGGGCCTCGATTACACCGACGACTCCCTGGAGGCCGCCGCAGCCGCGATCGAGCGACTGGATGCCGTGCTCCTCGCGCTGGCGTCCTATTCGGAGCCCGGGCCCGACGAGGCGACCCTCGGTGGCGTGCTCAACGAGGCGAGGGCCGGCTTCGAGGCTGCCCTCGATGATGACCTGAACGTGTCCGCGGCCCTCGCGAGCGTGTTCGATCTCGTCCGCGAAGCGAACCGCCAGATCGCCGATCGGCGGCTGTCGACGGCCGACGCCGGCCGAATCGCCGCGCTCCTGCGCGATCTCGACGCGGTGCTTGCGATCCTGCCGGATCACATGGAGGACCTGCCGGCCGAGGCGACGGCGCTCCTGAGTGCGCGCGAAGCGGCCCGGGCGGCCCGCGACTGGCCGGCCTCGGATCGGCTCCGCGACGAGCTCGCCGAGATCGGCGTCCTCGTGGAGGACACGCGCGACGGCCAGCGCTGGCGTGCCGTCGAGCGCGTCCCATGACGGACGACCAGCGCCGGCGCCAGGGCCCCCGTCCGGATCGCTCTCGGGGGCCCGGCCGCCCAGGCGGCCCTGATCGACGAGGCGGGCCTCGCCCCGGCGGACCGCGCCCCGGCGGACCGCGCCCGGGCGGCGCCAGTGATGCGGGCCGTGGCGGACCCGGTGGTTTCGGCGGCAATCGCGGACCGGGCGGCCTCGGTGCACCCGGCGGCCACAGCGGCTCGGACCGCACCGGCGGACCTGGCCGGCCCGGGCAGCCGAACGATCGGCGCCGCTGGGGTGCCGGCGGCGATCGACCGGGTCCGGGACGCGGCGACCGGGGCGCGGGCTTCGACCGTCCCGATCGTCGGGACACGGGCGAGCCTCGCCCACCGTGGCGAAGCGGCCCGGGTCGTCAAGCCGCCGGCGGGCGGCCGCCATTCGGAGCCGAACGACCGATCCCACGCCGCCAGCCGCCGTGGTCCGATGACGCTCCGCCCTGGCAACGGCGCCCCGATGACGTCGACGACGCCAACGATGCCGGCGGTGCCGAGGCGGTCGAGCGGCCCACCACACCGCACCGCAGCGGTGCCGAACGCCGCCCACCGGATCGCCCGCGACCGTATGATCCGCGGCGCGCCGGGCCTCGGCCCGGTGGCCCGGGCCGCCCCGGGTTCGCTCGACCACCCCTCACCCGGGGAGGCTTTGCCCAGGGGGACGAGAATCGCCGGCCGGTGGCTCGGCCGTTGCCGCCGCTGGGGACCGACGAAGAACTCGTCGCCGGTCGCCGTCCCGTCGAGGAGGCATTCGCCGCGCAACGCCCCGCGCTCCGGCTGCTCGTCGTGCCGCAGCGTCGGCAGGCGCTCGAGAGGATCGTCCTCCACGCGACCACGCTCCGCATCCCGATCGTCGAGGTCGAGGGCGGCTCGCTGACCTCACTCGCGGGCTTCGACGGCCATCAGGGCATCGCGCTGGTCGTCGCGCCGCGGCGGTTCGCGAGCCTGGACGACATCCTTGCCCGGGCGATCCAGCGTGGGGAGCCGGCTCTCATCCTGGTGCTGGATTCGCTCGAGGATCCGCAGAACGTGGGCACGCTCCTGCGGAGTGCCGAGGCGGCCGGCGCCCATGGCGTGGTCTTTCCGACCGAGCGCCAGGCCCCTCTGAGTCCGGCGGCGATCAAGGCCTCGGCCGGGGCCACCGAGCACCTCCTGCTGGCGCCCGTCGATGACCTACCGGGAGCGCTCGCCGATCTCCATGTGCGTGGCCTTCGGGTGCTCGGATCGGATGCCGACGCGCCGCTGACCGCGCGGGAGGCGGACCTTCGAGGGCCGGTCGCGATCGTCGTCGGCAGCGAGGGCCACGGTTTGAGCCCAGCGGTTCGGCGGCGGTGCGATCTCTTCGTCCGAATCCCGATGCGAGGCGCGATCGGGTCGCTCAACGCGGCGGTCGCCGGTTCGGTCCTCCTCTTCGAAGCACTCGGCCAGCGGGACCCGGCCGCGAAACCGGATCTGGACGCCGGCGCGGCTCTTCGAGGTACCGTGCGGGACCGGGAGCCCGATAGCCTCGAGGCAGGGCTCGAACAAGACGAGGCGCCGGCCGCCCGCGACCAATTCCCGACCGCGCGCGATCAGGTCCCAGTCGTGCCCGATCCCGTCGCACCGGATGCGATCGTCGCGGCTCCCGCCGAGGACGGGGTGGCTCCGGCAGAGGCTGTCGAGGGACCGGCTGCATCACCCGCGAAGCGAACGCGGTCCCCAAAGTCAGCGTCGGCGAGCGATGCGGGAGCGACACCCGAGGCAGAGCCTGCGGCGGTGCCCCCGAAGCCGGCGCGAGCACGCCGAGCGTCGCAGCCGCCGACCGCCGACGCTTGACCGCCTCCGCGGCGGAGCCCTATCATTCGCCGGCGCTACGGACACCCACCTTGGATGCCCATGCGCGTCGCCGACGTAGCTCAATTGGTAGAGCAGCGGTTTTGTAAACCGCCGGTTCCGGGTTCGAGTCCCGTCGTCGGCTCCAATCGCGAAGCCCTCGGGCCCACATAGCTCAGTCG
>JBBQTO010000087.1:0-8818 GCA_038234575.1 Candidatus Limnocylindrales bacterium
GAGTGAGGCGCGCTCGGCAGACGACAACTCGATGACGAACGGACTCCTTCTCGGCATACCTTCCTCCCGCTGCGAACGAGAGGAGCATACGCCAAAGGCGTCAGTAATACATCATCGTATTAACGTTGTTGAGTACTAAGCCACCCACCTGTGCGGGCGAGTGCGCTGGCTCTCGAGCCCCCAGCGGTCGCAGAAAGCCTCCCAACCGGCGCGGGGGACGCCCTTCCAGTGGAGCTCCTCGACCTCGGTCTCGGGGATCACGACCCCGTCGTCGATCGTGCGGAGACGGGCCAGCGAGCGATACAGGAGCGCCGCGTCCCACTGCTCTCGAAGCGTCGCGGCGAGAACGGCGGCGCCACGTAGGCTGGTCACGTCCCAGGCGCTGGCTCGGGCTGGGATGCCCTCGAGCGAGTCGTAGCGCATCAGCACGGCGGCGGCGGATTTGGCGCCCCAGCCGGGCAGGCCCGGAAACCCATCGGAGCTGTCGCCGACGAGGGCGAGCCAGTCCGGAATGGACGCCGGGCGGACGCCCCATTTCGCGATGACGGCGTCCTCGTCATAGACCGTGCGGCGGCGGCGATCGAGGAGCACCACGCGAGAGTCCGTCACGAGCTGGGCCATGTCCTTGTCCGGCGTGCAGACGAGGACCTGGGTCACCTCGCCGTCGGCGGAGAAGCGACCGCACGCGGCGGCGATCGCGTCGTCGGCCTCGAACTCGACCATCGGCCAGACGACGAGGCCGAGCGCCCGGATCGCGTCCTCGGCGACCAGAAACTGCGACAGGAGCTCGGGCGGCATACCGGTGGACGACTTATAGCCGGGATACATGTCGTTGCGGAAGGACTCGATGACGTGGTCCGTCGCGCAACCGACGTGGGTCGCGCCCTCCTCCCGCAGGAGATACAGGAGCTGATCGACGAGCCCGGCGACGCCGGAGAGATTCACGCCGTCGTGCCCCATGACCGGCGGACGCGGGGCGTAGTGGGCCCGAAACAGCTCGTAGGTCGCGTCGACCAGGTGGACCTTCACTCCGCTGCCCGGTCACCGCTCGAGGCAGCGAGCGTCGCCGCCCCCCGCTTGGTCGCCGTCTTCATAAGTTCGCCGAAGCTGCAGCCGGCATCGGCCATTGCGGTGATCGCCCGCGCCTCATCTCCGGCCTTCAGGTTGACCGCTGCGATCGCGTCCTGGAGGACCTCGGTCCGGAAGCCCAGCCTCCGTGCATCGACGGCCGTGGCATTGACGCAGTAGTCCGTCGCCAGCCCGCACACGACGACGCGCTCGATGCGTCGCTGCCGAAGGAGCGTCTCGAGCTCGGTCGGAGTGGTCTCGCCGCTGACCGGATCGCGCATCGTGAAGCCGGAGTAGCCGTCCTCGCCGTTGGCGCCCTTGCGGACGGTCGGCCCGTCAATCTCGAGCGACGGATGGAATTCGGCGCCCCATGTGCCGGCAACGCAATGCACCGGCCAGAGCCCGCCATCCTTGGCAAAGTGGGGCGTCGACGGCGGGTGCCAGTCCTGCGTGTAGGCGACGAAGGCTCCCGCTGTCGAGGCGGCCCGCACCTCGCCGGAGCATCGCTCGGCCACGGTTTCGCCGGTCTCTACGTAGAGCGAACCGGCGGGATCGGCGAAGTCGTTCTGGACGTCGACGACGAGGAGGGCTGTTCGCCGGTCGTAGCGCTCCATCGATCGACTGTAACGCAGGAGCCCCGATCGGCCCGCCGGGCCCCACATCGGCTACGCTTCGATCCGTGACTTTCGGAGAGTCGGACCTTGCCACGCTGGCGGCGGTGGAAGAGATCGAGATCGAGACGCATTCGGCCGACGGGACTGCGCATCGCACGATCATCTGGCCCCTGGTTCGGGACGGGGCCGTGCTGATCCGGTCCTACCGCGGCGCCGGCGCGCGCTGGTATCGAGAGGCGCTCGCCGACCCGTCCGTTGTCCTCCACGCCGACGGCCTGAGCCTCGCCGGCCGGGCGATTCCGGCGGCGGACCCCGCGACGATCGAGGCCTGCAGCACTGCGCTCCGCGAGAAGTACCGCGGCGATCCGAGCCTGGAGGAGATGGTGCGGGCGGACATCCTCGAGACGACGATGCGGGTCGAGCCGGCATGAGGCAGGTGCGCCGATGAGCGTCGAGTCCCGGAGCCAGATGTACTTCGACGAGTTCAAGCATCAGCTGCCGGATATCGACTCGGCCGAGACCGACGACTGGATCAGCTCGCTCGACGACGTCGTCGAGGAAGAGGGTGAGACCCGCGCCCGCTTCCTGCTCTTCAAGCTCCTCAAGCGCGCCCGCCAGCTCCAGGTCGGCCTGCCGCCGCTCACGAACACCCGCTACATCAACACGATCAGCCCCGAGCAGGAGCCGGCATTCCCCGGCGACGAGGAGCTGGAGCGGCGGATCCGTCGCCTCATTCGCTGGAACGCCGTCGCGATGGTCCTCCGGGCGAACAGCCAGTTCTCCGGCATCGGCGGCCATCTCGCCACCTATGCCTCAGCCGCCACGCTGTACGAGGTCGGCTTCAACTGGTTCTTCAAGGGCCGCGACGAAGGCGGGCCCGGCGACCAGATCTTCTACCAGGGCCACGCGGCGCCGGGGATCTACGCCCGGGCGTTCCTCGAAGGCCGTCTGAACGAAGAGCAGCTCGACCACTTCCGGCGGGAGACGCCGCCGCAGCACGGGCTGTCCTCGTACCCGCATCCGCGCCTCATGCCCGACTTCTGGGAGTTTCCAACGGTCTCGATGGGCCTCGGGCCGATCAGCGCCATCTACCAGGCGCGGTTCAACCGCTACCTCCAGAACCGCGGCATCCTGGATACGTCCGGGTCGCGGGTGTGGGCGTTCCTCGGCGACGGCGAGACCGACGAGCCCGAAGCGCTCGGGGCGCTGCACGTCGCCGCCCGCGAAGGTCTCGACAACCTGACGTTCGTCGTGAACTGCAACCTCCAGCGGCTTGATGGGCCGGTCCGCGGCAACGGCAAGATCATCCAGGAGCTCGAGTCGTACTTCCGCGGCTCAGGCTGGAACGTCATCAAGGTGATCTGGGGCCGCGAGTGGGACGAGCTCCTCGCCCGCGACACCGACGGCGTCCTCGTCGAGAAGATGAACTCGACGGTCGACGGGGAGTTCCAGAAGTTCTCGGTCGCGGGCGGGGCGTACATCCGCGAGCACTTCTTCGGGCCCGATCCGCGCCTCCAGCGGATGGTCGAGCACCTCACCGACGACGACCTCTCCCGGCTGCGGCGCGGCGGCCACGACTACCGCAAGGTCTACGCGGCGTACGAGGCTGCGATCGCCCACAAGGGCGCCCCGACGGTGATCCTCGCCAAGACGGTGAAGGGCTGGACCCTCGGACCGGGCGTCGAGGCGCGAAACATCACCCACCAGGCAAAGAAGCTGTCCGAGCAGGAGCTCAAGATCTTCCGCGATCGGCTCGAGCTGCCGATCCCGGACGACAAGCTCCACGACGCGCCGTACTACCACCCCGGGCCGAAGTCCGAGGAGGTCCAGTACCTCATCGAGCGTCGGCGCGCGCTCGGTGGGCCGCTCCCCCGGCGGGTCGTCCATCCGTCGGCGATGCCCGCCCTGAAGCCGACGTTCGACGCCGAGTTCGATGCCGGCAGCACGACCGCCGCCTCGACGACGATGGCCTTCACCCGGATGCTGCGAAACCTCCTCCGGGACAAGGAGATCGGCCCGCACGTCGTGCCGATCATCCCCGACGAGGCGCGGACGTTCGGCATGGATCCGCTCTTCAACGAGGTCGGGAGCTACTCGGCAGCCGGGCAGCGTTACTCGCCGGTCGACAGCGAGCTCGTCCTGAAATACCGCGAGGCTACCGACGGCCAGGTCCTCGAGGAGGGCATCACCGAGGCGGGCTCCGCCGCGGACTTCCAGGCTGCCGCAACGTCGTACGCGACCCACGGCTACCCGACGATCCCGTTCTACATCTTCTATTCGATGTTCGGCTTCCAGCGAACCGGGGACCAGTTCTGGGCCGCGGGCGATGCCCGCGCCCGCGGGTTCCTCATGGGCGCGACGGCCGGGCGCACGACGCTCACCGGCGAGGGCCTCCAGCACGATGACGGCCATTCGCACGTGCTCGCCTCGACCGTCCCGAGCGTGCGGCCCTACGACCCCGCCTTCGCGTATGAGCTCGCCGCGATCATCCGCGACGGCGTCGAGCGGATGCACCTCAAGGGCGAAGACCTCGTCTACTACATCACGCTCTACAACGAGAACTACCCGCAGGCGCCGAAGCCCGATGGTGTCGGCGACGGAATCCTGCGCGGCCTCTACCGGTTCGCCGCAGCGCCGACGCTCGGCAAGGCCACGAACGGCTCGAAGCCGGGGCCGAGGCTCCGTCTGATTGGCTCCGGCGCGATCCTCCTACAGGTCATCGCCGCTCAGGCGCTGCTCGCGGAGAAGTTCGGGGTTGCCGCGGAGGTCTACTCGGCGCCCTCATTCGCGCTCCTCCGCCGCGATGCGCTCCTCGCCGATCGCTGGAACCGCCTGCACCCCGCTACGAAAGCGAAGGTTCCCTACGTCTCGACGGTCCTCGGTCCGAAGGGCGGCCCCATCGTCGCCGCCAGCGACTGGATGAAGACGATTCCGCAGTTGGTCGCGCCATGGATCGACGCCCCGTTCGTCGCCCTCGGTACGGACGGCTTCGGCCGCAGCGACACGCGCGAATCGCTGCGGAGCTACTTCGAGATCGACGCCCCATCGATCGCCGCCGCGGCCATGTCGTCGCTCGCTCGCTCCGGCGACATCACCCCCGCCACGGCCGAGAAGGCGATCGCCGAGCTCGGCGTCGATCCGGAGAAGGCCGACCCGCTGGCGACCTGATCCACCTCAGACGGATTTCGTCACCCTCGCACCGAAGAGCAAGGCGTCGAAGTCGCGGACGGTTACAGCCGACTCATCAATATCGCGCGCGAGGGCCGACTCCACCTCCTTGGGCCGAGACGCCTCGTAGGCGCGGCAGGCTGCCTCGCCCTGCCAGACCCAGAGGCCGATTCCGGTGTCCGGGTCGGCCGGATCCGTGGCCAGAAGTCGGGCGATCAGGCCGGGACCGTCCGGACGGGGCGCATCGGCGGCCGCGTCTCCGAGCTTCAAGGCGGCGATGCGATCCCGAACACCGGGCCGATATCGCCAGTTCTCGAACAGTTGAACGAACATCGATCCTCCATTCGGTCTGAACCGACCATCACCAGCGGTCGCGGGCCGTAATGAGCGCATCGACGTCCGCCGTCGTGCGGACGGTCACGATGACCTCGTCCGCTCCCGCCTCCAACCATCGCTGCCATTCCTCGAGGGGAGACCTCACCCAGGGGCTCTCGTCGAGATTGTCCTTGCCGCTCTTGCCCGTGCCTCCGACTCCGAGCGCGATCCACGCATTGGCTCGTCGCTTGCCGTCCGACTCGAGCGTCTCGAGGTACAGGCCGAGGTGCTTCTCGAAGTCGGGTTGCTCTGCGGCCCAGCCGTCGCCGATTCGCGCCGCCAGGCGGACGCCGCGAGGCGCTGCGGCACCGATCAGGATCCGTGGAATGGAGTCCGGGACGGGTCTGGCGCAGGCCTCGGTCAGCGGGTAGAACGTCCCGTCGCGGGTGATCGGCCCGCCGCCCCAGAGGGCGCGGATGACGGCGACCGCCTCCTCGAGCCGCCGGACACGCTCGTCGACCTCCGGGAAGTCGATGCCGTAGGCGACGTGCTCCTTTTCACCCCCGCCGATCCCGAGGCCAAGCGTGAACCGGCCGCCGCTCGCCTCCTGGAGCGTGACCGCCATCCGGGCGACGACCGTCGGGTGACGGTTCATGACGTTGGTGATGAACGTGCCGAGGCGAATGTTCTTCGTCGCTCCGGCTGCGGCGGAGAGAATCGTCCACTGTTCGACCACCGGCACGGTCCGATCGCCGCCCCCGACGAAGTGGTCCCAGCACCACAGGGCCCGATAGCCGGCGGCATCGAGGCGAATCGCGCTCTCGAGCCACCACTGCGGCGTGGCCCCGATCGAGCCAAGCGCGACGCCGATCCGTGGCGCTTCCTCCTTGGACGGGCCGGCCATCAGAGGCCGGTCTCGAAGAGCCGGATGTCCTCGGTCGAGATCGCGTGGCCGTCGCCGCGGGTCGGATCGAGCGCATCAGCCGCGCCGAGCGCGTCGAGATCGGCCGGGAACCGCCCGATCAGGTCGAGCACGACCTTTTGGATCCGCTCGGCGTTCTGGGCGAAGACCTCCAGCACGCTCATTGCATTCACCGCCTCGGTGCCCTCGTGCACCCCCGCGTCATAGTCCGTGATCAACGAGATGTTGATGACCGCCATGCCGAGCTCGCGGCAGAGCCAGGCCTCGGGGTACTGGGTCATGTTGATGACCTTCCAGCCCGCGTCGCTGAACCACTTCGATTCGGCCTTCGTGGAGAACCGCGGCCCTTCGATGACGACGACCGTGCCTCGCTCGTGGACCGTGATCCCATGGTCCCGGATCGTCGCGATGGCGAGGTCGCGGAGAACCGGGTCGTAGGTCTCCGCCGACGACAGGTGGGTCACGATCGGCCCGTCGTAGAACGTGTGGGGCCGGCCGTCGGTCCGATCGACGAACTGGTCGCAGACGACGAAGTCGCCGGGCTTCACGTCGAGCTGGAGCGAGCCCGCCGCGCACGGCGAGATGACCGCCTTCACACCGAGCGAGCGCATCGCCCAGACATTGGCCCGGTAATTGATCGCGTGCGGCGGGATCGTGTGGCGGCGCCCATGACGTGGCAGGAACGCGACGGCGCGATTCGCCACGTTGGCGAGGAAGAAGCTGTCCGACGGGGCCCCGTACGGCGTGTCGACCTTGATCTCCCGGACATCCTCGAGCAGCGAGTAGAAGCCGGAGCCACCGAAGACGCCGATCTCGGCCTGATCCGCCATTCGAAGGTCTCCTCGCGATGCCTTTTCGGGGGTCCGTGCCTGCCCGCCGCCAGCCGGGTTGATGGGCGCCGGCCGATTCTAGACGCAGCTCGACTAGGATGGCCGGCGTGATCAGCGCTTCGGAACCCGAGCTCGACCGAATCGAGCTCGCCGATTGGCGCCGACGAGTCTCGGACCTCTACGCCGAGGTTCGCTCGACCGCCGTGACCGACCCGGAGGCCGCCTGGGGTTCGTGGCGCGCCGCCCGCGAGTCGCTGTACCGCGAGCACCCGCAGTCGCCCGTCCCGGCCGACCAGCGGCCGGCATTCCGGGCGCACCACTGGCCGTACGACCCGGCACTCCGCTTCGAGCTCCTCGTCCTAACCGAGGAGCCTCCGCAGGCGCCGCCCGCCGAACCCACCTTTGGATTCGGCGGCTTCGGATCGCTCCTCCTCCCGCTGAGCAGTGGCGGCGAGCAGAGCTTCACCCGGATCGGGTTCCTCGACGTCCCCTTCCCCACCTGTGAGCGACGACTGGGCCTGTACTGGATGGCGGGCTACGCCGGCGGCCTGTTCCTGCCCTTCCGCGATGCGACCAACGGCAGCGAGACCTACGGCGCGGGCCGCTATTTGCTCGATGCGGCCAAGAGCGCCGACCTCGGCGGCGACATGACCCGACGCAACCTGACCCTCGACTTCAACTTCGCGTTCCAGCCGTCGTGCTCGTTTGACCCTCGCTGGTCGTGCCCGCTCTCGCCGCCGGAGAACCGGCTGGACATCCGCATCGAGGCCGGCGAACGCCTGCACTGACCTCGCCGGATACCATCCCCGGATGGAGCAGCCCGAGCCCATCGCACTGAAAGACCGCGTCCGCGAGTTCCTTGAGACGCCACACTTCGCGGTCCTCGCGACCGCCGGTGAGGACGGCGCGCCTCACCAGGCCGTGATCTGGTACCGCCTCGACCCGGACGGTCGGATTCTCGTCAACAGTCGATCGGGGCGCCGCTGGCCGGCCGAGCTCCAGCGCGACCCGCGTTGCTCACTGGCGGCGTTCGACGAGGCAGACCCGAATCGCTGGGTTGGGCTCGCCGGCCTCGTCGAGTCGGTGGACGAGGACGTCGAGCGCGCTCGCGACGACATCGTGGCGCTGGCCCATCGCTATGACGACGCGACCGAATCGAGCGTCGCGGCGTTCCGGACGCAGCCGCGAATCACCTTCCGGATCCGGATCACGGCCGTCCACGAGCATCTCGCGGACTGACGTTGACGAAGCCCCACCTCGGCCTGCTCGCGTGGCCGCAGTCGACGGAATGGCCGGCCTGGCGGGACCTCCTCGTGGCAGCGGACACGGCGGGCTGGGACTCGATCTGGACCTGGGACCACCTGCTGTCGATCACCGGTCCGCCGGACCAGTCGATCTTGGAAGGCTGGACATCGCTCGCGGCCATCGCGGCGCTGACGTCTCGGGTTCGCCTGGGGCTGATGGTCGGTGCGAATACGTTCCGGAACCCCGGTCTCACGGCCAAGCTCGCGACGACGCTCGATCACATCTCGAACGGCCGGGCCGTGCTCGGCCTCGGCGGCGCCTGGTTCCAGCGGGAGCATGAGGCGTTCGGCCTCGAGTTCGGCGGGAGCGTGGGCCAGCGCCTGGACTGGCTCGACGAATCGGTGAGCCTGCTGCGACGGCTCCTCGACGGCGAGACCGTCACCCACGACGGCGCGCACTACCACTTCGTTGACGCGCTGTGCCGGCCCCGGCCGATCCAGGCGCGGCTGCCGATCCTGATCGGCGGAAGCGGCCCCAAGAAGACGCTGAGGACGGTGGCGCGGTATGCGGACAAATGGAACATGACCGGTCCGCTAGAGCGTGCTGCGAAGAGCGTCGAAATCCTCGGCGAGCACTGCGCGGAGGTCGGGCGCGAC
>JBBQTO010000088.1:0-8761 GCA_038234575.1 Candidatus Limnocylindrales bacterium
GACGAGATGCTGGTGTTGGGTCGAGCTCTTGCCCATGGCCTTCGTCGCTGCGGTCCGACCGGAGGCGGCCATCAACGCGGCGTCCAGGCGGTCTCCGCCGACCAGGGACTGAGGAGTCCGATAGGGAGATTCGAGCAGTCGGAACTTCCGCTGCAGGCGGGCCAAGGCGAGGATCCCGTCCTCTTGCAGGGCCGTCGCGAACTCCTCGGCGGCGAGGCCGTCGATCTGGTGGCCGCCATAGGTGATGAAGTTGAAGACGAAGCCAAGCCTGCCGAGCTCCTCGGGAAAGCGCCGCATCTCGTCATCGTTCTGGCCCGTCGTGTCCCAGTTGAACGACGGTGACAGGTTGTAGGCAAGCATCTTGTCCGGATACTCGGCGTGGATCGCCTCCGCGAATCGGCGCGCATCCTCGAGATCGGCTGTCTTCGTCTCCATCCAGAGCAGGTCGGAGAACGGCGCCGCAGCAAGGGACTTGGCAATCGCGTAATCGATCCCACCCTGGACCTGGTAGTAGCCGTCGGGTGTCTTGGGCAGCTCCGGATCCCAGGTGACCTGGATGTCGAGCGCGTCCGCCCTTGCGCGGACCTCGGAGAAGGACGCACGAGTCGCGAAGGCCCGCCACTCCTCGAGGGTCATGTCGAACCGCTCACCCTCGCCGCTTCGGAGCACGATGATCTCCGCAACCGCCTCGCCGTACGTCTTGAGATTCGCTTCTACGCGCCAGATCTCGGCATACCGTGTGTCGATCTCATCGAGCAGTGCCTCGAGCGAGGTCCCGGCCTCAGCCTCGCGAATGGTTGGGGCGCTCTGCTCGATCAGCGCCGAAAGCCCAACCTGAACGAGCCAGGTATCAGCCTTCTGCAGCTCGGCATCCGGGACGGCGAACAGCAGGTGACCTCGCGCCTCGTCCAGCCCCAGGTCGTGGAGCGACTTCTGGATGGCCAGGAAGCCTACCCGGTAGCTCGGCAGCTCCAGATTCGTCGCCCCCAGGATGAACGGCTGGTCCCGCTCGTCACTGCGGTTGTCAAGGAACGTGGCGGCCTCGGCATCGGTCCGGGCGACGATGATTCCCGCCACCCCCATGACGTCCAGCTGCAGGCGCGCGGCGTTGAGCCGCTTGTTCTGCTCGTCCTGGGCGACGAGGACCTTGCCGCTCTGGTGGCCGCATTTCTTGGCCCCCGGCTTCTGATCCTCGATGTGGTAGCCGGGGACGCCGACCTCGACGAACCGCCGGATCAGGTTCCGGACGTGCGCGTCGCCGCCGTGCCCGGTATCGGCGTCGGCGACGATGAACGGGCGGAAGTCGACCTCCGGCGTGGCTCGTCGCTGCTCGTCGTCCATCTGGGCGCGGGCGAAGTGCTGGTTCTTGTCGGCGGCAAGCAACGCGCGGACCAATCCGGCCGCCTCATCGGGGACCTGGCTGAGCGGGTAGCTGGCCAGATCCGGACCGGGATCCTCGGTCTTCGACCCCCTCGCAGACGTGGCCCAGCCGCCGAGGTAGATGGCTTCGACTCCCAGCCGCTTCATCACGACCGCCTGACCCGGTGAGTACGGGCCGAACGTCGTGATCTGCTGCCGCCGGGAGAAGAGCTCGCGCAGTCGAGCGTAGAACGCTTCGGCCGCGGTTCGCGCGACGGTGTAGTCCTGCTGGATCGTGCCCTGCTGCGCCGCGACCTGACGCGCGGTATGGAGACGGACGACGCCGTCGAATCGGGGCTGGGCGAACCATTCGCGCGCAGCCTCGACCTGGGTCTCGAATGCGCTCGTCGTGTTCTCGACGCGTTCCGCGAGGCCCGACGTCCCCGGCACGGCGGGTGGGGCGGTGGCGAATGTCATTCGTTCTCGTGGTCCCTGAGGCATTCGTCGGGACACTCGCATTTGGACAGATAGCTGTACGGGTGCGGTGTCGGCAAGGCAGCCGGGCTGCGGTTGGGGTCGGCCAGGCTGAGCATCCAGGGGGAAGACTCAGAGCTGCTGGTCTGCTTGATCGGCGGATGGAGATCCAGTTGAAGTTCCATGGGACGCCCTTTCAAGTGCGCTGGAGGTCAACGATACGACCTTCTCGACCATCAGTCCAATCGAACCTATGATATTGTGTGATCAGTCTTATTGATCAACGATGGTGGGACCGATGCTCCTCGCTCAGATCGAAGGCCTCATCGAGATTGCTCGGCTCGGGAACATGCGACGTGCGGCAGAGGCCCTCGCGATCAGCCAGCCGGCGCTCACGGCGCGGCTCCAGGCACTCGAGGAGGAGCTCGGCGTGTCCCTGTTCCGACGGACCCACACCGGAATGGTCCTGACAGCCGCCGGCACGGCCTTCCTTCCGCACGCCGACCGCGCGATCGAGGCGATCCGGAGCGGCGGCTCGCTGGTCCGCGAACTCGAATTCGGCGTTATCGGCGAGCTCGCGCTCGCGGTGGCTCCCGCGGTCAGCGCCTACGTCCTGCCGGAGATTCTCGGTCGCTTCACGGACCGCCACCCGGACGTGCGCCTCCGCGTGCGGACCGGGCATTCAGAGGAGATCCTGGATCTGGTAGCTCGCGGCGAGGTCGAGCTCGGAATCGTTCGCCAGCTCCGCGACGCCCGCGTGCGCAGCCGCCCGCTCTACGATGACGAGCTCGTCCTCATCGCCCGGCCGGATCATCCCTTCGCGATCGCCGGCACGATCGACGTATCCGAGATCAAGCACACTCAGCTCATCCTGTTCGACCGGACGTCGAGCTACTACGACCTCACGAACGCGCTGTTCCGCGCTGCCGGCGTCGTTCCCCGTGGCGTCACCGAGGTCGACAACATCGAGGCGGCGAAGCGGATGGTCGAACGTGGGCTCGGCGTAGCCCTGCTCCCCGGGACAGCGGTCGCCGACGCCCTCGCAGCCGGCTCGGTTCGCGAGGTCGGGCTCGGTGGCGTGGCCACGATCCGGCGCCAGATCGTGGCGGTCGAGCGGCTGGGTGCCCGTCCGACGACACCGTTCTCGACCACGCTGTGGGGTCTGCTGGAGCGAATACCCGAGTTCATCCCGCGAGCGCTTCCGATCACGGCCTCAGGGTGATCACGTCCCATGGCCGCGGCCGCCGGTGCGGGAGCGAGACGTCACCGCGCGCGTAAGCGCTTCGACGCTCGCCCAGGTTTGCGCGATAGGCGGTTGATCGAATAGGCCAGATCGTTGTCGGTCTTGACCCGCTCGACACCGATCCAGTCGGCGGCTCTTCGAGCCCGCATCGAGTCGCGATGGCTGCTGCGGCTGTGGCCGTGGAGGCCGTGGTTTTCGTCGGGAACGATCGCGTCTGCCCGTGGACGCCACGAGGGCGCGAGTCCTCTCACACCTCCGGGCAATGCCCCTCGTCCCGGTGCGTGAGGCCTGGACGACTATTCGTAACCGAGGTCGGCCTCGAGTTGTGCGCGGTTCCACGCGTTCTCGGCCGTCTCGGGAAGGAGATCGAGTAGGTCCGCGAGCTCGTCGATGAGGGTATCGATAGCCGTTTCTGTCGCCGCCGCGATCGGTTCGTCCAGCGCATCCCGCAGGTGCGGGATGGCCGAACAGGCGTCCACAAGAAAGGCGTCTTCCACGAGTTGGGTGAGACTCCGCGCCACCAGTTCCCGCGACCCGGGTGCTCGGAGTCGGACCGTGACCCGCTCTCGCAACGGGACAGGGCGTGGCCCCAGGCTCGGCTCGCCGATCCCCCTGTCGTGATTGAGCGGCCGCTCGAGCGTCATCGTCTGCATCGCGGACCTCCTCCGGCGCGCCTCCGGCGGCCGTTTCAGACGACTTTGCCGCGCTCCTCGTGACCGGGGATGGGCCGAATGGCTTCTTTTTCGAAGTGACCTTGGGCAGGTGCCGGCGCCGGTCGCTACCCGCACCCTAAGACTGACGTCGACCTTCGATCGACTTGGGGCTGCGAGAAGAAGATCAGCGATGGAAGCGGATTCTGGTGGCCATGACGGACGACCGGCCGACATCGCCTGTGCCACGACATTGTGGCCGCCGACAGCGTGGCGGGCCTGCGGAACGGCCCGGTGGAATGCTGCCGTTCGGCCCTCCTCCCGCGGTACGCCGCTCGCCAATATGGAGCGATGTCGGACGATATCGCCCGGGTTTACGAAGCCGATCGCCGCGTTTCTCAGACGGACGCGGACGGCGTCGTTCGACTCTCGGCTACGAGAATCGCCGCCATCGACCTCGATCGGGTCTTGCAGGCGTTCGCGGAGGAGGCTCACGATTGGCTTGGTCCGCCTGACGGAATCGACGACGGGGCTCTTACGCAGTACCTGTGCGACCTTGAGCTGAAGGTGAGTCCGGAGAGGCGTTCGATCTTCCGCAAGGCAGCGATTGTCAGCGTCGGAAGACCTGTTCGCCAGACCGACCGCTGGCTCGTGCCGATCGCGTGGCGAGCAGCGACCTTGGCGCCACTCTTCCCAGTGTTTGCCGGTCGTCTTACCGTCTACCCGGACCGTCTTGAGCTCGACGGCCATTACGCGCCGCCGTTTGGCATGGTCGGCTTCATCCTCGATCGCGCCCTCCTCGCGATCGCTGCGCGGCGCACCGCCTTCTGGTTCCTGGCGAAGATCGAGGGAGTCATCGGCGAAGGGACATAGGTGCCGTCGACCGTCACGGTGGCTGCGCCACGGCGGCCTCAGGGTAGGGACGAGTGTAAGGACCGCGCGCGGCGGCTAAGTCGCCACTGAGCCATTGGCGCTGGCGAGTGCTTCCTGGATCGCCGAGTGGAGTCGAGCTCCGGTCGGCTGACCACTGGAAGGAGGTGACACGGGCCGACCACGCGGAGTACCGCGGCGGCCGTGCTGCTATCGGTCATCGCTCGTCGCCTACGCCGGCGCGGAACGAGCGCGGGCCCGTCACGAGGAGCGTTCCCGAACGCGAAATGCGGCGATCGTCGCGAGCAGTGTGCCGTTCACGATGAGTCCCAGGCCACTGGCGCCCGAGACGAAGTCCGCGAGCCGATATCCGTGTGGACTCTCGGCCGCCAGCTCCGCGAGGGACCGCCCGGTCAGGCCGAGTGGCAGACTCGAGTCCTCGGCGATTCCGGTCAAAGGCACCTGGATGACGCACGTGGGTGCGCCTGTCCGCGTCTTATGCGTCCCTTCGACCCGGACGGACGGCTGACGGACGCCGATGAGCCGCACGACCGATGGGCTGATCGTCCTCGGGCCCGGGGAAGGTGACGCGTTCGGGTCGTTGGACGCCGTCCGCAAGTCGACCGCCGGCGACGGCGACGGCCGCTGGGGCCTCGTGGTCGTGCGCGGCGTCCCGGGTGAAGGCGGCCGGACCCACCTCCATCGCGGCGAGGCCGAGGGCTTCTACATCCTCGAAGGCGAGGTCGATTTCCTCGGCGCCCGCAGCGTCACGCCGATGAGAACGGGCTCATTCGCCCTGGTCCCGCCGGACACGGAGCACGGCATCCGGATCGCCGGCACCGGACCGGCCGCGTGGCTGGCGGTCTGGCCGGCCAGACCGGCCGCGTGGCTGGCGGTCTGGCCGGCCGCGCTCGATAGCTTCCCGGAGGAACTCGAACGGCTCCACGCGAGGGGCGCCTCCCCCGACGAGCTCGAAGCGCTTCGCCGGCACCACGGCATCGAGTCCGGCCGCCAGCGCTGACGGCGCCGGGCAAGACCGGCGGTCCTGGACGTGGCCGAGGCTCCGACGGATGGTCGTTCAGGTTGGCGGCGGGGCGAGAATCGGACGTGCTCGGCACGCGAAGGCTGGGAGTCGGATTCCGACTCCCAGCCGATGAAATAGGCGGTCAGCCCAGGGCGTGACCCGCAAGCGTCACGACGAGGCGAGTCCCACGATGCCAGCGATGCCAGTCTGGACGGGAAAACCGAGGGCGGCAAGACTGCCGTCGTGGTTGATCCGGAAGGCGTGGAGCGCTGCGCCGACGCGGGCGTACAGGAACTTGCTGTTCGAGCTCAACGACATGTCGGTCGGCGCGCCACCTGTGGAGCCCGTGACACCGTCAGCGTCGAGGAGGTCGAGGCTGCCATCGTTGGCGATGGCGAAACCCGAGATAGAGCCGCTCGCCGTGTTGGAGGCGTAGGCGTACTTGCCGTTGTTGGTCACGACCACCCAGCAAGCTGCCACCTGGTGCGTCGCGACGCGTCCATCAATGATCCTCGCGCTCCCACTGGACACGTCGTACGAGGAGACGAAGCTCAAGTTGGGGGGGCCACCGTTGGCCTCCGAGACGATCAGGCGGCCCTTGTTGTCGAAGTCAAAGCCAAACGGCGTCGGGCCGGCCGACGTGACCCAGGTTGGGGCGCCCGCTGCACCGTTCGCGCCCACGGCGTAGGTGGTGATCCGGTTGGTGGCCTTCTCGGTCACGACGAGAGTTGCGCGGTCCGGGGTAAACGAGATCTGCGCCGGACCCGACGAGCTGGAGCTCAGCGGACGGATCGAGCCGGCGATGGCGGATAGGTGGCCAGTCGGGCTGATCGAGAATCCCGCGATGTTCCCGCTGCCGCCGTCGTTGACGGTGTACACGACGCCGTAGCCGATCGTGACGCTGATCGGGTGATCGCCGCCCGACCAGATCTTGTCGGCGAAGGTGAGGCGACGGTCGGCCCCGACGGCGAACGAGGTGATCTCGTCGCTGCCGGCATTGACGGCCAGGAGCCATTGACCATCCCCGCTGAGGGTGACGGCACCCTGCGATCCGAGGCCGCCACCGGACCCGAGGCCACCGGTCGCGAAGGTGCCCAGCGGCGACAGGCTGCCGTCGGAGGACCGCGAGAAGGCGATGACGGCATTGCCCGCCGCCGAGTTCGAGAGCGTGTAGACCGCCCCGGCGGACGAGCCCGCGGCCGCGGCCGGGGCGACGGCGAGGACGGTCAGGAAGACCGAGAGCGCACCCACGAGGGAGATAGACCTGAACTTCACGAGTGTTCCTCCATGCTGCCGGGAGTCCCGGTGTCTCGATGAAGAGACTCGCATTCCGGTGTGTCGCGACGATGACGAAGTCGCAAGCCCAGCCCGGATCGACTTTGGCGGTTGGCCGATACGACCCCTTGGTCAGCTGGGGAGGCTGAACCAGAATCGCGTGCCGCCGGCCCCTGAATCGGCGCCGACCCGGCCGCCGGCGGCCTCGACGATCTGTTGGACGATGGCGAGGCCGATCCCGGCTCCGCCATGGGCTCGATCGCGCGACTTGTCGACGCGATAGAAGCGCTCGAAAAGGTGCGGGACATCGTCCGCCGGGATCTCGGCTCCGCTGTTCGCAATCGTGACCCTGAAATCCGCCGACCGTCGTTCAGTATGGATCTCGACCCGCCCGCCGCGGGGCGTGTAGCGCGCCGCGTTTTGGAGCAGGTTGCCGAGCACCTGGGCCAGGCCATCGGGATCGGCCCGGGCGTCGAGTCGGTCCGGCAGGTCGAGATCAAGGGTGAGGCCGGCGCGCTCAAGGTTTGGCCCGGCGAGCTCGACAGCGCCTCGGATCGCAGCGACAACGTCGAGGTCCACGAGCCGCGGTGGCCCTTGCGCCGCGTCGCCTTCGGCGAGGGCGTCGAGCGACGCGGCGAGTCGGACGAGGCGCTCGGCTTCTTCCCATAGCGACTCGAACGTCGCCTTGTCGGCCGGAATGATGCCGTCGCGCAAGCCCTCGAGATAGCCCTTGAGGTTCGTCAGCGGCGTGCGCAGCTCGTGGGCAGCGTTCGCGATGAACTCCCGCCGAAGGCTCTCTTGCCGCTCGAGGCTCACGGCCATCTGGTTGAACGACTCCGCCAGACCCGCGACCTCGTCAGGGCCCTGCGGCGGTACGCGGACGGCGAAGTCGCCGGCCGCCAGGCGCCGGGCGGCCGCGCCGATCTCGCGGATCGGCCGAGCGAGTCGTCGGCTCAGAAACACAGCCAGCGCGAGAGCGGCGATCACGGACGTGGCTACGGCCAGCACCAGGACCGCCGTGATCGACCCGTCGAACATCGAGTGGGCGGTCTCGACACTCTGGCCGTGCTCGAGCATCAGCGCTGTGAAAACGTTGCCGCCGACCACGACGACACCGAGAGCCACGATCGCGACCGCGAGGCCAGCGGTGGCCACGGCGGCGATCGCGATCCGGGCGCCGATGCCGTGAGCCCAGCGGCGGCGCCCGCTCGTCGGGAAGTTCAACCGGTTCGCTCGGCCGCTCGGACCGAGCGGCGCGCGACGGCACGATATCCGACGCCGCGGACCGTCATGATCACCCGCGGATTGCCGACGGGATCGCCCAGCTTGCGCCGAAGTCGCCCGACATTCACATCGATCGTCCGGTCGAGGACCGCCTCGGCATCGGCTCCGTAGACCTCGTCGAGCAGCTGATCGCGGGTCAGGACGCGGCCATCTGCAGCGAGGATGGTCAGCAGTAGACGAAACTCGACAGCCGTGACTGCCACCCGCCTGCCCGCGAGGGCGACCTCATGGCGATCGAGGTCGATGGAGAGTGCCCCGAAGTCGAGGACCGAGGTCTCGTCACCTCGCTCCGAGCGGACGCGGGCGAGGACGCGTCCAACCCGCAGGACGAGCTCCGCTGGCGAGAACGGCTTCGGGAGGTAATCGTCGGCGCCGACCGCGAGTCCGGCGATCCGATCCGCGGTTGTGCCGCGCGCAGACAGGATGATGATCGGGGTGTCGATTCTCCGGCGCACGGCTCGGACGACCGACAGCCCGTCGATCTCGGGGAGCATCAGGTCGAGCACAACGAGCGCCGGATCCTCCCGCTCCACCATCTCGAGCGCGCTGGCGCCGTCAGCCGCCTCGACGACCGTGTAGCCC
>JBBQTO010000089.1:0-8696 GCA_038234575.1 Candidatus Limnocylindrales bacterium
CGGTGTGCGAAGATCGCATCGATCAGGTGCTCCTCTGTCGGGTCGATGGGCTGTTTCTCAAACGCCATCTTCCCAGTTCGGATGGGCACCTGATTCGTCGTTTCAGCAGGCCGTCAACCCTCAGCGATCGGTGGATCGGGGTTAAGGAGAGGCGGATGCGGGTCTTCAATCTCGATGGAATGGCGGTCTTCGGGCCCGGCTCGGAGTGGCTGTGGACGATGGCCCAGTTCCTGGCGCTCCTGACGCTCAGCGCTGGGCGAACGACCTCCGGCTTGTGAGTCGTTTGGCCGACGAGATGCTTGCGGAACAGATGATCCGACACAAGCTGGCGGCACTGATCCACGTCGCCCAGAAACAACCGGGCATCTCGCCTTCGATGGAGTTCGTCGCCGGCTGGTTCGATGGCACCGCTGACTCGATCTACGGCGGGTATCTCAGACCCGAGCTCGCCACGAAGTTTTGGGGGGACATCGTCCAGCATTGGTGGGCACTCGCAACGCCAATGCTTCCGGAGGCGCGCAAGTCGGACCGGCGAGTCTGGGCAGGCTTTGAGCGCTGGGCCGCCGACTCGGCCGCTCGCGACCGCAAGACCCGCTCCGTCAAGGACCTCACTCCAGAGTTCGTCGACCGCTGGCTTTCCGAGAGCATCCCGTTCTTCATTGAACGGCTTCGGATCCAACAGGACGCGAAGGCCGGCACGATCCCGGTCTGGCCCGTCCCCGGAGCAGCCCCGCAGGCGATCGATGAGGCGACGGCCTAGGGCAGCTGCTCAGCTCGGTCGGCGAGGCCGGCAAGGAAGGTGCGCCATCCAACGGCGTGCTGGTCCCCTGGCTCCACGGATGGCAGATCCGTATGGCGCAGCCGGAGCACCGTCTCGTCGCCATCCGCCGTCAGGGTGATCTCGACCGTAGAGCCGCCCGGCGGCAGGAGGTCGTCCCCCTCCCACCCCCAGGTGAACACGACCCGGTTGGGTGGCTCGACCGCCAAGTAGGTGCCACGCACGGCGGCGCCGTTCGGCATGACGACGCGATAGATCCCGCCGGGTCGAGCGTCGAGTTCGGCACTGCTGCCCTGCCACTGGATGTAGCGATCCGAATCCACCAGGAACGCGAAGACCGTTTCCGGCCGTGCCCGGATCCGCGTCTCGACTTCGACCGCGACGTCACGTTCGGACGACATCACGTCTCTGTCGCCCTGCTACCGCCTCGGCGGCGCGCCCGAGCGTCTCAGGCCCAGCGCCCACATGGTCCGGAGCACCTCGGCGAGGGGTCCAATGGCGGCGTGGTCGGCGCGATAGAAGAGCCGCGTTCCGTCCCGACGCTGAGCAAGGACGCCGGCCTTTCGCAGCACCGCCAAGTTCTGGGAGATTGCCGGCCAGCTCACGTCGAACCCGGCCGCGATCTCGCCCGCCGCGGGCTCCCGATCCCAGACCATCCGGAGGATCTCGCGTCGACGCGGACTGGCAATCGCCTCGAGCATCGCAGGGTCCACACGTGAAGTTAAGCACAATCTTAAGAATTGACAAAAGTGCCGCGCGTCGCGCCGATGCTTAAGTTAAGCGACACCTTAAATAGAGGACAGGAAGACTGAGAGGAGCTGTCGATGCCCGGTCCGATGCTGCACGCGGTCGATATCGAAGCTGACGCCGCCGCCCTTTTCACCGCCCTCACGACCCAGGCCGGCGAGGCGGCCTTCTGGACCTCCGATTGCGATGTCGAGCCCGTCGTCGGTTCCATTGCCCGCTTCGGCTTCCCGAGCGCACCCGTCGACCTGCGGATGCGCGTTGATGAGCTCGACGATGATCGCCGAGTCGCTTGGGCGTGCCTCGGTGATTTTCCGCACTGGGCGGGTACGACGGTGACCTGGGACCTCGCCCCGGCGGCGACCGGTAGGGGAACGACCGTCGTATTCCGTCAGGACGGCTGGGGAGAGGCCTATCCCGAGATGGACTACGCGAGCGTGAACTACACGTGGGGCCGAATCGTCGGCGCGCTGAAGGCCTACGCCGAGACCGGGACGCCGCAACCATTCCTCGGGTGAGCCTGTCCAGGTCGCCGGCCGACCCTCATTTCGATCGTCGGATGGCCTCGAGGATTGGCGCGAAACGCTCGAGGCCGGCGCGCGCAAGGGCGGGGAACTCTCGATCGTCCGACGGAAGCTCGGCAGTCACCATTTGCGACTCCCAACCCGCCGCTACGGCCCGAGGAACACGAGCGTCGGCCCATCCTCCTGGCGGACGGCGAGGAGGCCGTTCGGGCCGACCGCCAGGAACGCTTGCCCATCGGCGCCGGTCGGGGGCAGGGCGGGACCTGCGCTCCATGTTGCACCGTCCGTGCTGACCCATGTCGCGTAGTTGGTCGAGGCCGCTTGGCCGTTGGAGGACCACTTGGCAACCGTGATGTATCCGCCCGACCACCGGGTGAGCGAGCTCGGCGCCGTCAGGCTGACGGCCCCGGGCACGGTCAGCGTCGCCGCCTGCCAGGTCGTCAGGTTGAGCGAGCTCCAGATGACCGCCGAGCACGACCCGCCCATGTAGACGTCGCCGGCGAGGAGCCACGGTCCGGTCGTGCCGGCGTCCGGTGCCAACGCGTGCCCGACAGTGGCGCCCTTGCCCTGAAACTCGTCGAGCGATGTCCAGGTCCTGCCATCGGTCGATGTGGCGAGCGTGCTCGTCGGACCGGGGTACTTGGCGTCCCAGACCTGCCACATGACGCGACGGTCCGCAACGGCGGCGCCCCCGCGGCCAGAAACATGGAGTGCGCCCGCGAGGGTCGGGGGCACGGCCAGCCGTGACCAGGTCAGACCGTCCGCGGAGTGAAGCAGCTCCTTTCCGATCGGATCGGGTGAATCGGCGGTCCGCACCGCGGCGTCCCAACCGCCGGCGGCCGGCCAGACTTCTGTGAACTCCCGGTAGTCCGGGCTCGCGAGGTTCTGCAGCGGAAGCGGGATGGCGATGCTCGATGTCCAGCTCAGCCCGTCCGCGACACCCACGAAATCGGGGTGACCGCGCAGCCGGGCGGTCCCCCGTCGGCAACGAGGCCGACACAAGGCTCGTGGGAGAAACTCCCGTCGACGATGAAATCCGTCGGGCTCGCTGCGATGCAGATCGCCGTGGCGCCCTTGCTCGCAGACTTGTCCTTCGGGTTGAACGGGAGGATGACGCGGCTCCACTTCTTCGCGTCAGGTGAGAACCAGACGGTTGTACCGCCCTCCAGGAGGACGTAGCCCCGGGCGGAAGCAGCCAGCCCACGAATCTGGGATTGCGTGGCGACGCTTCCGAGGGCCTGCCACTCAAAAGCTGGGCTGAGGGTGGGACTGTTCGTCGGGAAGGCGGCGCTCGGTACCGCGGACGGCGATGGCAGCCCGACGGTCGGCGCCGTCGTGTTAGCCGCAGGTGATGAAGAAAGCAGCGCGGCCTGCCCGCAGCCGGCGAGGAGGAATGTGCCCAGGAGCGCGACCAGCCGTGACATCGGGGCCTCCGTGTTCAGCTGGCGTCTCCCAGTCCCCCAGCAGACGTGCGGCCAACGGCATTGTTTCGGCTCAAGCTCCGAACCTCGCGCACGATTGACCACATCCACCTCGCTCGCGGCGACCTCAAGCGACGACTTGCCTCAGCGCCGCCATCCCTCGATGTACATCCTCGAAGGACGTCGTGAGCGGCGAGAGGCCAAGGCGGATCGAATCCGGGGCGCGGAAATCCGCGATAACGCGGCGCTCGATCAAGCGAGCGGTGAGGGTGCCCGCATCGGCGTGACGGACCGAGACGTGCGCGCCTCGGCGGGCGGGGTCGCGCGGTGAACCGAGCGAGAACCCGAGCGGCGCGAGCCACGCGTCGAAGAGATCGATGGCATACTCGGTCAGCGCGATGCCCTTCGCGCGGATGCGGTCGATGCCGGCCCCCGCGGTCAGCTCGATTCCGGCCTCGGCAGCCGCGAGTCCGAGGATGCCGGGCGTTCCAGCCAGCCAACCGCCGATGCCCTGGCGGCGCTCGAAGCGCGGACCCATCTCGAACTGATCGCTCTGCGCGAACCAGCCCTGGATCGGCGGTCGGAGCTCGTCCTGGAGCTCTCGCCGAACGTATAGGTACGCGGGCGCGCCGGGCCCGCCGTTGAGGTACTTGTACGTGCAGCCGACCGCGAGGTCGACGCGGTTGGCGCCGAGCTCGACCGGGATCGACCCGCCGGCGTGGGACAGGTCCCAGATGACGAGCGCGCCGGCATCGCGCGACGTAGAGGTCACGGTGGAGATATCCACGATCGCCGCCGATCGGTAGTTCACAGCTGAGAGGATCGCGACGGCCACGTCGCCGTCGAGGGCCCGGGCAACGTCGCCGGTCGAAAGGCCCTCGACTGAATCGCCCTCGAGCCAGCGGATCTCGAGGTCTCGCTCCCGTGCCAGACCCTCGACGACGTACCGATCCGTCGGGAACTCGGACCGCTCCATGACGACGACCCGACGCGGCCGCCGCGCCTCGTGCGCCGCGGCCGCAAGCCGGTACAGATTGACCGTCGTGGAATCCGTGACAGCCACCTCGCCCGCGGCCGCGCCGAGGACCCCGGTCGCGAGGCGATTGCCGACCCGGATCGGGTAATCCAGCCAGGCCTCCTCGGTCCAGCCGCGGATCAGCGCTTCGGACCACGCTCGGCCTGCTCGCTCGACGGCCTCCAAGCCTGCAATAGGTGGCCGGCCGAGTGAGTTCCCGTCGAGGTAGACCAGCGACGGATCGGGGATCGCGAACCGATCCCTGAATCCCGCGAGCGGATCAGCCGAGTCGAGCGCTCGCGCCCGCTCAATCGACTGGTCGGTCGGGGCATTGGCCGAATCGGTCACGAGCTGAGTCTAGTCAGGGCCTCAGGTGCTCGGTGGTACGCTCGGCCGAACACCCACCAGCGAGGATTCATGCCCAGCATCGTTGACGCCGCGGAGTACCTGTTCACGTCCGAATCGGTGACCGAGGGCCACCCGGACAAGCTCTGCGACCAGGTCAGCGACGCGATCCTCGATGCGATCATCCGGCACGATCCCGACGCCCGCGTCGCCTGCGAGACCGCGACAACAACGGGCCTTGTGATCGTCCTCGGCGAGATCACGACCGACACCTACGTCGATTTTCAGCAGGTCGTCCGCGAGACCGTGCGCGATATCGGCTACACCCGCGCCGACTACGGCTTTGACTACCAGACCTGCGGCACGCTGATCTCGATCAAGGAGCAGTCGCCGGACATCAAGATGGGCGTCGATGCGGCTCTCGAAAGCCGCGGCGACACGGCCGATGCGGGCGAGATCGGGGCCGGCGACCAGGGGATGATGTTCGGCTTCGCCTGCCGCGAGACGCCCGAGCTCATGCCGCTGCCGATCGCGATGGCCCACCGGATGGCGCGCCGCCTCGCCGAAGCCCGCAAGTCGGGCCAGCTGCCCTATTTGCGTCCGGATGGCAAGACGCAGGTCACCGTCGAGTACGCCTACGGTGTCCCCGTTGCGGTGAAGACCGTCGTCGTCGCAGCGCAGCACGACCCCGATGTCCAGGTCGATCGTCTCCAGGACGACCTCATCGAGGCAGTGATCCAGCCCTCGATCCCGCGCGAGCTCCGCGCCAACGACCCCGTGATGCACGTGAACCCTACGGGCCGGTTCGTCGTCGGCGGCCCGATGGGCGACGCCGGCCTGACCGGCCGGAAGATCATCGTGGACTCGTACGGCGGGATGGCCCGCCACGGCGGCGGCTGCTTCTCCGGCAAGGACCCCACGAAGGTCGACCGATCCGGCGCGTACGCCGCCCGCTGGGTCGCCAAGAACGTCGTGGCCGCGGGCCTCGCCGACCGCTTCGAGATCGAGCTTGCCTATGCGATCGGCGTCGCCCGGCCGCTGTCGGTCTCGATCGAGACGTACGGCACCGGCAAGATCGACGACGCTGAGATCCTCCGGCTCATCCACGAGCACTTCGACCTGCGACCGGCGGCGATCATCTCGGCGCTCGACCTGCAGCGGCCGATCTATCGCCAGACGGCCTCGTACGGCCACTTCGGGCGGCCCGACCTCGACCTCCCGTGGGAGCGGACCGAGAAGGCCGAGCTCCTCGCCTCCGAGGCGGGTCTCAAGATGCCGGAGCCGGTTCTCGCCTGAGAGTCGACTGCGGCGCTACCTCACCGCCGCCGCGCCGATAGGATGGGCACGATGTACGCGGTGATCCTTGCCGGCGGGGGCGGCACGCGACTCTGGCCCCTCAGCCGCCCTGAAACCCCGAAGCCATTCCTGCCGTTGCTGGGCGATCGGTCGTTGCTTCAGCTGACGCTCGACCGGCTCGTTGGTCATTCCGACCTGCCCCTCGCCGCGGAGGACGTCACGGTGGTCACGGACCGGCGCTATGCCGAGGTGACCCGCGAGCAGCTGCCCGACGTCCGGATCCTCATCGAGCCGGCGGGCCGAAACACTGCGGCCGCGGTGGCCTTGGCGACCCTGAGGATCGATCGCAATCCCGACGACATGATGGTCGTCCTGCCCGCCGACCATCGCATCGAGGACGACGCCGCCCACCGCAAGGTCATCCGTGCCGCGGCACGCCTCGCCGCCGGCGCCTTCGACATCGAGGCGCCACTGATCACCCTCGGCGTGAGGCCGGACCGGCCGGCCACGGAGTACGGCTACCTCGTTCCGGACGCCGCGACGCACGCCCCGATCGACGGTGTGCACGTCTCGATGCTCAAGGCCTTCGAGGAGAAGCCGACCCGGGAGCGCGCCGTCGAGCTGCTGGGCGATCCCGGCACGGCGTGGAACGCGGGGATCTTCGTCTGGCAGCGGGGCGCGATCAAGGAAGCCTTCGAGCGCTACACCGGTCTGCTCACCCTGCTCGGGAGCGTCGGCGCCGGGGACGGCGGCCTCGCCGCGGCATACGACCAGCTGAAGCCACTCTCGGTAGACCAGGCTGTCCTCGAGGGTGCGGCACGGGATCGGCGGGTGGCGATGGCCTCCCTCGACAGCGGCTGGAGCGACCTCGGCGGCTGGGCTGCCCTCCTCGAAGCCACGGGAGCGAGCGGCAGCGGCCGGGTGGTCGGCCCCGGTGAGGCGGCGACGGCAAGCACCGACGACCTCGTCGTCGAACGGGTCGACGGCCGGCTGACGCTCGGCGACGGCCCTCGCGAGATCCTCGGCTCCTCGCCCGTGGCGCTGCTGACCGGCGCCGCCGGGTCCCGACCGAAGGTGAACGAGCTCCTGAACCGAGTATCCGAATGGGAGAATCGGCGATGACCGAGGCAACCGCTCGAGCGCAGATCGTCTTCGGCACGGACGGCTGGCGCTCCCGGATCGCCGACGATTTCACCTTCGAGAACGTCCGTCGCTGCGCGGACGGCGTCGCCCGTTACGTCATCGGCCAAGGCGAGCAGTCGAAGGGCGTGGTGATCGCCTACGACCGCCGCTTCGCCTCGGAGCATTTCGCGATGGCCGCGGCCGAGGTTCTCGTCGCCCACGACATCCCGGTGGCCTACGCGGCCCACGCCGTCCCGACGCAGATGAGCTCGTACGAGGTCGTCGAGCGGAGCGCCGCGGCCGGGATCGTCATCACCGCGAGCCACAACCCATGGACCGACAACGGCTTCAAGGTCAAGGCGCCCACGGGTTCCGCGGGCGGTCCGGACATGCTGAAGGTCATCGAGCAGGCGATCGCCGAGGACGCGCCGATCGAGCGCCGGCCATTCGCGGAGGCCGAGGCGGCCGGCCTTGTCGAGCGCTACGACCCGTTCGAGGGCTATGAGGTCTACCTTCGGCGGACGGTCGATCTCGACGCGTTGCGGGCGGCGGATGTCGACATCCTCGTGGAGCCGATGTGGGGTGCCGGTTCCGGCTGGCTCAGCCGGCTGCTCGGCGGCGACGGGTCCCGAATCCGGGTCAACGAGATCCACCAGGAGCGCAACCCATATTTCGGTGGCGTCAATCCCGAGCCCATCCGGCCGAACATCGACATGGCGCTCGCCGACATCGTCAGCGGCCATCATGACCTCGGCCTGCTCCTGGACGGCGATGCGGATCGCGCGGGAGCGGCCGACCAGCAGGGGACCTTCATCCACCAGCTCGAGGTCACCGGGCTGCTGATGTACTACCTCGCCGAGCATCGCGGCCTGCGCCAACCCGTCGTGATCTCGGTCAACAACACCTCGATGGCCGGGCGGCTGGGGAAGATCTACGGCATCGACGTCCACGAGACCTCGGTCGGCTTCAAGTACATCGGCCCGAAGATGATCGAGACGGGCGCGATGATGGGCGCCGAGGAATCCGGCGGCTACGGCTTCGGGATGCACCTGCCCGAGCGCGACGGGGTCTACGCCGACCTCCTCCTGCTCGACCTCTTCCTCCGCGAGAAGGCTCGTGGCGTGTGGCCGGTCTCCAAGATCGTCGCGAAGTTCCACGAGCTTGCGGGGCCGTCGTTCTATCGCCGCGTCGACGTCCACATCGAGAAGCCGCTCTATGTCGGGGTCAAGCAGCGGCTCATCGAAGGCCTGGCCGACACACCGCCCGCCGATCTTGGTGGGCAGGCCATCACCCGGACCCAGCGACTCGAGACGAATGACGGCTACAAGTTCTTCGTCGATGACGGCTCGTGGATGCTCATCCGGACATCGGGTACCGAGCCGCTCGTCCGGGTTTACACCGAGGCGACGACCGCCCACGGGCGAGACGCGCTCATTACCGCCGGCGAGAAG
>JBBQTO010000090.1:0-8362 GCA_038234575.1 Candidatus Limnocylindrales bacterium
TGGACCGTCGCTCGAACCTGGGGCCCGAGCTTGCCCGACAACGACAGGAACTCCACGGGATGTCCCGAGGGCTCGAACGTCCAGCCGAGAGCATCCAGGCGGCCCTGCAGCTTTGGGTTCGTGGCGTCGCCCGGCGCCGCCCGACCCGTGAGGTCGCCCTTGATGTCGGCGATGAAGACGGGCACGCCGGCTTTCGAGAGCTGGCCGGCGATGAGCTGCAGGGTCTTGGTCTTGCCGGTCCCGGTCGCGCCGGCGACGAGACCGTGGCGATTGAGCATCGACAATGCGACCTGGACTCGGATGTCCTTCGCGACCACGCCCTCGCGCATCGGCGAGCCAAGCGTCACCGCGGGCTCATCGAGCGAATAGCCGGCCGCCATCGCGTCGTGGAAGGCATCTGCCACGGTCCGAGGATAAGCGAAGAGCGCCGCCCGCAGGAGACACCGCCGGCATGGCGGCGGATCAGCCGGATAGCTGCGAACCCCGGCCCGGTTCAGACGCCGTCAGGCCAAGGCGGCGGCGAGGACGCGAACGAGCGCACCTCAAGGTGCGTGAGTGAGCGCCGCAGAAGCCAACGCAGGCATGTCGGCGGATCAGCCGGGTCGATTTGGTACCGCATATCGGATTCGAACCGATGATCTCCGCCTTGAGAGGGCGGTGTCCTGGGCCTCTAGACGAATGCGGCAGGGTCCCGGCCGCTGGGCGGCAGGACGGCGGCGATGATACCAAGGATGCCCCTAAAGGCGGTTCGCCTCGAGGAAGCCCCGGATGCTGTCGGCGACCTGCTGGTAGCTGTCCTCGCCGAGGATCAGGCCGTAGTGCGAGTGGGCCCCGAACGGCTCGAACTGGGCTCCGAGCCAGTCCGCGAGTCGCTCGGCGGACTCGACCGGCACCGAGCGGTCCAGGCCGCCGCCGATGACGAGGCGCGGCACCGACTGGAAGGCGCCCGGATCCACCCTGACCCCGCGCAGCATCGTTCGACGGGCGCGGCCGGACTCGTGCGGCTTCTGGCCCATGAGGTGCTGGATGCGCAGGATGTCGGCGAGGGTGAGGTCGGCGTCGTCGCGACGGAGCCGCTCGGGGAGGACGGACCAGCCGACCGTGGACTGGCCGTAGACGTCGGGAATGTCGCGGATCTCGTGCGGGTGGGCCCGGTCGCGGGCATCGAGCGGCGGCTCCGCGGAGATCAGGACGAGGCCGCCGATCGGCCGACGCTCGGACGCCTTCATGGCCAGGAGTCCGCCCATCCCGTGGCCGACGACGACCACGCCCGCCCCGAGCCGGTCGATGGCCGCCCCGACGTCGTCGACGTAGGACTCGAACGAGAGCTCAGTGGGGTCGGCTGTCTGGCTCCAGTAATGGTTCCGGAGGTTGAGCGCATGGCCCTCCCAGCCGCGGGCCGCGAAGTAGCCGAGATAGCGCTCCCAGGACCACGACCCGCCGAGCTCGCCGTGGACGAAGAGGAGGGGCTTCCGGCGCGATCGCCGCTCGGGCAGCCAGGACTCGATGTATAGCCCGCGGTCGTGCAGCTCGATTTCATCCTTCCGGATCGGACGTCCGTTGACCGAGGGCGACTGGGCCCGTGCGAGGATCTCGTCGGGCGTGGTTTCGGGCATGTGGCTACTCCAGCGGGTTGATGACGAGGCCGGTCAGGGCCTTCGGGTAGATGTACGTGCTCTTCTGGGGCATCAGGTCGCCTTCCGCCGCGACCGCCACGATGTCCCGCGCCGGCGTGGGCTCCAGGAGGAGCGCGATCGCGGCGCCGTCCCGGGCCGCTTCGACCCAGGCGAGGGCCTCGTCGGGATCCTTGGTGTAGCCAATGCGATCGCCCTCGGCCAGCGCATCCGCGTCGATGTCGGCCAGGCGCTCGATGGCGATGCCGGCGAGGGTGACGTCGAGGCCACGGAGCGCACGCCCGCCCGGCGGGAGCCAGGCTCCGAAGGCCGAGCGTCGCGCCCGGAGGACCAGGCCGCCATGGCGGGTCCCGAGTCCGAACCGTCCCCGCCCACCCGTGGCCCGAATTGGATCGCGAAACGCCGCGGCCAGCCCCGACACATCCACTTCTGATTCCACCTCGAACAGCTCAGGGATCCCGTGCAGGAATCGCTCGACCGCCGCGGCATCGAGGCCGCGGAGGACGCGGTGCGTCGCGAGGACCGTCAGCGGGCCCTGGATGGGCTCGAGCAGGAGCATGAGGATCTCGGTCCACGCCGGCGATTCGTGCTCGACGGCGCCCGTCATCCGCTCGTCGCGATAGCGCAGCGCCGTCTCGTAGCGATGGTGGCCGTCCGCGAGCGTGATCGGCCCGTCGCCAATTCGGGCGCTGAGGTCGTCGAGGAACTCGGGATGTTCCGCGATCATCCACAGCCGGTGGTGCGTGCCGTCGTCGTCGGTCACCTCGGCGGTGGCCCGTTCGGGAAGTGCCGCCAACCACTCGCCAACCCGGCCGCTCGGATCGTCATACATCCCCACGATGGGGCTGGTGTTCACGCCGGTCGCTCGGAGCAGTCGATAGCGATCCTCGCGCGGCTCGGCCAGCGTCCGCTCGTGCGGCCGGATGCCCGACTCGGGCCCGAACGACTCGAGCCCGACGCGGGCGAAGACACCCCGGCGGAGACGCTCCTCCGACATCCCGGGGACCGAGTAGGCCTGCTCGTAGGCATAGAGCGCGGGCCGCGGATCGCGATGGAGGGTCCCGTCCGAGCGCCAGGTCGAGATCAGGCGGGCGGCGCGACGGTAGCGCTCGTCGGGCTCGTCGCCTGCCTGGGCGATCGGGTGATCGAGGCGAACGACGTTTCGGGGATCGCGGGCAAGGAGCCTGCGAACCTCGTCCGTCCCGATGACGTCGTAGGGCGGTGCCACCACGGAGGCAAGGTCCGGCACGGCGTCGGGCGCGTAGCGGAGCGCGCGAAAGGGCCGGACGACGGGCACGCAAACCTCGGGCGAAGCCGCTCGGCGCGGCGGATGGACGGGTGGAACGTGATCGTACGACAGCCGCCCCGGCACCGGGGCCCGGAGCGAGCGAATCAGCTCCGGGCCAGCCCGAGGCGCCGGATCGCGTCGAGCAGCGAGGGGTCGTCGAGGGACGAGATGTCGCCGGGATCGAGCCCGAGGTAGGCCGCCCGGATCACGCGCCGCATGACCTTGCCGGAGCGGGTCTTCGGGAGGGCCGGGATCAGCTCGATGACGTCGGGCTTGAGCGCCTTGCCGAGTTCGCGGACGACCTCGGCGGCGATCGCGACCTTAACCTCTGGGCCGGCTGATTCGCCGGGCCGCAGGACGCAGAACACGGCGATCGCCTCGCCCTTGACCGGATGCGGGATCCCGATCGCGGCGGCCTCGACCACCGCGGGGTGGGCCACCGCGGCGCTCTCCACCTCCGCCGGCCCGACGCGCTTGCCCGCGACCTTGAGCGTGTCGTCGGAGCGGCCCTGGATGTACCAGTAGCCGTCGGCGTCGACCATGGCCCAGTCGCCGTGGACCCAGATGCCCGGAACCTTCGACCAGTAGGCCTCGAGGTAGCGATCCGGATCGTTCCAGAAGCCGCGAGTCATCCCGGGCAGAGGCTGTCGGATCGCGAGCTCCCCGACCTCGCCCCGCACCGGCCGCCCGGCGGCATCGATGACGTCGGCCGCCACGCCGACGTTCGGTCCCCCGAACGACGTGGGCCGGACGGGCGTCAGCAGGTTGCCCGACACGATCCCGCCGGAGACCTCCGTGCCGCCGCTGTAGTTCACGATGGGACAGCGGCCATCTCCAATCTCGCGAAAGAACCACCACCAAGGGTCGGGGTTCCAGGGCTCGCCAGTCGAGCCGAGGACACGAAGTGAGGATCGGTCGTGGGCGCGGACGGGATCGGTGCCGTGCGGGATGAGCGCCCGGACCACTGTCGGGCTCAGGCCGAGGTGGGTGATCCGATGCCGGGCGACGATGGCCCACAGCCGATCCGGGCCTGGAAAGTCCGGCGTCCCCTCGAAGAGGACCAGGCGGGCACCCAGCAGCAGCGAGCCCGAGATCGACCAGGGACCCATCATCCAGCCGAGGTCGGTGAACCAGAACAACGTCTCCCCGGCGCGCAGGTCGAAGCTGTGCGCCAGGTCCTGGGCGGCCTTGATGGGGAAGCCCCCGTGGACATGCAGCGCGCCCTTGGGCTTCCCGGTGGTACCGGACGTGTAGATGACCATGTACGGCGACTCGGGATCCGTGTCCGGACGATCGGGGTACGCCCGATCCGGGCCGCCGGCCTTCGCCCACGCCTCGCCCTCGGCTTCGTGCCACCATCGGTCGCGGGACGGAGTCCACGGCGGCTCCGAGCGTCGGTCGCCGAGCCGTCGGACGACGATCACCCGCCGCACGGACGGCGCCATCGCGACGGCCTCGTCGGCGGTTTCCTTCAACGGGACCACGCCGCCACGCCGGAGGAAGCCGTCGGCGGTGATCATGACGCTCGCTTCGCAGTCGATCAGGCGGGCCGCGACGGCCGTCGCCCCATAGCCCGAGAAGATCGGCGTGAAGATCGCGCCGAGAAGACCGAGCGCGAGGACGGCGATCGCCGTCTCGGGGAGCATCGGCAGGAGAATCCCGACCCGGTCGCCGGGGCCCACGCCCTCGGCACGGAGCATCAGGGCCGCCCGCTCGACGGCCGCCCGGAGCTGGAACGCGGTGAAGCGGCGCACCTCGCCGTCCTCGCCCTCCCAGACGAGCGCTTCCGCGCCTGGCTCGTGCTCGGCTCGCGGATCGATCGCGGCCGCCGCGTGGTTGAACGCGCCGCCTATCCACCAGCGAGCCCACTCCGGGCCGCGCGAGCGATCGAGCACCTCGGAGGGGCGTCGCTGCCAGGGCAGGGCCAGGTCGTCCGCGGCGGCGCCCCAGAACCAGGCCGGGTCGGAGGCCGCTCGAGCCTGGAGCGACTCGAGGTCTCCCATCCCGGACGCCTTGACGAACGTCGCCAGGCGGCTGTCCGTGAGATCTGTCGGCGAGGGTCGCCACGCGGCATCCGGGACGTCGCGGCCGAAGACCGGCCAGCTCGGGGAGGTCATCAGGCGGTCGATAGTAGTCGTCCGGAGGCGGTGCTAGCCTCGCGCCGATGTTCCCCACGTCGCTACCGCGTCATCGCGGCCTGGCGCTTCCCGCTGCCCTCTGGTCTATCGCCGCCATCATCCTGCTCAGTGGCTGTTCGAGCCTCGTCGAAGCCCGACCGACACCAACGCCGCTGGATTTCGGGGGGATCCAGGGCATGCTCAGCCACGCCGGAATCAGCCTGACCAACATCGTCTCTGGCGACGCAGGCTGTGCGGACACGAACCTGATCCCGACGGCCATCGGCTTCGACGCGGTCGGCCTGGGAGTCACGACGCCAGTGCGGCTCCGCATCTACATCTTCAATGACCGCGCGGCGTGGCAGCGTCGGCAGCCAGACGTCGATGCCTGTATTGCTGCCTGGGCGACGGATCACGGGATTGACCCCGCTACGGTCGAGATGATCGGCCAGACGCCGTACGTCGTCGCCGGCCCAGGCCCGTGGCCCGCGGCATTCAAGACGGCGGTCGCGGACGTGCTCAGGGAAGCCGCCGGAAACGGGGACTGACTGAAGGTCCGGGGCGACCGCCATCGGTCCCAGTCCGGTCAGGACGAGCGGCGGGTCGAGCGCCGGGCGGACCGGGTGGGTCTGCGTGGGTTCGGGATACATCGGTGATGTCCGTTGGTCATCCCTCCCGAGCCCGATGGGCCCCCGGACCCCCATCGGTTCGTAGGGTCCCGACGCCCCGTTCGAGTCATGTCGCCGAGTGAGCTCGCTCCCTAGGGTCGAAGGCATCCCGGTCGTGCTGCTGTCGAGGCCTTAGGTCCCGCGACTGGACCGCCGAACCGATGACGCCCACCTGGCGGTTCCTCCAAGCGCAGCGGCTCAAGTCGAAGGACCTCGGCGTGGAACGAATCCTTGCTCGGCCGCCCCTGCGCCTCCGCATCGCCGTCGCCCTGATCGCGACGATCGTCACCCTTGGTACCGCGGCCTCCGTTGGGGCGATCGCACCCCTGGGGACATCGCCCGGCCCCAGGCTGGCTGCAACCACCGTCGGTGCCGCGGTCGGCACTGGCTCCAGCACGACGGGCAACTCGGTTCCGATCGCGGGCTCGCCCGCGCTCCAGACGCGTGGCTCCCCCGCCGCGATCGCCTTGGCGCCGAGGCCCCAGCGGCCCGCGGAGCTCGTCACGCATCGGGTCGCGGCGAAACAAGCGGCGCCGGCCCGTCGTGCGGCCCCGGCCAGCAGGCCGGCCTATGTCGGCACGAACCACATGTGGATGCCGGCGCTCGACATCAATCGCGCCCTCTATCTCTTCTCCTGCACCCGGTCGACGGCGCTCGACAACCTCGTCTATCGTTGGGGCTGCGCCGGGCGAAACAACATCTACCTCATGGGCCACGCCTGGGGCGTCTTCAAGCCCCTCCATGACGCCTACGTCCAAGGCCGCCTGCGCGTCGGCATGGAGGTCATCTATGCCGACGGCTCCGGACGGATTCATCACTACCGGATCACCACCTGGCGCGTCGTGCTGCCGACCGATACGAGCTGGATCGGGGACATGAGCCGACCGACGATGATCCTCCAGACCTGCATCGGGGCGAACAGCACCTACCGGCTGAACGTGAAGCTCGTGGCCGTGTCCTGAGTCACCGGATCCCCGAGGCGCCGACCTGGACGCACGGCCCTCAGCCGATCCGCAGCCCCAGGATCTTCCGGGCGATGACGAGGCGCTGGACTTGGCTGGTGCCCTCGCCGATCTCCGTGAGCTTCGCATCCCGCAGGAAGCGCTCGACGGGGTACTCCGTCACGTAGCCGTAGCCGCCGTGCACCTGGATCGCTGCGTTCGTGACCCGTGAGCTGACCTCCGACGCGAAGAGCTTCGCCTCCGCTGCCGTCAGCGAGTAGTCCCGATCCTGGTCCTTGAGCCACGCCGCCTTCCAGACCAGCGCCCGGGC
The DNA here is from genome assembly GCA_038234575.1 of Candidatus Limnocylindrales bacterium. Classification (GTDB taxonomy): domain Bacteria; phylum Chloroflexota; class Limnocylindria; order Limnocylindrales; family CSP1-4; genus UBA5189. The sequence continues at coordinate 6,980 of JBBQTO010000090.1, forward strand.
GGCCTCGATCTCGGTCGCCATGTCCGCGATCATGAACGCGACGCCCTGGAAGCTCCCGATCGGCTTGCCGAACTGCTCGCGCGTCTGGGCATACGGGACAGCGGCGTCGAAGGCCGCCTGGGCGAGACCGACCGCGAGGGCGCCGATGCTGATCCGGCCCCCGTCGAGGATCTTCAGGAACATCCGAAAGCCTTGACCACGCTCACCGAGCAGGTTCGCCGCTGGAACCCGGCAGCCTTCGAAAACGAGCTCGCCGGTCGCCGACGCGTGCAGACCCATCTTGTCCTCGATGCGGGCGACTCGGAAGCCCGGCGTGTCGGCCGGCAGGATGAACGCCGAGATCTCGGCGTTGCCATCGGGCTTGTCGCCGGTCCGCGCCGTGACGATGTACGTCCCTGCCTGGCCCGCGTTCGTGATGAACCGCTTGCCACCGTCGATGAGCCACGTCCCGCCGTCCGGGCCGTCCTCGAGCCGGGCGGTGGTCCGCGTCCCACCGGCATCTGAACCCGCGCCGGATTCCGTCAGCCCGTAGGCGCCGATGACGCTGCCGCCGGCCATCGGAACCAGGTAGCGGTCCTTCTGCTCCTTCGTGCCGGAGAGGTGCAACGGGCCACAGCCGAGCGACGTGTGTGCCGCGACGATCAGCCCCAGCGAGCCCCAGACGCGCCCGATCTCCTCGACGGCTATCGCGTAGGCGAGCGTGTCCATCCCCGCGCCGCCCTCCGACTCGGGGATCGGGATGCCCAGCCAGCCCATCTCGCCGAGGCGGCGGACAACCTCGACGGGAAAGCGATGCTCCCGCTCATGCTCCTCGATGACCGGCGCGACCTCCTTGAGCATGAAATCGCGAATCGTCGAGCGGAGGAGCTGGTGCTCGGCGGAGAGGTCGAGGTCCATCGGCCGAGCCTACACCGGCCTCGATAGGCTCGCGTGCGTGGCGTCGCCTGGTTCTCTGCTAGCCTCACCGGGATGCCCGAGCCAGCCCCCCTGGCCGGCCTGCCCACCGGCGAAGCTGCCCCCCAGCCGGCCTCTGGCCGACGCGAATCGGCTGCGCTCCCACCGTCGTCCCCCTCCTCGCTGCGGCGGGCGATCCTGCTCCATCTCCGCCAGGCGGGACCGACGTCGCCCGACGCGCTCGCCGCCGCCCTCGGCGCGAGCCGCACGGGCGTGCTCCAGCAGCTCCACGCCTTCGAGGAGGCCCGGCTCGTCAGCCACGCGGCCGAGAAGCACGGCGTCGGGCGCCCGCGGCACCTGTACGACGTGACGCCCGATGCGCAGGAGCTCTTTCCGGCCGACTACGGCGGGTTCGCCGGCGGCCTGCTCGCGGCCATCGAGTCGATCGGGGGCGAGGACCTCGTGGAGCAGGTCTTCCTCGCTCGCAGG
>JBBQTO010000091.1:0-8315 GCA_038234575.1 Candidatus Limnocylindrales bacterium
CCTGCGCGTCGGCGATCGCGTCGCGGGTGCGGTGCGCGCCCCGCGCGAGCAGGAGAAGTACTGGGGCCTGCTCCGGGTCGACTCCGTCAACGGCGTCGACGTCGAGACCGCCCGCGCGCGGCCGGTATTCGCGGACCTGACTCCGATCCATCCGATCAAGCTGATCAACCTCGAGAGCGATCCGAAGAACCTCAGCCAGCGCCTCGTGAACCTCGTCAATCCGATCGGCATGGGCCAGCGAGCGCTCATCGTCAGCCCGCCGAAGGCCGGCAAGACGATGCTCCTCAAGAACATCGCCAACGGCATTACGGCCAACTATCCGGACATCCTCCTGATGGTTGCGCTCATTGGCGAGCGGCCCGAGGAAGTCACGGACATGCGCCGGAGCGTCAAGGGCGAGGTCATCAGCTCGACCTTCGACGAGCCGACCGAGAACCATACCCACGTGGCGGAGATGGCCCTCGAGATCGCCAAGCGGCAGGTCGAGACCGGGCGCGACGTCGTGATCCTGCTTGACTCGATCACCCGACTCGCCCGGGCCTACAACCTGGCGCTCCCGCCGTCGGGCCGCACGCTCTCCGGCGGCATCGACCCGATCGCCCTCTATCCCCCGAAGCGGTTCTTCGGCGCCGCCCGCAAGATCGAGGAGGGCGGCTCGTTGACGATCATCGGGACCTGCCTCATCGACACCGGCTCGCGGATGGACGACGTCATCTACGAGGAGTTCAAGGGCACCGGCAACTCGGAGCTCATCCTCGACCGGAAGCTCGGCGAGAAGCGGATCTTCCCGGCGATCGATGTCATGCGCTCCGGCACCCGTCGCGAGGAGCTGCTCCTCGAGGAGCCGACCCTCAAGATGGTCTGGACGATGCGCCGGATGCTCTCGGCCGTTGGTTCGAACGAGGGCATCGAGCTCCTCCTGAACCGCCTCGCCAAGACCGACACGAACGCCCAGTTCCTGGCGGGTCTGACGAAGAGCTTGGACTCTTAGGGCGACCCCAGCCGTCAATCGCGGCGTTACCGGCAGCGCAGCCGTTCGTAACGATAGGGATTTGTGCGGATTTGCAGCGGCGAATGTCGCCGTGCTAAGGTCGATGAAACGTCGGAAGTCGCGGAGGAGCGACCTCGGCGCGCGAATGAGACCCCAGCTCAAGATCGCGAACCCAGACGGTCCACGACCCAGTCCTGACCCGCGCGACCGCCGCGCTCGGACCGTCCCGCCAGGAGATCGTATTGCTGAACGCCGAGGGCGGCGTCCGCGCCATGGCGCGACTTCGACCACGCGACCGGGATTCAGGCCTGACGGTCAGGTACATCAAGCGGCGAGCGCTTCGGATGGCTCGTCGGTTGGTGGATCGCGTCACGCCGATCCCGACAGGCCCGCGGCCCTTTGTCTCACAGGCCACCACGCACGTCCATTCGCGGCACGTGGCCACGCATGGTGCGGCCCCCGCATGGTCGTCGGGAACCGATGATCGGCGCTGGGCAGGCGCCTGGCGCTCCCTGCACGGCCATCGACGGCTCGATCGGCGCCTTCTCCGGGCCCGCCTCGGGTCCGAACGCTCACTCCCGATCGGGATCGGGTTCATCGTCGTTCTTGCCACCCTCATCAGCCTGGGACCCGTGGCGATCCGCGACGTCGGGGCCGCTCAGAGCCGCTCGCAGGAGCTTCGCCTCGCGGTCGGCGGCGGCGTGGCGGACGGGGTCGTTGACGATCCGCTGATCAGCGGATCGCTCAATCGGCCCACCAGCGCGCGTCTGGGCGGACCCTACGTCGACGATGGAACGCTCTACAAGCCCGTGGCGGTGGACACGACGGTGGAAAGCGGCAGCTCGCTGCTTCGCCATTACAAGGTTCGAACCGGCGACACCCTCACCGGGATTGCAAGTCGGTTCGGCGTCTCGGCGATGACGCTGTGGTGGGCGAACAACCTCACGACGACGGAGTCCCTGAAGGCTGGTCTGGGCCTCGTCATCCCGCCCGTCGACGGCGTGGTCGTGACCGTCAAGGTCGGCGACACCCTCGACGCTTTCGCCGCGACGTACAAAGTAGATTCGGCTTCGATCGTGGCTCTCAATGGCCTCACCGATCCGAACCTGGTCGTCGGTCAGGTTCTCGTCCTGCCGGGGGCCAAAGGCGCGCCGATCCCCACTGTCGCTCCCACCCCGACGCCGACCCCCAGGCCGGTCACCCAGCCGGGCTCGGGCGGCGGCGGGACCTTCAAGCCGCTGACCTACTCGGGTGGGGCCTGGGCCTGGCCGGTCGTTGGCGGCAACAACTACATCAGCCAGTACTTCCACTACGGCCATTACGGGGTCGACATCGCCGCTCAATACGGCACGCCGATCGTCTCGCCGCTCGCGGGCACCGTGGTCTTCGGCGGCTGGAACAACAACGGTGGCGGCTACCAGGTGTGGATCTCCCACGGCGGTGGGCTGTACACGGCCCACCACCACATGTCCTCGGTCAGCGTCTCGGTCGGGCAAACCGTCGCCCGCGGCCAGCTCATCGGTCATATCGGCATGAGCGGCTGGGCCACCGGAACCCACGACCATTTCGAGGTCTGGATCGGCTATCCCTGGAAGAGCAGCTCGGCCCGGGTCAACCCGCTCCACTACTACTGATCGAGGGCGGCGGACCGCTCCGCGCCCGGCCTGCGCGCGGGTTCGGCCACGCGGCATGCGACCATAGACCCGGATGTTTCTCGACAGCGTCCGCATCTTCCTGCGCGCCGGCGACGGCGGCGATGGCGCAGCCACGTTTCGGCGCGAGGCGCACGTCCCGCGTGGCGGGCCCGATGGCGGTGACGGCGGAAGAGGAGGCACGATCTCCCTCGTCGTCGATGCCGGCCAGACGACCCTCCGCGACTTCCAGCATCGGCGCCACTTCCGGGCGACGCCGGGTGGCCGTGGGGAGCGCGCGCGCCGGCACGGCAAAGCCGGCGAGGACCTGACCCTGCCCGTGCCGCCGGGCACGGCCGTGTTCGACGCCGCGACGGGCGAGCTGATCGCCGACCTCGTGGCCCCTGGGCAGCAGGCCATCGCGGCCCGTGGTGGCCGGGGCGGGCTCGGCAACACCCACTTCAAGTCCTCGACGCATCAATCGCCCCGACACGCCCAGAAAGGCGAGCCGGGCGAGGACCGCGAGCTGCGGCTCGAGCTCCGGCTGATCGCCGACGTTGGTCTCGTGGGCCTCCCGAACGCCGGGAAGTCGACGCTTCTCGCCGCGCTCACGGCGGCGACGCCCAAGATCGCCGACTACCCGTTCACGACCCTCGAGCCGAACCTCGGGGTCATGGACCTCGAGCTCGATGACGCCCGGCGCCCGACGATCGCGGACGTGCCGGGTCTCATCGAGGGCGCCAGCGAAGGAGCCGGCCTCGGCCACGCGTTCCTTCGCCACATCGAGCGCACACGGGTGCTCGTCCACGTCGTCGACGGTGCGGCACGCGACCCCGAGTGGGACTTCGAGATCATCCGGAGTGAGCTCGAGGCCCACGATCCGGCGCTCCTCCAGAAGCCGATGCTGGTCGCGTTCAACAAGCTCGACCTCGCGGCCGCCGCCGAATCCTGGCCGGCCTTCCGGAAGAAGCGGACAGCCGAGGGGCTGACGATCGTCGCGGTCGCGGCCGCGACCGGTGACGGCATCGATGCGCTCCGCATCGAGCTCGGTCGTCTCCTGCCGTCTGCCGAGGAGCTCGCGGAGCCACCTGAGCCGTCGGGCGTGGTCGTTCATTGCCTCGACAGCGCGCCGGATGCCTTTCGCGTGTCACGCGATTCGGACGATGCCTGGCGCATCGCGGGCACCCGCATCGAGCGCGTCGCCGCCCAGACGGACTTCGGGATCGAGGAGTCGGCCGAGCGCTTCCAGCGGACGCTCGAGCGCATGGGAATCGACGCGGAGCTCCGCCGCGCGGGCATCGAGCCGGGCGAGGCCGTCAGGATCGGCGCCGTGGAGCTGGAGTGGGCTCCCGAGCTGTGGAGCGCGACGCGTTGACCGCCCCTTGGTGACGCCCGTCCGGCCCGGCTCGATCGGCATCATGGGCGGCACGTTCGACCCGATCCACGTCGGCCACCTGGCGATTGCGGAGGAGGCCCGGGACGCCTTGGGCCTCGAGCGGATCCTCTTCGTGCCGGCCGGGCAGCCGCCCCACAAGCTTGTTGGCACCGTGACCGCGGCCGCGCACCGGGTGGCCATGATCGAGCTCGCCATTGCCGACAACACCGCCTTCGAGCTCAGTCGCCTCGAGGTCGATCGGCCGGGGCCGTCGTACACGGCCGAGACCGTGGCCGAGATTCGTCGCGCCGTCGGGGCCGCGGGGCGCACGCCGGACCTGACGCTGATCCTCTCGGTCGAGACGTTCAAGGAGCTGCCGGGCTGGCACGAGCCCGATCGGCTCCTCGCAGCCGCGCGGCTGGCCGTCGTGCCGAGGGAGGGGTACCCTGCGCCAGACCCTGGGTGGCTCAACGATCACTTCCCGGGTCAGGCGGAACGCGTCGACTTCCTGGAAGGCCCGCGACTCGGCCTGTCGTCGACCGCGCTCCGCGACCGCGTCGCGCACCATCGGTCGATCCGCTACCTCGTGTCCGCTGCCGTCGGCCAGTACATCGATGACCATCACCTCTACCACGAAGCCGCCACAGGAGACGCCCGTCCGTGACCGATCAGCCTTCCGTCGAGACCCCGAGCCGCCGAACCGATGGCCTGCCCCGTCGGACCGTCCGAGCGACGCCGCGGACTCCGCGCGCCGTCAAGGCGGCTCCGGAACGCTCGTCGCTCGAGATCGCCCGCCGGATCGTCGAGCTCGCCGAGGACAAGAAGGCCGCCGACATCGTCCTGCTCGACCTGACGGGGCTGACGACGCTCGCCGACTACTTCGTGATCGCCTCCGGGGGCTCGGATCGCCAGCTCGACGCAATCGCCGACGGGATCATCTCCGGGCTGCGCGACGAGAAGGTCAAGCCGTTCGGGCGAGAGGGCACCGCGGCCTCGCACTGGGTCCTCGTGGACTACGGATCGGTCATCGTCCACGTCTTCACCCCGCCCGAGCGCGACTTCTACCAGCTCGAGCGGCACTGGTCCGAAGCGAAGACCGTGCTTCGCGTCCAGTAGGTCGTTCGGCCGGCGAGCATCGGCGGCCGTACGGGGAGTGCCGGTACCGTCGGGTCATGACGGCGCCGAGGCGTCGATCTCTAGCATCGCTGGACTGGGAAGGCAGGTGGCCATCCCGAATGCGAGAGTCGCCGCCGAATGTCACCCGCTCGAGACCGTTGTCCCGCGTGCAGCCGCCTGCTGATCAGCACGCGGTTCGACACGACGTTCCGGATGCCCGACCAGAGCGAGCGACTGTGCTTCGGAATCCCGGGCGGCCTCTGCAGCGACTGCAACCAGCTCTATATCGACCCCGACCTCATCGAGCTGCTCGATCTCAGCCGCGGGCGCTGCACGTTCGCCATCGAGACCGACCTCGTGCTCCAGGAGCAAGCCTGGTCGATCTAGGCGCCCTGCGGTTCACCAGGATCAGGCGGTTGCGACTCGGTCCGTGATCCAGAGGTCGAAGGCGAGGCGGTCGCGGGCATCGCTGCTGCCGCGGCCACCGACGCCCTTGACCTGCGAGTCGAGCTCGAGAAGGCCCACGAGCGCCGCGTCGAGGTCGTTGGCGGTCCAGCCCCGGGCCTGACGCGCCAGGGTGTCGGCCCGGAACGGCGCGAGCTTCATCGAACGAACCAGTGAGCCCGGGGACTCGCCGTGTTCGAGGCGGTCCTGGACCTCGAGGAGCTCCCGGATCCGGCGATGGAGGACCGCGAGGATCACCGGGGTTGGTCGCTCGTCGAACACCCGCTCCATGAGCTCGAGGCTGCGCTGGCGCTGGCGCATCGCGACGGCATCCACGAACCCCCAGACCGTGGCCGGGATCGCCTCGGCGACGAGCGCCTGGACGTCGTCCACCGTGACGGTGGCGCCATCGCTGCGGAGCAGGGACAGCTTTTCGAGTTCCATGACCGCGACGCGACCCTGCTGGCGCCGATCGACGTCGCCCTCGCGGACGAAGCCCCCGACCCGCGTCGCGAGCTCGCGGGCCGCGCCCGGGCCGAGCGTGATGCTCCGCTCCCGCGCCCGCGCTTCCAGCCAGTTCGCGAGCGCGCCTTCCCGCGGCGCCTCGAATCGGCGGACCTCGCCGCCGGCGGCCCGGATCGCCTCCGCGAACGTCTTGCTCGGCGGATCCTTGCGGCCCGAATCGGTCTCCTCGGCGATCGCGAGCCCGTTGCCGGGCGCGATAAGCGGCAGCGTCGCGAGCAGCGCGTCGCGGTCCTGGTTTCGTCGGACGAGCTGCCCAAGGCCGGCGAGGACCACGAGCGTGCCCCCGTCGAACATCGCGCCGGTCGCGAGGCGCTCGGTCAGGTCCGCCAGGATGCGGGTGCTGTCACCGCTGTCACCTCGCACGCGCCAGCGCTCGGGCAGCCCGTCCGGAAAACGAGCGTTGTCGCGGCGGAAGGCTTCGACCGCGCCATCGAGCCCGTAGGCGTCATCTCCCCAGAAGTAGGCGAGGGGAGCAGCGTGCCGCGCGGAGTCGGCGGTCACGGTCGGCGCGCGCGAGCCATCGCGGCCTCGACCCAGCGCAGCCGCCGGACCGCCCCGGGCTCGACCCCGGCGAGCTCGCAGACATTCCGCTCGAGCTGCTCGGCGCGTGCGCGCGCGGTGCTGCCCGGGTCCGACCAGCCACGAGGCCGGCGCCTGGCCCAGCGGGCAAACCGCGCCGACATGGGCCCGAGGCGTTTCGCGGCGCGCTTGTCGGCGTAGCTCACCACCCGGGCTTCGATCGTCGCCTCGGCCAGCCAGCGAGCGCCATTGGGGCCGGCAAGCCGGGTGATGGGATGGCCCGCGATCGCCTCGCCGAGCTCGGGCGCGTCGTGGCGCGCGGCCCAGGCCGCGGATCCCTCGCCGTGCGGCAGGCGTCGGGCGGGATCGTCCCGCGGCAGGATCTTGTCCACGTCGTGGAGGAGCGCGGCAGCCTCGACGAGCCGCCGATCGATCGGGAGCCCGTGTGCGGCGACCCGCGCCGCGAGCCAGGCCGCCACCTCGGCCGCGGCGCGCGAGTGCCGAACGTGCCAGGCCGGGGGGTTGAGGGAGAGGAGCAACGATGCCGCCTCCGAGCGTGAGGGGACCGTCATCGCCTCGATGGTACAAGAGGGTCTGGCCTCCGCCCGTCGAGCGTTCCGGCAGCCGCCCGAGCTGCCAAGCCCCCACGTTCGGCGCAGAACGCGCGGTCCGCGGGAGATTCCCGAGGTCGAGGGGTGGCGCTTTCCCCACCACCGGCAGCGTGCCAGGGCGGTCCACGTAGTTCGCGATCGCGCAGGCGAATGCCACGACGTTTCGAGGCGGCGCGACGGTTTGTTTAGCGGGCAGGGTTGCTGCGGCCGCACGACGCACCCCGCTCGCCCGCACATGAATCCCGGCGCCATCGAGGCGGACCTCGACCGTGCCGTCGCGGTCCGTTCGGAACGTCTGGCCGGCGCTCGCGCGCAGCCGATCGATGGTGGCCGGCGCCGGATGCCCATACGAGTTGCCGAGCCCGGCCGACACGACCGCTACCCGGGGTCGCGTGGCATCGAGAAACGCCTGCGTGCTCGACGTTCGGGACCCGTGGTGGGCCACCTTGAGGAGATCGACCTGCGGAAGGCCTCGGGCGAGGAGCTCGGGATCGACGATTTCCTCGATATCGCCCGCGAGCAGGAAGCGCCGGCCCGCAACCTCTCCCAGCAGGACGATCGAGACGTTGTTGATCGCACTGCCGCCATCGGACGGCCGGAGCGGTACGCGACCTGGGTCGGGCCAGAGAACGCGAAACCGGATGTCGTCGAGCGACAGTCGGTCTCCCGTGGCGAGAGTTCCGTCAGGCGGTCCGCCGTGTCCAAGGAGCGCGGCCAGCGCCTTGTAGCCCGGCCCCGGGCCGATCATCCCCGGTTCGTAGATTCGCCCGATCCGATAGCGGCTCAGGAGGACGGCGAGGCCTGCCGCGTGGTCCTCGTGCGGGTGGGTGAGAACGAGCGTGTCGATCCGGTGATCCCAGGCCGGGAGCCGCTCGTCGAGGGCGATCAAGAGGCGGCCGGGGTCGGGTCCACCGTCCACGAGCATCCGGCCACCGCGGCTGCCTTCGACGAGGATCGCGTCGCCCTGGCCGACATCGAGCACGACGACTCGGGTCGATCCGTCCGGGTGGTGGCTGACGGCAAGTCCCAGGGCGACCGTCGCGGCGCCGAGGGCGGTCAGGGCAACGCGTTGACCGCGGCCGCTCGACCGATCGGCTTGAGCC
>JBBQTO010000092.1:0-8149 GCA_038234575.1 Candidatus Limnocylindrales bacterium
CCGATCGACTCCGTGCCGCTCTTGATCGTCTCGATCCGGCGGATGTCGAGCCGGACGCTCGCGTAGAACTTCAGGGCGCGGCCGCCCGGGGTCGTCTCGGGATTGCCGAACATGACCCCGATCTTCTCGCGGAGCTGGTTCGTGAAGACGAGGGACGTGTTGGAGCGGCTCACGGCACCCGTGAGCTTGCGCAGTGCCTGGCTCATGAGACGGGCCTGGACGCCCATGAACGAATCGCCCATCTCGCCCTCGATCTCGGCTCGCGGCACGAGTGCCGCCACCGAGTCGACAACGACGACATCGATCCCGCCAGAGCGGATCAGCGTCTCGGTGATCTCGAGCGCCTGCTCACCGGTGTCGGGCTGGCTCACGAGGAGCTCGTCGACGTTCACGCCGCAGGCCCGGGCGTACCCCGGATCGAGCGCGTGCTCGACGTCAATGAACGCCGCCACGCCGCCCTTGCGCTGGGCCTCGGCGATGACGTGCTGGCAGACGGTCGTCTTGCCCGACGACTCCGGCCCGAAGATCTCCGTGACGCGTCCGCGCGGGATGCCACCCACCCCGAGGGCGAGGTCGAGAGCAATCGAGCCCGTGGGAATGAAGTCGACCTGCTGCCGCTGGGCCGAGCCCAGCTTCATGATCGAGCCCGTGCCGAACTGCTTCTCGATCGATAGGATCGCGGCGTCGACCGCCTTTCCCCGTTCCGCGAGAGCTCGTTCCCCGTTGCGCTGGTCGACTACCGCCATCGTTGCGTCACGCTCCTGTCCATGTCCGGCTGACCGACGGAGCGGACGCGCTGTCCGCACGAGCGATCAGGCCTCGTTCCGGTCCTCGTCCTCGTGGCGCGGCTTGCGCGGCTTCCGGATGAGCTCGACGTTCATCGGCGGCTCCGAGAGCGGCTGCACCTTGGGGAGCGCTGAGCGGTCCTTCGGCTTCTTCTTGGCTTCGCGGCTGGGTCGATCTCGAGAGCCCATCGACGGTTCCTCCGCGCTTGCTGAACGGTATCGGCGGACGCTTCACGCCGGCTCATCCGCCGCTGACGCGGCAGTGCTCCGGCCCGCGCGCACCCGGAGCTCGGCGAGCGATTCGGGGAAGTTTCCGGCCCGGATGGCGGCCCGGATCCTGCTCATGAAGTCTAGGGTGAAGGTCAGGTTGTGACAAGTCGCGAGGCGGTACGCAAGCAGCTCCCGAGCACGGAACAGATGGGCGATGTAGGCCCTCGAGAACTGGCGGCAGGCGCGGCACGGGCAGTCCTCCTGGATGGGCGCCCCATCGTCCAGGAACGCCGCGTTCCGGAGGTTGAGACGATCGCCGGAGATCCAGACCTGGCCCGACCGCGCGACCCGCGCCGGCAGCACCGAATCGAAGAGATCGACGCCATGATCGACGGCGTCGAGGAGGTCCACCGGCGACCCGAGGCCCATGAGGTAGCGCGGCCGCGGGTCGTGCTCGAGGACCGGGATGACCACGTCGAGGGCTCGACCGCGCTCGACTGGCGACTCGTCGCCCGCGAGTCCGCCGATGCAGATCCCGTCGAACGGCAGGCCGGCAATGAAGCGCGCGGACTCCTCGCGGAGGTCCGGCTCGACGCCGCCCTGGATGATCCCGAACATCGCCTGGTCGGGGCGCCGATGGGCGTTCAGCGAGCGCTCGGCCCACCGATGGGTTCGCTGCATCGCATCGACCACCTCGGCGCGCGGCGAGGATGGATAGACGGGATGGTCGAACGCGACCGCGATGTCCGACCCGAGGGCCTCCTGGATCCCGGTCGCGCGCTCGGGGGTCAGCCGCTGCGGCGAGCCGTCGAGGTGGCTCCGGAACGTGACGCCGTCCTCGTCGACCACGCGGGCATTCGCCAGCGAGACCACCTGGAAGCCGCCGGAATCGGTGAGGATCGGCCGGTCCCAATTCATGAACCGATGCAGGCCGCCGAGCCGCTCGATGCGCTCATGGCCGGGCCGCAGGAACAGGTGGTAGGTGTTGCCGAGGATGATCGTCGCGCCGACCTCGTCGAGGTCGTCGGGATCGAGGGCCTTCACGGTCGCGTTCGTTCCGACCGGCATGAACTGGGGCGTCTCGACGACGCCATGGGCCACCCGCAGACGACCGAGGCGCGCTCGGGTCCCGCCATTCGCAGGCGGTGGGACGAGGACCTCGAACGCAGCAGGCGAGGCCCGAAGCTCGGTCGTCACCAATGGAGGTCGTCGGCCGGTTCGCCGGTCACGTCGCGTCCGCGCGTGGCGTTTCCGGCTCGTCGGCCGCGGCGCCGGCACCGGTTACGGCGCCGGCATCCCACAGCGGCAGGATCTCCGGCTCGGCCCGCCGCGGCGGCGGGATCTCGTAGCCCAGGGCCGCGAGGTGATTGCGCGCCGCCTCGGTGGCGATCCGACCCTGCGGGGTCCGATCGAGAAACCCGAGCCGCAGGAGGAACGGCTCGTACACGTCCTCGATCGTCTCGATCTCCTCGGACAGCACCGCCGCGAGCGCCGCCACGCCGACGGGGCCCGAAGCGAACTTCTGGATGATGGCCGCCAGGAGCTTGCGATCCGTCGAATCGAGCCCCGCGTCGTCGATCTCCAGGAGGCGCATGGCCTCGATGGCCGCGCGCTCGTCGACCCGCCCGTCGCCATGCACCTCGGCGTGGTCCCGGACGCGCTTCAGGAGCCGGTTCACGATTCGGGGCGTCCCCCGGCCCCGGCGAGCGATGGCCCAGGCGCCTGCGTCGTCGATCTCGACATTCAGGATCCGGGCGGACCGCAGGACGATCTCGGTCAGCTCCGCGTCTTCGTAAAAGTCGAGCCGGTACGTTGCCCCGAAGCGGTCTCGCAGCGGCGACGAGATCCGTCCGGCGCGCGTCGTCGCGCCGACGACCGTGAAGGGCTTGAGGCTGAGTCGCAGGGACCGGGCGGAGGGTCCCTTGCCGATCATCACGTCGAGCGCGTAGTCCTCCATCGCCGGATAGAGGATTTCCTCCACTGCGCGGTTCAGCCGGTGGATCTCGTCGATGAAGAGGACGTCGCGCTCCTCGAGGCTCGTGAGCACAGCGGCCAGGTCGCCGGGGCGTTCGACGGCCGGACCGGACGTGTAGCGCACGTTCACGTCCAGCTCGCGGGCGATGATCGTGGCGAGGGTCGTCTTGCCGAGGCCGGGCGGGCCATAGAGCAGGACGTGGTCCGCCGCCTCTCCCCTTGCCTTGGCGGCGGTGAGCAGGATCGAGAGGTTGGCCTTAACCTCCCGCTGCCCGATATATTCGTCGAGCGAGCGTGGCCGGAGGGAGCTCTCGACCACGACGTCGGCGTCGTGCAGGTCCGCCGCGAGGATCCGCGAGGCGTCATCCATATCGGGCGTCAGATTAGCATGTGAGCGCCCAATTCGTACAGATGTTCGATGGGGAGAAGGCACATGGAGCTCACGATCGGGATCGGACTCGTCGTGGTCGGCCTGACCCTCTACACGGTCGGTATCCGCCGCTTCACGACCCTCTACGAGCAGCGGTTCGCGGGCCAGCCACCGCGGAACTGGCTTCGCCATTCGGTCCAGGACGCGGACGCCGAGCGATTCCGCCGTCTCGCCGCCCTCGGCGGGGCGCTCAACCTGATGGGCGTGATCCTCCTCGTGTCCTCGAGCGTCAGGTAGCGCCCGAAGCGACACCGAGACCGCGAGGCCATCACGGCTTCGTGTGACTGAGCATCCAGGCGTAGACGTCTCGATCGGCCGACGGCGTGTAGGTCATGTCCCAGACGTTGTGGCCGGCGCCCTTGAACATCGTCAGTCGGACATCGACGGCCTTTGGCTTCGTGCATGCCCGGAGGTCGGCGATCGGTCCGGCGCTGCCCGTCGGATCGACCCGGTCGTCCTGATCGCCATGGAAGGCCCAGATCGGGACGCGACCAAGCGCGCAACGGGCGACATCGAACGCGCCGCGCCCGTCGCCAGCGATCAGCACGGCGGCTGCGACCCGTTCGTTCGTGTGCTGGCCGAGGCGCGGGGGTTGCCGGCGAGGCGATCGCGGCAGCCGGAGTCGCCGCCGCGGGCGTGCCAGGTGCGAACGTCGACTGGCCGCCGGACGTGCGCGCCATGACCGTGCCGGCCAGGAGCATGCTGGCAGCGGCACGGGCGAACGACCGCTTCGGAGCCTCGCTCGACGACGTTCCACGTGTCATCGGTCCCTCCTTCTCGCCGCTCCCATGTAGTAGATGCGGCACCACGCCGAAACGTCCCACGCCGCCCACGCCTGTATCCCGCCAGAAACCGTCTACCGGCGAAGGACTCGCCGCGGTTTCGTCAGATGCACTCCACCATGAGCATGAGAGTCGGTAGTTCGGCCTGTGACGTCCCAGTGCGCTCGGGGGACGGTCGGCGGCTGGTTAGATCGTGCGCTATTCGTGCGTGGACTTGCGCCGCTGCGCGCGGTCGCGCGGCCGCTCGCGAGGTCGAGGCCCTGCGTACCGTCGCGAAACCGGCACTACCGTCCCGTGCGAGCGTCTGACACAAATCGCTCGGGGCGCGAGCTCGGCGCACACTGCTCAGCAGGCTCCGATCGAAACGTACGATGGAGGATGGCCGATGTCCATCGCAGACGCCGTCTCGCGCGCCGCCGCCTATCTCACCGAGCATCCGAGCGAGGCGAGGTATCGGGATTCCGCGGCCCGGGCGCGGCTCACGTCGGGGCTGGTCGTCGACGTAACCGGGCCGGCCGGCGAATCACTCCGAACCGACATGCCGACGGGCATCGGCGGCACGGCGACCGCGCCATCTCCGGGCTGGTTCCTTCGCGCGGCCGCCGCCTCATGCGTCGCCTCGCTCGTGGCGATCCGAGCCGCCGCAACCGGCGTGACCATGCGATCCGTCGGCGTCGAGGTCGACAGCGAATCCGACGATCGCGGCATCCTCGGCCTGGATGCGGCAATCCCGGCCGGAGCCCTCTCGCTACGTGTCGTCATCTCGATCGACGCCGACTCCGATCGGGACGCATCGGAGGCGATCGCCCGCTGGGCCATCGATCACTGTCCGGTCACGGAGAGCCTCGGCCGAGCCATCCCGCTCGAGGTCGAGGTCGAGGTCCGCTAAGTCTGCTCAGTCGCGAACAAGGAGTCGCAGCGCGCCCTTGACCCGCTCCTCGAGCGAGCCGGCAGGGCCGGAGCCGCGCATCGCCATTCGGGCCGCCTCACGCGCCTCCGCCAGGGAGTAGCCGAGCGCCTGGAGCGCGCCGACGATCTCGCCCTCGCCGTCCGCGTCGCCTGCGAGCGCGACGCCCGCGGCCGCGACTCCCGCGGCGGCGACCTTCTCCTTGAGCTCGAAGATCACCCGCTCGGCCAGCCGCTTGCCGATGCCGGGGATCGAGACGAGCACGGCCTGGTCCTGCTGCATGATCGCGAGCTGGAGCTCGGCGGTCGGCCGGCTGCCGACGATCGCGAGTGCCACCTTCGGCCCGACGCCCGTTACGGTCAGCAGCAGGCCGAAGAACCCGAGCTCCTCGACGGTTCGGAACCCGTAGAGCGCCTGGAGGTCCTCGCGGAAGACGTGATGGGTGAACAGCTTCAGTCGGCCACCGGGTACCGCCGCCGCAAGCAATGACGGCGACGCGTAGACCCGGTACCCGATTCCGCCCACCTCGACCACGAGTGAATCCAGCGCCACCGCGCCGACGATCCCGTCGAGGGATGCGATCACGTGGCGGCGCGCTCGCGAGCGATGGCTTTCCGGACGGCGCGCTCGTAGGCGCTCTCGCCGGTCTCCGCCGGGTTGACCGAGGACCGATCGAGTACGCCCGGTCGTCGAACGTCGCCATCGCGCTCGCTGTTGGCCGCCCAGATGGCGACCGCCAGGGCATCCGCGGCGTCGTCCGGCCGGGGCGGCGCATCGAGCCCCAGGACGACGGCGACCATCCGCCCGACCTGCTCCTTGTCGGCCGCGCCGTAGCCCGTGACGGCGACTTTGACCTCGTTCGGCGTCGCCTCGCGCACGGGCACGCCGGCCGCGGCGCCCGCGAGGAGGACCACGCCACGCGCCTGCCCGACGGCGAAGGCAGTCTGGGCGTTCTTGGAGAAGAAGAGCCGCTCGACGGCGAGGATATCCGGCGCGTGGAGCTCCATCAGGTCGACGACGGTCCGATGGATCGCGAGCAGGCGCTCCGGCAGCGGCAGCTGGGCCGACGTCACGAGGCAGCCTACGTCGACCATCCGGAGGCGGCTCGCCCGCCGTTCGACGATCCCGTAGCCGAGGGCCGCGGTTCCCGGGTCGATCCCCAGGACGATCACCCGGCGACCTCGGCGAAGAGCTCCTCGGGGATGTCGAAGTTCGCCGTGACCCGCTGGACGTCGTCGAGCTCCTCGAGCAACTCGATGAGCCGCAGGTTCTGGCGGGCGCGGTTCGCGTCGACCTCGACCTGCGACTTCGCGACCATCGCGTTCTCGGCAGAATCGACGGCAATGCCAGCCGAATCCAGCGCCTTTCGGACTCGCTCGAGGTCGGCCGGCGTCGTGTAGACCTCGACGCGCTCGGCGTCCGAGGTATCGACGTCCTCGGCGCCCGCATCGATCGCGGCGAGGGCGACCTCGTCCGGATCCCGGCCGTCGGGTGCGATGGCGATCAGCCCCCGCGGCTCGAACTGCCACGCGACCGCGCCCGCGCCCGCAAGCGAGCCGCCGGCCTTGGCGAAGATCGAGCGGACGTCGGCCGCGGTCCGATTCTTGTTGTCGGTCGCCGCCTCGACGAGCACCGCGACGCCGCCGGGGCCGTAGCCCTCGTAGACGATCTCCTCGAACTGGTCGCCCTCGCCCGCGCCCGTGGCCTTGTCGATCGCCCGCTTGATATTGTCGGCCGGCATGTTCACGCTGCGGGCCTTGTCCATCGCGAGACGGAGCCGGAAGTTTGCATCGGGGTCGCCGCCACCGGCTCGCGCGGCCACCATGATCTCGCGGGCGACCTTCGTGAAGACCGCCCCGCGCTTCGCGTCGGTAACGCCCTTCTGACGCTTGATCGTGGACCATTTGGAGTGTCCGGACATCGTGGCGGAGTATACGGCGCTCGCCCTGCCGGCCCGGACTATCATGGCCGCCACGCCCCAGCAATCCGGGGTCCAGGGAGCTTCGCGGCAGCCACTCAAGCTACCGAATCGCGTCGCCAGAAACGAGGTTCGAACGGTCCATGACCATGAAGAGCGTCGATCTGCCCCACCTTCGGAGCGTCGTCCTGGCCGGTCACGCGGGGTCCGGCAAGACGACGCTCGGCGAGCAGCTCCTTCACCGCTCCGGCGGCGTCACCCGCCTCGGACGCGTCGATGACGGCTCATCGCACCTCGATTTCGAGCCCGAGGAGCAGAAGCGCCGCGAATCGCTGAGCCTCTCGGTCGCCACGTTCGAGGACCAGGGCACCCGGATCACCCTCGTCGACACGCCCGGCTATCTTGATTTCGCGGCCGAGGTCGTCTCGGGCTTCCATGCGGCCGACGGCGCGATCCTCGTCATGGACGCCTCGGGTGGCGTCGAGGCCGGCCTCGAATCGGCGGTGGCGCTCGGGCGAAGGACCCAGACCGCGGCCTGCTTCTTCATCAACAAGTGCGATCGAGAGAATGCCGACGCGTCGCGAGCGCTGGACGCCCTCAGGACCGCCTTCGGTCCGAAGATCGCGCCACTCCAGATCGCGATCGGCAGCGCGGAGTCGTTCTCGGGTTACATCGACCTCGTCCATCGGAAGGCGTTCCGCTCGGAAGGCGGCAGGGACGTCGAGATCCCGATCCCTGACGGATTCGCCGACGAGATGGCGCGTCGCCGCGATCAGCTGCTCGAGGCGGCGGCCGAGGCCGACGACGATGTGCTCACAAAGTACCTCGAGGGCGAGGAAGTCTCCGACCCCGAGCTCGAAGCCTGCCTCCGCAAGGGCGTGAAAGAGTCGATCCTCGCCCCCGTCCTCGTCGGCAGCGCCGCGTCCGGGATCGGGCTGCAGGCGCTCCTCGACGCGATCGTCCGCTACCTCCCCTCCCCGGCCGACGAGGGCCCGACAACCGCCGTCGACAAGAGCGGCGCGCCCGTGGAGGTCGCGCCGGATCCCGACGGGCCGCTGCTGGTTCGCGTCTTCAAGACCGCCGCGGATCCGTTCGTCGGACGGTTGACGTACCTCCGCGTGCTCTCGGGGACGCTCCACTCCC
>JBBQTO010000093.1:0-7764 GCA_038234575.1 Candidatus Limnocylindrales bacterium
GCCGGCGGATCTCGAGACGCTCGGCCTCGCTCAGCCGCCGGCCGAAGTCTCCGTGTCGATGATGCATCCCTCGACCTCCACGCGATCAGTCCTGTCCTGACTGCTCGTCGTGGATGTTGCGTTGTTCACTTGAGACCGCCCATCTGAGGAACGCGGTTCGATAGGCGGTTGTCGGATCCTGGCTGGTGTCCTATGGGCGGGCGCGCCCCTCAGCGGCTGCAACGAGCTGGCGAACCGCGGTCGGGTAGTAGCCGGCGATCCCCTTGCCGAACAGGCGGCTGAAGAACGGCGTCAACGGACCATCGATTGTCGCGGCCATCGAGACTCGGGCGCCGCCAGTCGGTAGCGCCACGATCGTGTGGTGGAACCCCATCCGGGCGCCGGGGCCGCTCCCGCCGACGACGAGCGACGCCTGCGGCTTTGCTTCGAGAACGGTGAATTCCCGTTGCCTCCCGTTCGCCAGCGTCACCGTCCCCACGGTTCCCGCCGCGATCGGTCCGTCGAGGTGCGCTGCCTTGTAGCCTGGGTTCCAGCTCGGCCAACGGTCGACGTCCGCGATCACGGCCCAGACCGCCTCGGGCGACGCCGTCGTCAGCTCGGCATGTTCTGTCTTCCACATGGGAGGTATCCCTCCTTCCCTGTTTCCGAGCGCCTCGGCATTGGGCAGCATGCGCCCACCGGGGCAGCATGCGCCCGCCTGGCCCGCGACGCTAGAGAGCGCGACAGTGGCTTCGCCCTCGGGTGGGGCACCGCGGGTTCGCTCAGCGTCGGCAAATGTCACTCGGTCACGCGATCGTCAGGATGACGGACATAGGCCGCGAACGCGACGCCGATGCCCGTCGGGCCTGTGTTGATAGGTCGCTTGAGCGCAAGTCAAGGTTCGATGGCCGCCCTCGCGTCGATCGCAGTCAGTGTGACTGACGTCGGATGTCGCAGCGTCTTGGCGATCGTCGAGTCGTCGGCACCGACCTGGGCGACGTCGCGTAACGCGTCCTCGGACGACGCGCCGGCGATCGAGATCGAGAACGAGATTCCCGTGGACAGTTCGTCGGCGTCGAAGTCACCGGACGCCGTGACCGATAGCTCGCGGAGCTGGATGTCGCGGTTGCGGCTCTCGCGGGTGATGTTGTTGAACACGCACATGGCCAACGCAAAATGCGGGCGGTGCGCTCAGCCCTCAGGCGGGTGGCGTCGACGGCGCCGCCGCCGGGCGACGCCCAACGATCACTTGAGCTCGGGCGCGCCCTGGCTGGTGATCCACTTGTCGGTGATCTGCTTCAGCGTCCCGTCCGCCTTCAGGGCGGCGAGGGCGCGGTTGACGCAGGCCGTCAGCGGACTGCCTTCAGCGCCGGCAACGGTCGCCCCTGGCTTCGAGAGCAGGATGCTGAAGTGCTCCACCTGGCCGACCGTCGGCAGGGAGCCCACGATCACGGCGTTGGTGAGCTTAACGTCGCGCATGTGGAACGCGGTCGGCAGGTCGACGACGAGCCCGTCGATCTGCTTCGCCTGGAGCACCGAGAGACCCGCATCGAGCGTGTCGTACGAGGCGGCCTCCTGGGTCGGCTTGATCTGGTCGGTGATGTACGTGTAGCTCGTCGTCCCCACCGGAGCACCGAGCTTGAAGGCCTTCAGGGCGGCGACGCTCGAGGCGTTGGCGATCGCGTTGTCCTTGAGCGCGACGACGGCCTGGTTGATGTCGAAGTAGCCGTCGGATAGGTCGACCGCCTGCGACAGCTCGGGGCTGTAGGCGACCTGGGCCAGGTAGTAGTCGAACGAGTTCGCGCCGGGTTGAGTCGCCGTGTTGAAGGGCGTCGCAACCCAGACGACGTCATCCTTGGTGAACCCGAGCTTCTGGGCGACGGCGTAAGCCGTTGCCGCCTCAAGTCCCTCGCCGGTCCTCGGATCGCCGATCTCCCACGGCGAGTCGGACGGCTGCGGGCTCGCGGGCTGGTAGTACGGCGGGAAGGCCGGGTTGTCCGTTCCGATCGTGAGCTTCCCCGCGGTGAGGGTCGTCAGCGCGTCCTTCGCGCAAGCGTCCGGCGTCGCGACCGGCGTCGCCGCGGTGACCGACGGCGCGGACGTGGAAAGCGGCGAAGGCGAGGCCGTGCCCGAGCCTGCGCAGGCCGCGACGGCGACGAGCAGCGGGACGGCCAGGGCGAGCAGTCGTGGCAGCCGGGGCATGCGTGGGGACCATCCGAGGATACGTTGCAACCGTGGGAGTGTACCGAAGACTTCGAGCAGCGATCCGAGGGGAGGAGGACCCTCGGTCGCGGGGATGTGCGGTGGAGTGCGCGGGGATGTGGGCCGTGCGCCTACGAGGTCTGCCAGGTCAAGGGGGTCACCAGCGGCAGATCGTCGAGGCGCCGGGGCGCCGGAGCTCCGCCCGCCGCCGAAGCACGGCATCGACCTCGGGGATCGTCCAATGGAGGCCGGCACACGGCAGGCCGGCGAGCCAGGCCGTGAGATTCGCGGCCTCCGAGGGCTGGAGCCCGCGGACGAGCAGGGCTCGATAGATCGGCCTCGCCGGGAACTCAACCGTGGCGGCGGCCTCGGGATCGTCGTGTGGCTCGGGCTCGGGCGTGGCGATTCGGAATCCATGAGCGCAACCGAGGTGCCGGGCGCAAACCCGACCGGTTCGGTGGCGGGATGGTGGGTCTGGTGGGGTCCGGTGTGGAATGACCCGGTCGTACCGGGGGCGGTAGGTACGGTGCGCCGCAAGCAACGTCGCGACTCGGACGAGCCGCGCCGCGCGATCCCGCTTCCCGCCGCGATCCTCCTCCACGAAGCCGAGGATACGCGACCTCCGAGCGAGGAACGGAGGTACGCCCGCCGGTCGGTCATCCGAGCCCACGAAGGCCAAAAGGCAACTTCGATCGGGAACCGCAGGAACGCGCTTTCGTCCGGCTGCTGCCAGATGCTCAACTTCTCGCTCGCGCGCTCGAACACGCTCGGATCGATCTCGACAGACCGACCGACCCGCTTCATTTCGGTCTGCGCCAGCCTGCCGGCAGCGATCTGGTCTCCCTTCAGACGTTGGGCCTCGTCGGACAAGCCGTGGTCCCTGTAGATGGCGGCCGCCGCATTCCCGAGGAACGAGAGCCGGCCAACCCGCTGTCGGACGCGCTCGCCTGCGCTTCCACGTTCTCGGCCACTCTGTGCCAAAGAGCTCGTGCGGCGTCCTGCTCGCCGAGCGCCTGCCGGAGTCGGGCGGCGGCCTCCAGCAGGGACTGCTGTCGCCAGAAATCATTCGCTTCCGTTGCGCCGACGGCTGCTTCAATCTCGCTGACTAGCTGACTCGCATCCGCTGCGTCCACGGCGACGAGATCCACGAGATGGTCCAGCGGGAAACACACATAGCCGAGGTTCGTTGACGGGAGACCACGTCGAATCTCAGTTCGAATCGTGGGGGTCGGGGCGCGTGGTCGGATCGCTCCGACCGCGCCGCCCGGGCCGGTGCTCTGCGTCGCGCCCGCGGGGTCCCTCAGCGTTCGGCAATGTCACTCGTAACCAGAGCGCATTCGAGGACCTTGGTATGCGAGTAGTGGGACCACGATGAGCGCAACCAGGTACGCGTAGCCCCGGCCATCGGATACCTTGCGCGCGGAGGATCGAATATGCGGGAGCTGGCCACGGACGCGGACATCGTCTCGATCCCGAAGGTCGAGCTGCACATCCACCTGAACGGATCGATCACCGAAGCGACCGCGTCCGCGCTCGCTCGGCGACACGGCGCCGATCCCGATGAGGCACTTCGGCTCGTCCGCGGCCGATACCCGGGCCACTATCCGAACTTCGGTGGTTTCCTCGACGCCTACATGCTGGCCAACAACTTCGTCCGCACGCCCGCCGATCTTGAGCTCGTCGCGGCCGCGTTCGCGAAGGGCCAGGCCGCGCAGAACGTCGTTTACTCGGAGGCGATGTTCACGGCGATGATCTTCGTGCGGAACGGCATGGACCCGGTAGAGATGTGGGCCGCCGTCAACCGCGGGCTCGCGGCCGGCGGCCCGGACACGCACGTCGGCCTGGTCGTCGACGCGATCCGCGACTTCGGTACGGCCGAGGCGGAAGCGACGATCCGCCTCGTCGAGGAGGCGGACGCGGCGATCGTGGGTCTGTGCCTCACCGGGGTCGAGAATGTGGAGCCGATCGAGAACATGCGCATCCTGCGCGATGCGGCCGACCGCCTCGGCATGGGATTCGAGGTTCATGCTGGCGAGATGGGGCCACCCGAGAGCGTTACCGAGGCGCTCGACGTCCTGGGCGCCGACCGGATCGGCCACGGTGTCCAGGCGATCCGCGATCCGAAGCTGCTCGACCGCCTGGTTCGCGAACAGGTGCCGCTCGATGTCTGCCCGTCGTCGAACGTCGCGATCAGCCTCTGGCCGACGCTCGAGGACCACCCGGTCGCCGAGTTCTGGCGGCTCGGCGTGAACATGACGATCTCCAGCGACGACCCGCCGTTCTTCCGCACGACGCTCACGGACGAGCTACGGCACGTCGTCCGGATGGCGAAGCTCTCGCGCGACGATCTAGCCGAGCTCCAGCGGAGGGCCGTCCGCGTGTCGTTCGCGAGTGCGGCGATCAAGGCCCAGGTGCTGGCCCGGATCGACGCCTGGGTCGCCGACGATTAGGCATCCGATGACCGGACGTCTCCACCGAGCTTCATGAGCGCCGACCAAGAGCAGTGCGTTGTCTCGTCGTCCGACTCCGAGACGAGCAAATACCGCCACGGCACGGCGATGCTCTCGGCCGCCATCTCATTCGCCACCACCAAGCGGAGCGGACAGCCCGGGCGCGGCAGAGCCCTTAGCCGGCCTCCATATTCCAGTCGAGCGGCTGTTGGTTTCAAACTCCCCCTCAGTCGGCGTGTCGTGATGTCACATGCACAGGATGCGAGCCCAGGCCGTGCAGTCAAGGGCCGCTGCGCAGCGGCGGCCGGCGCAGCCGGGAACCCTTGACGGCATCGAGCGACAACATGAGCCATTGGGCCGGCCCCGCCGGCCCATACAGGAGCGTCGTCGCTCCTGCCGTTGAACGGAACGTGGCCTGAGCACGACTTCGCCATCGACGCTAGGATCACCGGGCCGAGGGGTCGGCCAGCGATAGCCCCGAGTATGCGGAGCCACATGTACGGGCGCGCGGTAACTGAGGCGCGACGATGGGGCGGTGTATGCCTGAAGGGTGCCGCCCGGGGCGATCCGCGAACGGGTCGTCAGTGAGATAGGGCCTTCAGCCTGTAAGCGGAATGGACCCCACAGCCGGGTGTTGCTGTGTCCGCTTCTCCGCTGGCGTCGAGGCGCCCGAATCCCTCGTCTTCTTCACTTGAATATGGGACGAAACTCGTCGAGCCCTCCATGGGCGGCTGGGGCTTCGTCCTGTACCCCGATGCGGCCGAGGGCGGTGGTTCGTTCCGCTCGGCGGTCAGCCCGTCACCCTCCGGTCGGTCGCTCGATCCGATCGACTCCCGCGAGGACGCGGCCAGGCGGGCACGGGGCAAGGTCCGCCGGTACTGCGCCGCCAACCGGCTCAATCGCCTCGGGACCCTGACGTATCGGGGCGAGGGCAACCATGACCCGACCGCACTGCGCGAGGACGTGGCGGGCTTCTTCCGGCGGCTGCGGGGCTCAGTGGGCGAACGCTTCCCGTACCTGTGGGTGCCGGAGTGGCACACGAGTGGGCACGGCCTGCATGTCCACTTCGCGGTCGGCCGGTACGTCCGCCACGGCGCGATCGAGTCGGCGTGGGGCCACGGCTTCGTCCACATCAAGCTCCTCGGCGACCTGCCCACCGGGTCAGGCCCGCTCGGTGAGGCTCGGCTCGCGTCGCGGTACCTGTCGAAGTACGTCGGCAAGGATCTCGGCCAGGGCGAGGCGGCGGGGCTGCACCGGTACGAGGTTGCGCAGGGCTTCCAGCCGCGCTCCATCTCCCTCGACGCGCCAACCGTCGACGCGGTCCTCGGCTGGGCCGAGTCGGTCATGGACGGTCCGCCCGCGTACCTCTGGCGCTCACGCGATCAGGATCGCTGGGAAGGGCCTCCGGCGGTGTGGGCGTCATGGGGCTGAAGCCACCCGACCCGGCGGTGGTGCGGGCTTGGGTCGAGCGGACACGGGCTGAGCAGGGGCTGCCGCCAGTCCTGACCGATCCGGTCGTGATCGCGCGGGTGGTGGCGCTCCTCGGTCAGCCTCGCCAGACCGCGGCGATGCGGTCGGGATCGAAGGCCGTTTGGCCGCGTACGGCGGGACGGATCACGGCCCGGTCGAGCAGCGCCGCCACGATCGAGCGCTGACGGTTGAGGGGCAGCGTCGGCCAGGTTGCCCGGAGGACGCCGGAATGGCCGACGTACGGGTCGATGGCGGCACTTCGGGACATCCGGCTCAACTTCCGCTGGGCGGCGTCGATACGGGCCTCGATGGGTGCTCGGGCAGCGAGCCATTCGGGAAACGTCACGACCTTGTCGCCGTATGCCTTGGCGAGCTCGTCCAGCTGCTCCCGGTCCTGCCGCAAGCCATCGTGCTCGGCGGCGGTCGCGGCATCCGCGCTCTGCGCGCCCGCGAGCGCCGCCGCCACGGCGGGTGTGTC
Organism: Candidatus Limnocylindrales bacterium; assembly: GCA_038234575.1. Lineage (GTDB taxonomy): Bacteria > Chloroflexota > Limnocylindria > Limnocylindrales > CSP1-4 > UBA5189. The sequence goes on from JBBQTO010000093.1 coordinate 6,580, forward strand.
CAACTGCACGAGAACGGCCGTGACGAGGAACGCCTCGACCGGCTCGGCCTTGATCGCCATTCGGCCACAGCCGGAGTGGCCCGGGCCTTTGGCGCAGACGTATCGGCGCTCGCCGTTGGCCTGTGGTCGGGCGACGAGCGGGGCGTCGCACAGGCTGCACCGGAGCAAGCCGGCGAGAAGGTACCGGCGCACAGGGCGGGTCCGTGTCCGGGTGCGCTCGTCGAGGAGGGCGCGGAGTCGGGCCGTCTCCTCGGGCGTGATGATCGCCTCCCACTGGCCCGGAGCGACGATCTCGCCGAGGTGCTCGCGCTGTCCAGAGATGCGCGCCGAGTACAGCATCCGGCGCAGCGTCTCGACGGTCCAGCGCTTGCCCGCGGCGGTGGGGATGCTCCGGGCGTTCCACTCGGTCGCGATGGCCCGAACGGAATCCCCGGCGAGGACGCGGCTCGATGCCTCGCGCACGAGCGCGGCCTCGACGGGATCAACGGTGACGCGATCCGCCCGGCATCCGAATGGCCGCGTACCGCCGCCGGTCGGCAGGCCTGCGGCAGCGCGCTCCTCGTTCTTGCGCTTGATCCGGCGGGAGGCATCATCGGAGGACTTGCGGGCCACGGCACCGAGGATACGGGCATGGAACCGGCCGTCATGGCTGCCGAGGTTGATGTCGCCCTCCACGGTGGCGGGGTTGACGAGCCCGGCGGCGTCGGTGATGTCGAAGAAGGCTTCGAGCTCCCGGGGCTGGCGGTGCAGCCGGTCGAGGTTGTACACGACCAGGGCGTCGACCGAACGGGCGGCGATGTCGTCGAGCAGGCGGCGGTATTCGGGTCGGGGCTTGCCCGAGTACGCGCTGCGGTCGTCGTCGACGTACACCTCTGTGATGGGCCAGCCCTTCCGAGCGGCGAGGGTTTCGCAGTCCTCCCGCTGGCGGTTCACGCCGAGGCGATCACCCTCCGGGTCGGACGAGATTCGGGCATACACGGCGCTCGTTGTACCACCGTGTGACATTACCATACGCTGGAGTCGCTCAGCGTGATGTCACTGGGTCTTGCGGACCCCTGCCGTGACCAGGTGCTCGGCGCCGGATTGCAGGCCCTCGAAGAGGCGGGTGACCGTCGCGAGCGTGTCGGATTCCTTGGCATCCTTGTCGAGGCGGAGGTTCGCGATCCGCGGGAAGCGCAGCGCGAA
>JBBQTO010000094.1:0-7686 GCA_038234575.1 Candidatus Limnocylindrales bacterium
CGCAGGATCTTCTCGAAGAGCTTCTGCGCCAGCGTGAGCCCGTCGCCGCCCGAGATCAGGACGTCGCGGACCTGCGGTGTCCGGCGCAAGTACTCCAGCTGGGCCTCGTGGTCGCGGCTGTTGAAGTTCTGGGTCGGGTCGCCGACGATCCGGCTCCGCGTGCAGTACCGGCAGTAGCTCGCGCACTGCGTCGTGACGAGCATCAGGACGCGGTCCGGATAGCGATGGACGAGACCCGGGACGGGCGAGTGGCGGTCCTCGGCCAACGAGTCCTCCATCATCGCCGTGAAGGCTTGGTGCTCGCGCCCCAGCGGGATCACCTGCCGGCGGATCGGGTCGTCCGCGTCGTCGGGATCGATCAGGCTCGCGAAGTACGGCGTGATGTCGACCCGGAACTTGTCGTCCGCGGAGAGTCCCTCGCGCTCCTCGTCGGTGAGGTTCAGGACCTGCCCGACCTCCTCGAGCGTGTTGATCCGGTGGCTGAGCTGCCAGCGCCAGTCGTTCCACTTCTCCTCCGGCACGTCGGCCCAGAGCGGGGCCCGGCGGCTGCGGGCCGGCAGGCCGTCGGGCCCGAGGGCCTTCGCGGGGTCGCGCAGGTTGACCCACGGCACCTCGGCCGCGACCGGAAGCGGTCGCACGTGCGACGCGACGATTGGATCCTGGACGTCCACTCGGGCTCCTTGTTCGATTCCTGACGCATAGAATTTATGCAGACTGGAACATCGCGGACTATAGCCGGATGGTTCTGCCTCAGTCCAGTCGTCTATCGTTCGCCGAAATGCAGGACCCTTCGACGCTCCCTGAGCATGTGCGTGCCAATCGCGAAGCTTGGGATCGAATGTCGGTCGCCTACGCGGACCCGGGCCGGCGAGCGTGGGCGAGGCAGGAGCCCGACTGGGGTATCTGGGGCATCCCGGAGTCCGAGCTCCACCTCCTGCCAGACGACCTGTCTGGCATGGACACCATCGAGCTCGGGTGTGGGACCGCCTACGTCTCGGCCTGGCTCGCTCGCCGGGGCGCGCGGCCGGTCGGCATCGACAATTCGCCGAAGCAGCTGGAAAACGCCCGTCGGTTCCAGACCGAGTTCGACGTGGACTTCCCGGTCCTGCTCGGGAACGCCGAGACGCTGCCGTTCCCGGACGCGAGCTTTGACCTGGCGATCAGCGAATACGGCGCTTGTCTCTGGGCGGATCCGGATGCCTGGGTCCCCGAAGCCGCGCGAGTGCTGCGACCCGGCGGCCGGCTGATCTTCTTGACGAACGGCCTAATCCTGTTCCTCGCCGTTGAGGAGCTGGTCGCCAACGATCCGGCCAAGGACCGGCTCCTCCGCCCCTTGTTCGGCATGCGTCGGATCGTCTGGCCCGACGACACGTCGGTAGAGTTCCACTTGCCGCACGGGGAGTGGATTCGCCTGCTCCGCGAGCACGGCTTCGAGATCGAGCGCCTCGCGGAGCTCAAGGCTCCCGACGACGCGGTCGACAACGACAAGGACAGTTTTGTCACCGCGGACTGGGCCCGAAAGTGGCCATCGGAAGAAGTCTGGATCGCCCGAAAGGCGCGCTAGGCGGCCCCGTCAACGTTCCTCCAGGCGCTCCGCCCACCTCGCCCGATACGCGGGCGGATCCCACGGGTCGGCGATGTAGATCCGCTCGCGCCAGACGAGATCCCCGTGGAATTCCAGCACCGCCGCTACTCGATGCGGATCGACGTTGTCGAACCGGAGCGTCAGGTCTGCGACCCAGAGATCGCCGTCGCCGGTGCATTCGTTGAGCTCGAATGTCGAATGTGGTCCCGGATAGGCCGCGCGGGTCGCGATGATGTTCGCCTTGCCGCGGATGCGTTCACCGCCCTGCGGGTAGTCGAGGATCGCGTCCTCGGCGTAGATCTCGCCTGCGAGTGGCTCGTCCCGCCCGATCGCCTCGAAATGTGCCTGGATGGCGGCGCGCCGCGCGATCTGATCCACGCGCCTCCAATGGCGGCCCTGGGCACGACCGGCTGAAGCCCCCGCGGCTATTCGCCGATGACGCTCCAGAGGAAGCCCATCGAGATGAAGAAGCCTGTGAAGAGGGCGATGAAGCCGAGGCCGCCGTAGGGGGAGCTCGCGCCCTCGTGCGGGACGAGCTGCAGCCCGACACCGAAGACGACGGCCCAGACGACGAAGAGGATCGCGAAGAACCACTTCCCGTTGGGGCCCGTGATCCTGCGAGTCCAGCGGGACCGTCCATCGGCCGAGATCGCGGCCTTGGCGAACACATAGACCAAAAGGGCCGACACGCCGACCGAGCCGAACAGGATGGGGAGGTTGTTCGGGAAGTTCTGGAACCAGATCGTGAAGATCGTCACGGCGCGGCCATGCTAGCAGACGACTCGCTAGCATTGAGGTCCCCATGGCGGCCCCCACAACCCCGGTCCGCACGCGCCCCAAGCGGCCCGATCGAGGCACGTTCGAACGCCTGGGCAGATGGGCCGCGAGGCGCCGATGGGCGGTCGTCGGAGTCTGGGGGCTGCTCCTCGTCGTCGCCATTCCGCTCGCGCTGCAGGCGAGCGGCGCGCTCCGCTCCGGCGGATTCGTCCGAGGCGACCTGGAGTCGGCGAAGGCGAAGGCGCTGCTCGAGACCGAGATCGGGGTCCCGCAGGCCGCGCTCGTCGTTGTCTTCCACTCGGACATGCTGGCGGCCGGCGATCCGGCCTTCGAGGCTCCCGCCGCAGCAGCGGTGGTTAACGTGCCGAAGGCGCCGTACGTCAAGGGCGTCCTGTCGCACCTGATCTCGAATCGGCAGGTCTCGGCGGACGGCCACACGGCCTATGACGTCGTCTTCCTGAGCCTCTCGGCCGACGAGTCGCCCACGGCACTGCCCGGGATCCGCGCTGCACTCGGGAACGGCGCGCCGCTCGAGGTGGGCCTCGCCGGAGGGCCAGCCTTCTACGGCGACGTCCAGGCAGTCTCCGAATCCGACCTCCGGCGCAGCGAGGCAATCTCGCTCCCGCTCGCGGGACTGGCGCTCCTGATCGTCTTCGGCTCGGTCGTGGCGGCGGCGTTGCCACTCGCGATTGGCGGGGCGGCGGTCCTGGGGGCGCTCGCCGCGGTCTTCCTCGTCGCGAGCGTGATCCCGATGAGCATCTTCGTGCTGAACCTTGCGACGCTGCTCGGGCTGGGGCTGGGCGTTGACTACTCGCTGCTCATGACGAGCCGATTCCGCGAGGAGCTCGAGACCCGAGGCTGGCGCACCGAAGCGGTCGAGGAGGCGGTCGGGGCGACCGTCGCGACCGCCGGTCGGGCGGTGTTCTTCTCGGGGCTGACGGTCCTGCTCGGGCTCGTCGGCCTCGTGCTGTTCGACTTCATGATCCTGCGATCGGTCGGCATCGCCGGGGCGATCGTCGTCGGGCTCGGGGTCACTGCCGCGCTGACACTGCTCCCCGCGCTCCTCGCCATCGCCGGTGTCCGGCTCGACTCAATTCGCGTCCGCCGCGTTCAGGCGACTGCATCCGAGAACGGTCCGTGGGCGAGGCTCGCGCGCCGCGTGATGGACCATCCGCTTCGCGTCCTGGTGCCCACGCTTGCCGTGCTGCTGATCCTCGGGACCCCGTTCTTGCACGTCCGCTTCAACGCCCCGGATTCCACGATCCTGCCCGAGAGCGTGCCGTCGCGCCAGGCCTTCGACCGCCTCCAGTCGGCCTTCGGGGCGGGGCCGTTCGCCCCGATCGTGCTGGCGATCCGGACCCCGGGCGCAGCCACTGAACCCGCGAACCTCGTGGCGCTCTATGACTACTCGAGGCGGCTCGCCGCGGATCCGAGGATCGTCAGGGTCGACGGGCTCGTCGACGTGGACCAACGCCTCGGCCTGTCCCAGTACCAGTTGCTGTACGCGAGCCCAGGCGGCCCGCCTGATCGGTTCGTGAGCGTGGCGCTGACCGCAACGACCCACGCCGACCTCACGAGCTTCACGCTGACAACGCGGTATGGCCCGAACGAGACGCCGGGGCGAGCCCTTGTCCAGGACCTCCGGTCCGGGCAGGGTGCGCTCGCGCCGCCGGCCGGGATGACGGTGCTGGTCGGCGGTGGCGCGGCCGACGTCGAGGATGTCGTGAACGGCATCGGGGCCGAGTTCCCGCGAACGGGGCTGTTCATCCTGGTCAGCACGTACGTCGTGCTGTTCCTGCTGCTCCGCTCGGTGTTCCTCCCGCTAAAGGCGCTGGCGATGAACGCCCTGTCGATCCTGGCGTCGTTCGGGGCGCTCGTCTGGATCTTCCAGGACGGCAACCTATCGGCGATCCTCGGCACCCGGCCGCTTGGCTTCGTCGAAACGACACAGCCGGTCATCCTTTTCTGCGTGCTCTTCGGGCTGTCGATGGACTACGAGGTCTTCCTGCTCACCCGCATGCGCGAGACCTGGGACGCGACCGGCGACAACCGGGCGGCCGTCGCCCACGGCCTCGAGCGAAGCGGTCGGATCGTGACGTCCGCGGCCCTGATCGTCGTCGTCGTCGCGGGCTCGTTCGCCTTTGCTGACATCGTCCTGATCAAGGCGCTGGGCCTCGGGATCGCCGTCGCGGTGGCCCTCGATGCCACGATCGTTCGGGCCCTGCTCGTGCCGGCCACGATGCGGCTCCTCGGCCGCTGGAACTGGTGGTTGCCCGACGTCATCGTCCGGCGTTTACCCGCGCTCGAAGATCGAGAGGCGCCGGCATGAGTGGCTCGCGATCAACGTCCGGGCGGCGGCTCGGGGCGCTGACGGCCTCGGCAGCCCTCCTGGTGACGGCCTGCGCCGGCCACGGGCCGATCCTTGCGAATCCCGCCCTCGTGCTGCCCGCGCCACCGACGGCCGGCCCGACGCCCACCGCAATCCCCGACCCGATCGCCATCCAGCTCCCGCTCGACGACGGCCCGCACGATCGCCTGACCGAATGGTGGTATTACACCGGCCACCTCGTCGCGACCGACGGCCGCCATTTCGGGTTCGAGGCGGTCATCTTCCGGGCCGAGCGCGGCTCCGTCCCGACAACCTGGGCGTCGCATCTCGCCCTGACCGACGAATCCGGAAACCGGTTCCTCTATGCCCAACGGTCGCAGATCGGCGGCCCGGTCTCCCTCACGCAGCGCCACCTCGGCGGCTCACCGACGGGGTTCGCCCTGTCGGTGAAGGGCTTCGATCCGAGCGACCCGAGCTCGCTCCTCCGAACGCCATGGACGCTTGAGGGTTCGGGCGGGCGCGACCGGATCACGGCGGCGCTGTCCACGCAGGAGGCGACCCGGGCCGGTGGATCGTTCGGCCTCGCCCTCGACCTGACGTCGCAGAAACCGGCCGCGTTGCACGGCGCGAACGGCTGGATCGACTTCGGCCCGGCGGGCTCCTCGTACTACTACTCCCGAACCCGGATGGCGATCAGCGGGTCGCTCATGCTCGAGGGCGCGTCGCTCGCGGTGACCGGCACCGGCTGGTTCGACCATCAATGGGGCGATTTCATCTCGGTCGGCGGCGGGGGCTGGGACTGGTTCGCGGTCGAGCTCGCTGATCGGACCGAGCTGACGCTTTCGATCGTGCGAGCCGCCGATGGGACCCTCCCGCTCGTCTACGGCACGTACGTCAACGCGGCCGGTCAGGCCACGAACCTCGACCGCGCGGCCTTCGCCGTCACCGCGTCGGAGAGTTGGGTCAGCCCTCACTCGGGCGCGATGTATCCGGCGGCCTGGCACATCGAGGTGCCGAGCCAGGGCCTGGTGATCGATCTCACGCCGACTGTCGCTGACCAGGAGCTCGACACCCGCCCGTCGACCGGCGTCATCTATTGGGAGGGCTCGCAGCGGGTCAACGCGACCCGGTCCGGACTGCCGCTCGCCGGAGAGGCTTACGTCGAGCTAACTGGCTACGCCGCGGCCCGACCCTAGGCCCTTCTCGGTCCCGGCCCGGCCACGCGCGTCGGCCCGGCCGTGCGCAGCGGGGTCAACTCGGCACTGCCGCGGATCGCCGCAAGTCGGGACGATCCGGTCATGCGAGTCACTCTGAGCCTCCGGGGCAGCGATCGGATCCGCGCTGCGTCCTGCGCGGCGGGCCCTGCAGCCTGACCGGTCGGTGTCGTCCACGACGCCCTGCCCGCGCGACGATGGCCCTCCGGACCGAGCTGCTCGGCTCGTCGCTCGCCGATCGCGCGCGGCGTCATGCTATACGTAGTCGCAGGCCTCTTCATCCCGGCCGTCGGTCACGGCCAGACGGGGCCGATCGGCCCATCCCAAGGCCACGCCCAGGGCCGATATTCGAACAAGCTGAGTACGTATTCCCCAGACCGAGGCGGTCGAAGGCAGGAGGACGGACCTCGATGATCCAGCTTCGGACGCTCGCGATCCTGCTCGTCGGCGTGCTCGGCGCCGCCGGCTGCATCGGGGTCAACACCCCCCCCGGGACGTTCAGCCCCGTGTCGGGCGGGACGGCGTCGAACGACATCCTCGGCACGATCGAGGTCACGGCCGCCGACCTGAGCTTCGATCCGGCGAACGTGACGGTCGACAAGGCCGGCAAGTACGAGGTCAAGCTCACGAACAAGGGCGCGATCTTCCACAACATCACGTTCGCGGATGGTTCGGCGGCCGGCGCCGACGCGGGCCAGTCGGCCAGCGTGGTCGTGATCGTTCCCGCCGCCGGGACCACCTTCATCTGCTCTGTCCCAGGACACGCCGACGCCGGCATGACGGGCACGATCATGGTCGCCGGGACCGCGGCCGCGACCACCCCGCCCACGATCGGCGGGACGGCCCCTGTCCCTTCTGCCGACCCCAATGCGCCTGCCTACACGCTTCGTGATGCGACGGCACCGCCGGTCATGACCGGCACCGAACACGACATCGATCTCCCAATCATCGAGAAGGACATGACGGTCGCGGCCGGATACGTTGTCCACGTCTGGACGTTCGGCGGCACGGTTCCGGGGCCCGTCATCCGCGTCCACCTGGGTGACACGGTCCGCGTCCATCTGACGAACCAGGGGACGATCAGCCACTCGATCGACTTCCATGCCAGCCAGACCGCGATGAACGATCAGATGGTCGAGATCAAGCCCGGCGCGACCTTCACCTACACGTTCAAGGCCGACTACGGCGGCGTCTGGATGTACCACTGCGGCACAGCCCCGGCGCTCCACCACATCGCCAATGGGATGTTCGGCATGGTCATCGTCGAGCCGAAGGGCGGCCTGCCGAAGGTCGACAAGGAGTTCGCGTTCGTCCAGAACGAGTGGTATCTCGGGGCCCAGGGCCAGCCGGTCGACTACCGGAAGGCCAGCTCCGGCGCACCCGCCCCGGACTTCGTGACCTTCAACGGCGTCGCGAACCAGTACAAGGACAATCCCGTCGCCGTTCCGACCAAGGGTCGGGTCCGGGTCTTCATCCTGGACGCCGGTCCGAGCATCGACAGCTCGTTCCACGTCGTCGGAACGATATTCGACCAGGTCACCAGGGAAGGCGTCGCCCTCCTCCGCGGCAACGCCGACGGCTGGGGCGCCCAGGCGGTCGACCTCTCGCCGGCCCAGGGCGCGATCATCGAGTTCAGCCCTCAGGAGGACGGGATGTACCCGTTCGTGACCCACGCCTTCAACTTCGTCGTCCGCGGCGCGCTCGGCATTTTCAAGGCCGGCGACGGCGACCCCCACAACTGAACCTGGGCGAGCCAGAAGGGTGAGGCGTGGATCAGCGCA
>JBBQTO010000095.1:0-7479 GCA_038234575.1 Candidatus Limnocylindrales bacterium
TACCGGCTCATCCGCCTGCTGGATCCGTTCGTCGCCACGTTCTGGCGGGCCTACGGGCTCGGCAACGTCGTCGAGCTGCGCGTTCCGGGCCGGCGAACCGGGCGGCCGCGCCCGATCCTCCTCGGTCTCCTCCGCGATGGCGATCGGTGGTTCCTCGGCCATCCGAACGGGGAGGTGGCCTGGACGCGAAACCTCGAGGCGGCGGACACGGCCACGCTGTCGTTCCGCTATCCCACGGCGATCCCGATTCGGGCGACTCGCCTCCCGCCCGGCGAGCTGCGCGACCAAGCGATCCTCGCGATCGGCCAGCACGTCTTCCCGGGCAACATCGTCTATCGGCTCGCGCGGGCCCACGTCCGTGCCGTCGGGGTGTACTTCTCAATCGAAATCACCTAGGGAGAATCCGAGCCGGCCGGGTCTCGCGACCCGGCCGGAGGCTCGGTCCCAGGGAGAGTCACCGAGTCCAGGGCTGCATCTCGATGTAGGCGGGGCTGCCGGCTCCGTTGCACGGTGGGAGGCCCGAGACGTCCGTCACGGAGACCGGTGCCGCCATCTTCCGGCCGCCCTCCCACACGATGGCGACCGTTACGAAGCCGACGGGATTAGGCCCGCAGTAGTTGCCGGCTTGGGCCATGGATGTGAGGCTGTCGCCGCCCTGGAGGGTCAGGCTCTTCGGGACCGCGGCTCGACTCCCGTCGATGAGGACAGAGAGCTTCCCGTCCACGAGCTGCGGTTTCGTTACCGTGGGGAAGTTGCACGTAGCCACGACGTTCGTCAGGGTCAGCGACGCGATCCGCTGACCAGCCGCGCCCTGCCACGAGACCACTCGAATCCGAAGGTCCCCCGGGGTGCACGTCCTGATGGGCGTCGGGACCGGCGTCTGAGCGCCCGTCGCGGCAGCGGTCGGTGCGGCCGTCGGTGCGGGTATCTGGGCGGAGGTCGGAACAGCGGTCGGGCTCGCCGTCGCGATGGCCACCGGACCCGGTCCCTTGCCACCCGCGCCCAATGAGAGCCCAATCGTGGCGACCGCGAGGACTGCGACGGCCGCGATCCAGCCGAGCCTTCCAGCCGCGGTCGTTGCGCCGAACAGGCGCCCGAACCGGCGGCGGGGGTGCTCGACAGCCACGGCATGGGCGATCGCCATCGCGTCGAACGGCTTCAGCGCCTGGTTCGTGTGGTCGTGGACCCGGCCGGCAAGGCCGGCCTCATAGGGGTCGACTGGGTCAGTTGGCAGGTGCGTCATCGTCGAGCTCCTTCCGCAGTCGATCGAGCAGTCGTGCAAGTCGCGCCCGGACGCCGCCCGCGGACATCCCGACGATGGATCCGATCTCAGCTGAGGTCAGTCCCGCGGCGTAGCGGAGGCCGACGATGACGCGGTCGCTTTCGCCCAGCCCGGCCAGGGCATTCGCGAGGTCCATCTCGCCAGCCCGGCTCGCCGGGTCGCTCCTCGGCGAAGCGGGAAGGCCTCCGGGAGCGTCCGTGTCGATGGCGATCTCGCGGAGCATTCGGCGCCCTCGCCGTCGAATGAGCTGCTTCGTTTCGTTGACGGCGATCGAGGTCAGCCACGGTCGGAGACGCTGGGGGTCCCGGATCGTCGTCATCTTCTGCCAGGCGTGCGGCCAGGCTGCCTGCACGGCCTCCTGGGCGAGGTCCGCGTCGCCGCAGATGACGAAGCAGACCCGCGTCATGTCGTCGTGGTGCGCCGCAACGATCCTGGCGAACGCCAGCTCGTCGCCCGTCCCGGCCCGAGCCACCAGTACGCCGAGGGAATCACCGTCCATCAAGGCTTCCATGCCCCATAGATGCGCGAAGGCGCCCGAAATGATTCGCGGCAACTAATCTTCGGCCGGTCGAAATGCGTCGATGCGCCCGCGTGCCTGAGACCCACGAGCGCGAGATCCGCTCCGCTGACCTGGCCGGGCGTCGAGCTTTGCAACGATCCGGGCGTCGAGCCCGTCGGCCAGCCGCGAAACCCCGACCGCCCGCGTGGCGCCGATGACGTCAACGACCCGACGCGGCCACGCCGCTCGCCCGCTCGGGTGTTCCACTACCGCGGAACCAGCTTCAGGGTCGATCGGACCGCTTCAGGTGACACGACCGTGCCCACGATCCGCGGGCCGTACCGGTCGTATTTCGCGTGGTACGCCGCGTCCACCTCGACGGTGACTTCGGGCCCGGCAATCTCGAAGGCGACCTCGCGCTCGACGCCGGCGGCGCGGACGCGTCCTTCGCGGGCGGCGAGCGCTCGCTGGAACCACGGGTTGTCATAGCCGTATGCCGACCGGACGAATAGGTCGTCGCCGGAGGATGCTACCCAGATCGTAACGAATGGCCGCAGGCTGCCGTCGGATCGCCGAGAGGCGAGGTCGAGCTCCCTTGCCCGGCCAACCCGGTCGAGCTCGTCGGCCGTCCAGGCGCTCATCGGTCCGGCCTCGAGGTCGACGCCAGGTACTCGTCGTCGGTGATCTGGGCGCCCCACTCGGATTCGGGACCCGCGTCGGGCGCCTCAAAGATCGCGAGGTGCGTCATGAAGCGGTCGGGGGCCGCCCCGTGCCAGTGCCACTCGCCGGGCGGCGTGTAGATCGTGTCGCCGGGCACGATCTCGAGCACCTCCCCGCCCCGCGCCTGGATGCGGCCGACGCCCTCGGTGACGTGCACCGTCTGGCCGACGGCGTGGGAGTGCCAGGCATTTCGGGTTCCGGGAGCGAACCGGACGACGCTCACCCGGACCCGCGACGGCGGCTCCCCCTGGGCGATCACGTCAATCCAGGCATCGCCCGTGAACCGCTCGCCCGGCGCCTTGGCGGTCGGGCGCTTTGGCAGGATATGCATCCGAGACTCCTTCGATCCGGATTCGACGATGACGCGGGAGCGCCTCAAGCCATCGATGATCGCGGATCAGGCCGGTCGGAGTCGTCGGCGCCGCCGGTCGCGGCCGGTCAGGCCGTTGCCTCCTGGGCGACCTTCGCCGGCTGGAGGACCCGGATGCCATTCCCGAATGGGTCCCGAATGCCCATGTCCGAGCCATAGAAGTGATCGGTCGGCTCCTGGGTGAAATCGGTGACGCCGCGCGTCTTGAGGGTCTCGTACAGGCCGCGGACGTCGTCCGTCTCGAAGGCGACCCAGCCAACGGCGCCCTTGGTGATGAGCTCGCGGACCTGCGCGGCCGTCGCTTCGTCCTGCACCGGCGGCCCGGGCTTCTCGAGGTAGATCTCGGTTCCGGCGTCGCCTGGGACGCGAACCGTCAGCCAGCGGACAGGCCCTTGCTGGATGTCCTGTCTAACCTCAAGGCCGAGCTTGTTGACGTAGAAGTCGAGCGCCTCTTCCTGGTCGAGGACCTTGAGCGACGTGACGACGAACTTGGTGAACATCGGACGGGTTCTCCTCTCGACTCGTGAACGGCCGCGGCCTCAGCCAATAGCCTTCTTCACGAGGTCGGCGATCCGCTTCTCGTCGGCCGCGGTCAACTTCGTCAAGGCGAACTCAGTCGCCCACATCGAGCCCTCGTCGAGCTTTGCCGAGTCGTTGAAGCCGAACGTCGCGTACCGCGCCTTGAACTTCGCGGCGGGCTTGAAGAAGCAGACGGCCTTGCCGGCGTCGTTGGCGTACGCTGGCATGCCGTACCAGGTCGTCGGCGTGAGGGTCGGCGCGCTGGCCTTGATGACGGCGTGGATCCGCTCGGCCACGTCGCGATCGGATTTCGACATCTCGGCGATCTTCGCGAGCAGGTCCCGTTCCCCGTCCGCCTTTTCCGAGCCACGTTTGCGGGCAGCCTTCAGTTCCCGGTTGCGCTCCTTCATGGCGGCCAGCTCTGCGGCAGTCCATTGTTCGGGCGACTCGTCACGCGGGGCCTTGCGCCTGGCGGGGGTCTTCGTGTCGGTCATGGCGTGTTTCCTCTCTGGCAGGTCTGATGGACCCTCATCCTAGGCAGCCATCGCCGCGGCGGCTTCTCCGGAACTGCTCGATTTGGTGTGCGCACTCGCGTCACCAGGGGCGGGTGGCCGCCATCTGGAAGCAGTTGGGCGCCACCATCGGCCCGTGTCCGTCACGATAGCCTGACGGCGTTTCGCCGACGATCTCCCGGAACGTGCGGCTGAAGGTGCCCAGGCTGTTGAAACCGACGTCGAGGCAGATATCGGTGATGCTGCGGCTCGTCTCGCGCAGGAGGAACATCGAGCGCTCGACCCGCCGCCGCTGCAGGTATCGATGCGGTGTCTCCCCGAAGACAGCACGAAAGCTGCGGCTGAAATGCGCCTCAGAGATGTAGGCCACCGCCGCAACAGCTCGGATGTCGAGCGGCTCCGCGTAGGCGCGATCCATCGCGTCGCGAGCGCGGAGCAGACGCCGGTTCACGTCCTCGACTTCCAGGCTCACGGTGCAACGCTACTGCGATCAGGCAGATGGTGGGACCGTGCAGATCGTCATGGCCTGCCTAGCTCCGAGTCTCGATGCGCACACGCACTGGTGGAACTACGTATGGGAGTGGTCACTGACGACGACCCGCATATCGCGGCGATCCGCGGAAATCTCGCGGCCGTGCGACCCGGGTGACTGGATCGCACAGGACCTTGTGCGGGAAGCTGATCCAGATCGCGTCGCCCAGTTGAGGTACGCGATCTGACGCCCGATGCCGCAGCTCCGGCCCCTCCGCCGGTATCATCGCCGTCCGCGCGCCTGTAGCTCAGTGGATAGAGCGTCGGCCTCCGGAGCCGAAGGTCGCAGGTTCGAATCCTGTCGGGCGCGCCATTTCAACCTTTTCCGGCAGGGCCCGCGCCAGTCCGTGCAGACGAACGGCCGCAAGGGTTCGATCGCTTCTACACGGAAAACCCGTTTGGCAACCGGATCGAGTGCCTTTGGCCGACGAGGGCAAACGCGTGAGTCAGACCTCGATGCTCGTGATCGCATCGACAGCGAGGCGGAACAGGGCTTCTCGCCCCGTCGCGTGACCCACCCAGCCACGGTCATCCCAGATCTCGCCTGAGAGGTCGTCGCCGGCGTAGAGCATCTGGCCGAACCCAACGTCCCGAAACGCGGCGACCGCGAAGCAGGCCGCAGCCTCCATCTCCACACAGATACAGCCCTCCGCGACGCGACGCGCTGCCTTCGAGCGCGTCTCGCGGAAGACGGCATCCGTCGTCCAGGTCTTGCCGCTCACGAATGGAACCTCGCGTTCGGTGAGCGTCGCGAGGATCGCAGCGAGGACGCGCGGCGTCGGCCCGACTTCGCGCGAGGCTGGCAGGTAGTGATAACTCGTCCCCTCGTCACGAATTGCACCGGTCGGAACGATGACGTGGCCGAGCGTGAGATCGGGGACGAGAGCGCCCGCGCCACCCACCGCGATGAAGACGCGCCCACCGAGCCCGATCAGTTCTTCAAGGAAGCCCGCAGCAAGCGGGGCCCCGACGCCGGGATGGGCAAGCGCGATCGGGACTTCACGCTCAAGCAGGTACACCTCGTTCGGCCCGATCTCCGAGCGGAGGGTGGCCACCGGTCGAGCACTGTGCTCGCGGACGACCTTCTCGATGACATCCTGGAAGTAGCACAGGACGACGCGGCGGGGCATCTCGATACGTTCGCCGTCGCGTCCCTTGATGTACGGGACGTGGGCGGCCTCGATGATCGCTTCCCGCGTCGGATCGAATTCGAGGATCGGGGCGTCGCTGAGCGGCGCTGGCGAGGGGCTATCGGGCATCTTGCGCTTCTGCACCCCTCAAGCATGCGCCGAGCGCCTGCCGCGATCTCCGGTGCGATCTCCGATCGGGGATCGCCCGTCCCATAGGAATCGCCCGATGGACCCATCAGGTACGAGTGGGTGTCGAGCAGCCCGATGAGGCTCGCCATCTGGACCAGCGCCTGGTCGGGCGACGCCCACCCTTCAGTGGACTGGAAGTGGCCCGGGCGCGTGGGCGCGGCCGGGCTCTCGTGCATCGCGCCACACGAGGACCCCCACGACAAAGGCCCACAGCGTGGCCAGCAGGGATGTGGCGAAGAACAGGGTCTCAGCAGCCTGGACCTCCCCCGTACTCGCGATCTGAAGCAGGGCCGCGACAGTGGAACCGACGCCGGAGATGACCGCCGTCCAGCCGAGCCACGCCGGGAAGCGCCCGCTGATGACAAGGGCCGCGCCGAAGCAGGCGAAGGCCATCCCGAACAGGACCAGGATCCCCATGCTCCAGATCCCGAAACCGACCACCTGAACGGCGTCCGCGACGCGCAGCGCCGCGGCCGCGTCCGATGCCGGCGCGGCGGTCCAGTCGAGCGCCAGCGGCTTCATGGCGAAGCCGTCCATCGAGGTGCTGACGGTGGCGAGGGCACCCCCGAGCAGCGCGGCAGCGATCCCGATATGCGCGAGCGGCCCGCCGGATCCGTCCTCGAGAAGTCGGGCCAGACCGACGAGACCGCCGATCACGAGCAGGATCGCGACGAGAATCGTCAGGTGGATGGCCACCCAGGCACCGTTCCCGGCGATCGCCTGGAGCTTCGAGGTCATGGTCACCGCGACATGAGGGTGGAACGCGTTCCCGATAATGCCGATCACGGCACCAGCGATGAGGAGGACCGCCGTTAGACGCTGCGAGCTTCGCTGAACCGACTGGGACGACATGCGACGATCTCCTCGCTTCATGCATCGGCAAGGTAGTTAGGTTACCGAAGCTTAGGCGACCTTACTATACTGTTTGCATGAACACAAGCGAGAAGCGTCTGCCGGTCGGCCAGCTACTGGGGTTGATGCTGCGTCGCTTCAGGGCCGATCTCTTCGCCTGGGGCCAGGAGGCCGGTTACACGAACCTCCGGCAATCACATCTCCAGGTGTTCGGAAACATCGACTGGACGGGGACACGGTTGACGGACCTGGCCGCGCGAGCCGGGGTCACCCGCCCGTCGATGCTCGAGCTCGTCGACGAGCTCGAGAAGGCCGGCTATCTCGAGCGCCGCCCCGACGAGCGCGACGGCCGGGCGAAGCTGATCTGCCTGACCCGCGATGGTCGGCGCGTCGTTGCGCAGGCGCTGCGGGCGGTGCGTGACATCGAGCGGATCTACGCGCAGGAGGTCGGGACCGCCCGCTTCGACGAGGCGTGCCTGACCCTCCAGCAACTGCTCCGCGAGGGATCGACGTCCATTGCGGGGCGGAAGGCGTCATCCGGTCGTGAGCTGGGCCAGGCCGAACACCTCTGATAGTCCGGGGCGCACGGCTCCATCGAAGCGCACGGATCGCACAGAGATCACTGTCCGGGCGAGCTCACGTGCACCGCGAGTCCTGAATCCAAGGACCCTGGATCAGGCGCTCTCGCTCGACCTGAGCCGTTCCGCCCCCTCGATCGGGATCCGGATACTTATCCCCGATCCACCGATCGCTGAGGGTTGACGGCCTGCTGAAACGACGAATCAGGTGCCCATCCGAACTGGGAAGATGGCGTTTGAGAAACAGCCCATCGACCCGACAGAGGAGCACCTGATCGATGCGATCTTCGCACACCG
>JBBQTO010000096.1:0-7244 GCA_038234575.1 Candidatus Limnocylindrales bacterium
TGGATCCATCGCGTGCCGTTTGCGCCCACCGGCGTCCCGGTGACAGATCCCGTGTTCGGCCGCGACATCTCGTTCTTTCTCTTCGACCTGCCGTTCCTGCGAGGCGTCCAGTCGGTCTTCAACGCGCTCATAGCTCTCAGCCTGCTCGTCGCGGCGGCCCGCTACGTCGCCGGCATGGCCCGGGCGGGGTTGCATTTCCCGACGCCCGCCCGAGTCCACCTTGCCATCCTCGGCGGCCTCTTCCTGCTGTCGGTCGCCGTGGGCTACCAACTCGACAAGTACGAGCTCGTCTACTCCACCCGCGGCTTCGCGACCGGCGTGTCGTACACGGATGCCCACGCCCAGTTCGCGGCCTTCGACATCCTCACGGTCCTCTCGGCGTTTGCCGCGGCGTTCCTGGTCGGAGCGGCGTTCACGCGCTGGAACTGGCCGCTCGGCGTCACGGTCGCTGCCTGGTTTGTCGCGTCGATCCTCGTCGGGACGGTCTATCCGGAGGCGATCCAGCGGTTCGTGGTGAACCCGAACACGCTCGCCCAGGAGCGGCCCTACATCGCCAACAACATCGCGATGACCCGGCTCGCCTACAACCTCGGGAGCTGGGACCCGCCGACCAACTACGGTGGGGAAGCGCTCCTGACGCAGGCCCAGATCGACGCCGACGCAGCGACCTTCCAGAACGCCCGCCTCTGGGATTACCGGCCCCTCGGTGACACGATCGACCAGCTCCAGACGGTCCGGAAGTACTACCAGTTCGTCGACGTCGACACGGACCGCTATCCCGTCAACGGCAGCCTTCGCCAGCTGATGCTCTCGGCGCGCGAGCTCAACCTCGCCGCCAACACCGAGGCCACGGGCTGGGTCAACCAGCGGATCATCTTCACCCACGGCATCGGGCTCGTGATGGTCCCCGTCAACGAGGTGACGCCCGAGGGTCAGCCCGTCCTCTTCGTCAAGGACCTGCCGCCGGTCTCGTCCTCGGGCGCGCCCGCCATCACCGAGCCGCGGATCTACTTCGGCGAGAAGCCGACGGGCTATGTCATCGTCGGGGCGAAACAGCCCGAGTTCGACTACCCCCAGGGGGCCGGCGACCCGACGGCCGGCGGCGGCCCGGTCACCACGACGGTCTGGTCGGGCGACACCGGTATCCCACTGCACACGACGCTCGATCGGCTCCTCTTCGCGATCCGCTTCGGCGACCTCGACCTGCTCATCAGCGACCAGGTCACCGCCAGCAGCCAGATCCTCATCCACCGGGCCCTGGCCGACCGTCTCCACCTCCTCGCGCCGTTCCTCCGCTACGACAAGGATCCGTACCTCGTCGTGGACGGGCAGGGCCATCTCGTGTACGTCCAGGACGCGTTCACGGTGACCGACAGGTTTCCGAATGCGCAGCGGTTCGACACGTCGGCGCTCGATCGGACCGGTCTCGGCGGTGGCTCGATCGACTACATCCGGAACAGCGTCAAGGTCGTCATGAACGCCTACGACGGAACGATGCACTTCTACGTCGCCGACCCGAACGATCCCCTGATCCGGGCCTTCGAGGGCATCTTCCCGAGCCTCTTCAGCCCGATCGCGGAGCTGCCGGCCGATCTCGCGCAGCACCTCCGCGTGCCCGAGGAGCTCTTCAACGTCCAGACCCGGATGTACGGCCGCTAC
Organism: Candidatus Limnocylindrales bacterium; assembly: GCA_038234575.1. Classification (GTDB taxonomy): domain Bacteria; phylum Chloroflexota; class Limnocylindria; order Limnocylindrales; family CSP1-4; genus UBA5189. The sequence goes on from JBBQTO010000096.1 coordinate 1,660, forward strand.
CACGTCCAGGATCCGGAGACCTTCTACAGCAGCAACGACCTGTGGACGGTGCCCGCCGGCACCACGAGTGACCAGGTGCTGCCGTCGGAGGCCTACTACGTGGTCATGCGGATCCCGGGCGATACGAACCCCGAGTTCCTGCTGCTGCAGCCAATGGTGCCCAAGGACCGGCCCAACATGATCGCCTGGGTCGCGGCGCGGAACGACGCCGCGAATTACGGGACGGTTCGGGTATTCCGGTTCCCAACGAACACGACCGTCCTCGGCCCGGCCCAGATCGAGGCCCGCATCGACCAGGACCCGACGATCAGCGCCCAGGTTTCCCTCTGGAACCAGTCGGGCAGCAAGGTCATCCGGGGCAACCTGATCGTCATCCCCGTCGGCGACGCCCTCATCTATCTCCAGCCGGTGTACCTCCAGTCGACCTCGTCGAAGTTCCCGGAGTTCCAGCGCATCGTGGTCGCCTCGCCCTCCACGGTCGTCTGGGGCCGCACGCTCAGCGAGGCGCTCCACCTCTTGCTCCAGGGCGGCGGCGGGCCCGCGCCGACCCCGACCCCGGGCGGCACGGCGGCCCCGGGCACCTCACCGACGCCCGGCCCGACCACCGCTCCCGGGCTGCCGTCCGACGTCCCGGGCCTCATCAACTACGCGAACGCCCACTACGAGCTCGCCCAGCAGGCGCTCCGCGACGGCGACCTCGCGCGATACGGCAATGAGATCGCGCTGGTCGGACAGGCGATCCAGCGCCTCGAGCAGCTCCAGGGATCGAGCCCGGCCCCGAGCCCGTAACGCAGCCATACCCGCTCGATGCGTCGCTCACTGCTGTTGACCCTGGGGCACCCGGACTGGTGGGCGATGTCGCTGGCCGCGTTCCTCGTCCGCGGCGGGATCCTCGTCGTTGCCTTGCCCGTGCTCGCGTTGCCCTCGCTCGCAGGGCTGTCGACCGTGGTCGCGCCGCTGCTGACGGGCGTGGTGCTGGGCGACTCGGCGATCCCGCCGATCGTCCAGCTCGGCGGTGCGGCTGCCCTGCTCGCCGCGGTTGTCTTCGCCACGGGCCTGCTCGGTGCCTGGCTCGACATCGCCCTCTTCTCGTCCGCGTCGGTTGCCCTGGGCACAACCGCGCCGACCGGCCGCGCCTCCCTGCGCGAAGGGCTCAACGCCCGGCTGACGCCGCACGTCATCACGATCCTCGCGCTTGGGTACTCGGTCTTTCGGATCGTGACCGCCGGCTACGATGAGCTGACGTCGCCCACCAGCTCGCCCGCACCGCTCGCCGTCCGGATCCTCGCCCGCACCCCCGAAGCCGTCGTGGCGCTCGTCGGCGCCTGGATCGTTGCCGAGGCGCTCGGTGGGCAGGCGCTTCGCCGCCTCGTGAAGGGCAGCCCGTCGCGAACGGCTGGTGGCGCGATCCTCAAGGCGGCGCGCGACCTCCTTCGTCCGAGTGGCATCGCGGTCCTCCTGGTCACGAACCTCGCGATCATCGCCAGCGGGCTCCTGGGCTGGCTGGCCGAGTCGGCCGCGTGGACCCGGCTCGCCGACCGTCTGGCCGACGGCGCGGCGGTCTTCGACCTCGGCCTCGCCATGCTCGAATTCATCGTCGCGTGGCTCGCGGGGCTCCTGCTGCTCGGCGTCGTGCTGGCCTGGCGCAGCGCGGCCTGGACCGCTGAATCGCGCCGCATCTCGGTGCCCCGCAGGGTCCTGGCGGCCGCGCCTGAAGCCGGATAGCCCAGGACGTTCGTCACGCAGACGGCGCACGAGGCGTCGGTACCGTCACGCTGGGGGCGCTGAACCCCCTGCTACACTCCGCCGATCGTTCGGGGCTCGACTGGAACGACGGCTGTTCACACGGAGGCACCGGCGGGGCCGATGGACCAGATCTTCCAAACGATCACTGATGCGATCGGCTCGATCTTCGACAACCCGGTCGTCCAGCTCGGCGGCAAGCTCTTCCTGATCTACTGGGTGATCCTGTGGGTCGCGGCCGCGTACTGGGCGTTCAGGGACATGCAGGGCCGGTCCGACAACCCGATCGCACCGTACCTGGCCTCTGCGTTCGTCATCGTCTTCACCCCGATCCTCTTCCCACTCGCCGTGTTCACCTACAAGATCGTACGGCCGCAGGAACGCATCGGCGAGGTCTACGAGCGCAACCTCGCCGAAGAGGCGATGCTCGCCGAGATCGAGGCCATTCCGCATTGCCCGAACTGCGACCGCCGCGTCGATGTGGCGTGGATCATCTGCCCGACGTGCCGGGCCCGCCTCAATCGCGTGTGCCCGAACTGCACTCGTCTCGTCGGCCTCGACTGGTCGCTGTGCGCCTGGTGCGGCCGCGAGTTCGAGCGTCATGACGCCATAGCGGCGGCATCCGCGCCGATCGTGAGCCTGCCGACGCGCGAGGCGCTGGCATCCGGCGAGACCGGCGTCGCGAGCGACCGTCCCCGGACCTCGGTCAGGGCAGCCAACCGGAGCGCGGACCAAGTCGCCGAGCGTTGACCGAACCGGCTGGATCGCCGGCCGCGGGCCTCTTCCGCTTTTCACTCGAGGGCCGGCGCGCGCCGGCTCTCTTCGTGAGCGGCTGGCTCGCCACCATCATCGGTGCGGCCACGACGGGAGTCGGGTTCGCGTCGAACCCCAGTGGCGCGGGCCTGCTCCTTGCGGCGGTCGGACTGGCGCTCCTCACGCTCGGGCTCGTATTGCTGGGGGGCTCGCAGACCGTCGAGCGAGGGGCCGCTGGCCAGCCCTATGCAGGTCCGTCGCCGCTCGTCGTCTTCCTGGCGGTCGTCGCGGTCAGCCTGTTCGTGGCTATCGCCGTCGGGGCCGCGCTCAGCTCGGCGGCGGTCCAGCTGCCGCTTGCCGTCGGCGACCTGATCAGCACGGCCATCCAGGCCACCGTGTTCATCGGCGTCGTCCAGCTGATGGTCATCGGCACGGGCGCGCTGCGCTGGTCCGACATGGCATTCGGGATCGGCGCCCGGCAGGCCGCCGAGGCCTTGGCTCGGGGTGCGCTGCTGGCGGCCCCCGTCGTCATCGTCACGGCCGTCGTCGCCGCGGTCGTCGTCTCGCTCGCCGGCGTGACGCCGGCGAGCCCACAGCCCACGACAGGGACGGTGTCGGGTCTCCTGCTCCATCTCCTCGCCGGGGCGGTCGTCGCGCCGATCGCCGAGGAAGTCCTGTTCCGGGGCTTCATGGTCACGGCCTGGGCGCGGTCGAACGGGCCAACGGTCGCGATCGTTCGCGCGGCGCTGCTGTTCGCGGTCGCCCACGTGCTCCTGATCGGTGGCGACAATTTCGGCCAAGCCGCATCTCTCGCGTTCGTCGGGGCGGTCGGTCGGCTGCCGGTCGCGGTCGCGCTTGGGTGGCTCTACCTGCGGAGCCGAACGATCTGGGCCCCGATCGGGCTCCACGCCGCGTTCAACGCCATCCTGCTGATCGCCGCCGAGATGGCGACCGGGACGCTCGCTTCGTAGCGCTCAGCGGGGCAGTCCCGGCAGCCGGGGCCCGGTTTCCGTCGCGGCCGGCGCGGGCGGTGGTGGGGTGGGACGCGATGGGGGTGGAGACAAGAGTCCCGGGACGGTCACGAATGTGAAGCCGCGGGCGCGATAGCTCGCGATCACGCGAGCGAGGATCCGCGGTGTCACGTCCGGCCCGATGTGCATCAGCACGATGGACCCGGCCCGACCCATCGAGGCGTTGTGGATCATCTGGGCGTCGGTAAACTGCTTGGTCGTGTCCTTCGGGTCGACGTCCCAGAGGATGACGTCGGGGAAGCCGGCCTTCGCCGCAGCCAGATCGGTGGCGGCATTCCGGTAGCCGTACGGCGGACGGAAGAGCGGCGCCATCGACGTCCCCGTTACGGCTTGCCAGACCCGGGCGTTTCGGTGCAGGTCAAAGGCGAGCTGCGCGGTGGTCATCTTGGTCGCATCGTGGTGGAGGTAGGTGTGGTTGCCGACCACGAATCCGGCGGCGGCGATGGATTGCCAGAGGTCCGGATCCCTCGCCAGATAGATGCTGTTCACGAAGAACGTGGCCTTCACGTGCTCCTTCAAAAGGATGGAGACGATCGTCCGGCCATTCGTGGCGCTCCAGCCATCGTCGAACGTCAAGGCGACGACCTTCCTTGCCGCGGACCCACGATGGATGACCCGCGGGGACCGGGTCCCGTGCGTGGTGGGATTCGTTGCGGGCGGCGCCGGCGTCGCCTGGGGCGAGGAGCTGGCGACGGCAGCTTCGCCGCTCTCGGGTGAGCCGGCGACGGTCGCGACCGGGTCCGTCGCGACCCTCGGCGCCGAACCGTTGCGCAGCGAGATGGCGCTCGCAGCTACGACGCCGGTCGCCATCACGATCGCGATCGGGAGCGCGAGCAGGCGCTGGGCGTGCCGTCTCCGGTGTCGGAGCGGCGCAACCGGGGTGCGAACGAACACGCGAAAACCCCCGGTCCATCACGGGTCGCCGCCGGCGGTGGCGATCCCAGGGCACGATGGACGACGTGTGGCTACCAGTGTGTAACGCGGCGCTCCGAAACGCCAGCCTCCACATGACGCGCCGATAGTCCCGGGTGAGCCCGGAGTGAGCCTCGCCCCGTAGCCTCTGCTCGTCCTCGGGTCCGGATGGCGGGGGGAATCGGCGGGCTCCCGTCGCCCGGGTCCGAGGGCGCCTTCTCTCACACATCGGAGGTGTCCGTGACGCACATCGAGGCCGGCCTGCGACTGCTCCCGCCGGCCGGCCGCGCCATTCGCGAGCTGCCGCCGGCGGAGCGGCCGCGGGAGCGGCTCCAGCTTCGTGGTGCGGCCGGCCTCACCGCGGCGGAGCTCATCGGCCTGCTGTGGGGATCGGGTGTCCGGGGCCGTTCCGCGATGGACCTGGCGGCGGATGCGATCGGGCGCTTCGATGGCCTGACGGGCCTCGCCCGCGCCAGCGGGCCCGAGCTCGAGGCGATTCCCGGAGTCGGCGAGGCGAGGGCGGCCCAGCTGCTTGCGGCCTTCGAGCTCGGGCGGCGACTCCTCGCCGACTGGCCCACCGGGCGCTGGTCGATCCGATCGCCTCGCGACGTCGCGGACCGCCTGATCCTCCAGATGGGCCGCCTCGAGCGAGAGGAGCTCCGGGTGGTGATCCTGAACACGAAGAACGTGGTCCTTCGGGTCGCGACGGTTTACCAGGGCAACGTCAGCGCCTCGCTGGTCCGCGTCGGCGAGCTGTTTCGTGACGCGGTCCGCCTCGACGCCGCGGGCGCGATCCTCGTCCACAACCACCCATCGGGCGACCCCACGCCCAGCCCGGATGACCTGCACCTGACCGCCGAGGCCCTGGCAGCGGGCCAGCTCCTCGACATCGACCTGCTCGACCATCTCGTGATCGGCCACGATGCGTACGTCTCGCTGCGCGATCGGGGGATCAACTTCGATCGTCCGGGCCATCACCCGAGCCCGGCGGCCTGAGCGAAGGCTGCGGCCCCGGGCGACAGCGCGCGGGCGCCTCGCGGTCGAGGCGGAGGGCAGGGGAGTCGCGGGTATACTGCTCAACCCCGCGCCCCTCTCGCGCGGTTCCCGCACGAGGACCCTTCCCCGGCATGCTCGACCGCATCCTCG
>JBBQTO010000097.1:0-7175 GCA_038234575.1 Candidatus Limnocylindrales bacterium
ATAGCTCTGGAAGACCATCGCGATGTCGCGATCCTTCGGCGCCACGTTGTTGACGACGCGGTCGCCGATCTTGAGGGTGCCCTCGGTGATCTCCTCGAGGCCGGCGATCATCCGCAGAGCGGTGGTCTTGCCGCAGCCCGACGGTCCCACCAGGACCATGAACTCGCCGTCGCCGATGTTGATGTTGAAATCCTGGACGGCGGCGAACTTCTCGAAGCGCTTCCAGACGTGCTCGAACGTCACGGTGGCCATGTCACGCTCTCCTGGCCCGAGGCGCGGATCGCCATCGCGGGCCCTTTGCATCTCGTCGCGAACGAATCGCGCCGTCGACGGGCCCCGTACGTGACGCCGGTCCTCCGGTCGTCGTCAGCCTACAGCGAAGGGGCCGCCACGCGCACCACCCAGCGCCCTCGGGCGTCGCCATTCCGGATCGCGTCGAGGGCGGTCTCGACCTCGTCAAGTGGGATCTCCGTGACCCGTTCGGCGAGGGCCCGCGGCCGAAGGTCGGTCGCCAGCCGCGACCAGAGGCGACGCCGTTGGGCGATCGGAAGATAAGCCGAGTCCATCCCGAGCAACGCGACGCCGCGCAAGATGAACGGGAATACCGTGGTCGCGAGCGTGGGCCCCGACGCGTTGCCGCACGCGGCGACCGCGCCCCCTCGCTTGAGCGTTCGCAGGATGTACGGCAGCGTCGCCGCCCCGACCGAGTCGACGGCACCCGCCCAGCGCTCGCTCTCGAGCGGCCGGCCATTGGCGGAGCATTCCTCGCGGCTCAGGAATCCGACGGCGCCGAGCGTCGTGAGCCAGCCGCGCTCGTCTGTCTTTCCGGTCGCGGCCCAGACCTCGTAGCCGAGCTCGGCGAGGATCGAGATGGCCGTGCTCCCAAGCCCGCCCGTCGCGCCCGTCACGAGGACCGGGCCCGTTGCCGGCTCGAGGCCGCGCTCCTCGAGGGCGGAGACGGCCATCGCCGCGGTGAACCCGGCGGTGCCGATCGCCATCGCTTCTCGGGTCCTGAGCCCCGTCGGAAGCGGCACCACCCACTCGGCCGGCACCCGGGCGTATTCGGCGAGGCCCCCGTGATGGCTCGTGCCGAGGTCGTAACCATGGGCGATGACCTTCGACCCCACCCGGATCGAGGGAGCCGTCGACGCGATGACCTCGCCGGCCATGTCGATCCCCAGGATCAGTGGGTACTTCCTAACGACCTTGCCGTCCTCGGCGGCCGCGAGCCCGTCCTTGAAGTTGACTGATGACCACTCGACGCGGACCTCGACGTCGCCGAGCGGCAGGCCGTCCGGCCCGGCCTCGCGAATTCCCCGCTCGAAGGTGCCCTCGGGCCGGTCCACGGCGTACGCCCGAAAGTGCTCCGGAATGGCTCCCAAGGTGGCTCCCTCTCGATCCCCGTCTCGATCCCGTTAGCGCTCGCTTCCGGCCACCCATAGAATGGGGCCCGGTCAGCGCCCATTCTGGAGCGCGCGCCGTAGCCGCTGGCGAGTGGCCAAACGGTAAGGCACCTGACTCTGGATCAGGGGATTGAAGGTTCGAATCCTTCCTCGCCAGCCAACCCACAACATCTAGGACCCAGCGAACGCTGAACCACCAGATGTTGCGGTTCTGAGCTCGGTCGGCGGTCGCGCCGAGGAGGCTCAGCAATGCGTAGTTCGCCTGACTCTACCCCGGTTTGTTCGCCTGTCTCTTGGGCCCAGCCGGCGGTTCGCTGATTCTTTGGGCCCCATTCCGATCAGGCTGGACGCCGCGGTCGACCTGTTCTGCGCCGCCAAGGCGGCCGAGGGTTCGTCGCCCCGGACGGTCGAGTGGTACCGGATGATCCTCATCCGGGCCGTCCGCCGGTTCGGTGGGGCGCGGCCAGTCGACGCCGTTCCGGCGGCCGAGCTGCGGGCCTGGCTCCTCGAGCTGCGGGCCACGCTCGCGCCCGAGTCGATCGCGGGCTACGTCCGCGGTCTCAAGGCCTTCGGCAACTGATGCGCGGCCGAGGAGCTCGCCCCCGCGAGTGGCTTCCGCGGGCTGCGCCGACCGAAGGTGCCGCACCGGCTCATCGCCCCGTTCTCCGATCCGGAGCTGCGGAGCCTGCTAGCCCTGGCCGACGAGCGGGAGCGGGCGCTGGCGGTCGTCCTGCTCGACACCGGACTCCGATTGTCCGAGCTCGCCTCGCTGCGGGTCGGCGACGTCCGTCCCGACGGGACGCTGCATGTCATGGGCAAGGGCGCCAAGGAGCGGATCGTGCCGATCGGCGCGACCGCCCGGCGGGCGCTCGTCCGCTATCTCGCGACCAGGACCGCGGTCGCCGCCGGCGACCCACTCTTCTGCGGGCGCTGGGGACCGGCCCTGACGGCACGCGGCATCCAGCTGGCGATCGCTCGCCTCGGGCGACGGGCGGCGGTAGGCACCCGCTGCAGCCCGCACACGTTCCGCCACACGTTCGCTCGGGGGTATCTCGTCAACGGCGGCGACGTGTTCAGCCTCCAGCAGATCCTGGGCCATGCGACGCTCGATATGGTCCGCCGCTACGTCTATTTCGTGAGCTTCGAGACGGTCCGGCGACTGCACGCCGCGGCCTCCCCCGCGGATGGGCTCATCATCGGGCCGCGGGTGTCGCTGTTCATCCCTCGCGCGTGGGTCGACGTGCTCGAGGGACTCGCAGAGGCGTCCCGCGTCCTGGTGCAGGATGTCATCCGCGAGGCGATCGCCCGACTTCTGGCCGTGGCCGTGCCGCCGGGCGAGCTGTCGGTCGCATAACTACGTATCAGGCGACTTGGCCAGCCCGCGGGAGGAAACCGAGTCCGCCGAACCAATGCTCCTGCTCCGCTCAAGCCGGAGCGAGGCGGATCACGTCAGCCTCGCGAGCCCCGATCCGTGTTGACCGGTCGTAGGCCGCGTCGTAGGCTTTGGTCAGACGGCGATGGTTCCCGCCGAGGCGCCACCGCGCCTGAACCGCCCGCTTGGGCTGATGGCTCCTGGACTGCTGAGCAGCCAGGGGCCTCTTGATGTCCGGCCCCGGGAGGTGATCGCGATGATGTGCCACGAGTGCGCCCCGTCGATCCATCGACAGACCCGCCCTCGGACAGTGTCGGTTCTGTCTGGTGGGCCTTTGCAAAGCCCATCTCGTTGAGGCTCTCCAAGGCGCCTTTTGACGTTGGCGAGTCGCCTGAAACCGGGCTGTCCAAGCGAGTCCGGAAGCGGGCGAAGCTGTCGAGATTGGGCGCAGGCGCGTGATCGTGGACAACGTCTATCTCATCGCGGCCGAATGGATGGCGCTCGCCCTGCTGGCGAGCCTGATCTCGATTCGCATCGGCATCTCCGTCGCGCTCGTCGAGATCGCCTTGGGGGTGGTCGGAGGGAACTTCGTCGGCCTCCACACGACGCCGTGGATCGACTTCCTCGCCGCCTTTGGCGCGGTCCTCCTGACCTTTCTCGCCGGGGCCGAGATCGACCCCGAATCGCTTCGCCGGAACCTGCGCCCGAGCTTGACGATCGGCGTGATCAGCTTCGCCGGACCCTTCGGGGCGGCATTCGCGGTCGCCTACCTCGGGCTGGGCTGGTCACTCCAGGCTTCGGAGATTGCCGGGCTTGCGCTGTCCACGACGTCGGTTGCGGTCGTGTATGCCGTCCTGATCGAGTCAGGTCTGGCAGCGCGCGAGATCGGCAAACTCGTCCTCGCCGCCTGCTTTGTCACGGACCTCGGCACCGTGCTCTTTCTCGGGATCCTCTTCGCCGATTTCAACCCGCTTCTGATCGGGTTCACTGCCGCCACGGCACTCGCGGTCGTCCTGGTCCCGCGCTTGACCCGCCTCTTCGTCGCCCGCGTCCCGGGGCGTGTGTCGGAGCCCGAGATCAAGTTCCTGTTCCTTGTCTTGTTTCTTCTCGGAGGCCTCGCCCAGGTCGCCGGCAGCGAGGCGGTCCTGCCCGCGTATCTCATCGGCTTGGCGGTCGCCGGGGTGTTCGTCGCCGATCGGGCGCTCATCTACCGGATGCGGGCGACCGCGTTCTCCCTTCTAACCCCGTTCTACTTCTTGAAGGCGGGTTCGCTAGTTTCCATCCCGGCGATCGCCGCCGGAGCCGGCCTCATCGCGCTCTTTCTGATCGTCAAGGTCGGAGCCAAAGTCATCGGCGTTTGGCCGACCGCCCGTGCCTTCGGCTTGCCAACCCGCGATGCGAACTACACGACCCTCCTGATGTCCACGGGGCTGACGTTCGGCACAATCGCAGCTCTGTACGGGCTGACCAATGGCTACATCGACCAGCCGACCTACACGATCCTCGTCACGGTCGTCATTCTGAGCGCGGTCGTCCCGACGCTCATCGCAACGACCTTCTTCGAGCCCGTGCCCGCGAGCGGCGACGCGTTCGAGGACTTCGAGGCGGCCGAGGGGATTGACGCCGGGCCGCTCCGACTGCCGCCTCACGCAGCGCGGCAGGACTAGACGATCAACTCACATCGATTGATCTCGACTTCGCCTGGCCCACCCTTCGACCCAGACGATCGCACTGATCCTTAGGGCGGCGTCGACATGGTTGGACTGCCAGGAGATCAGCTGGACTGGTCGACGACTCGGACTTCTGACTCCGAACTGGGCGGTCGGATCCAGGCTCGAGGGCTCACACAAGCGTGCTGTTCGGCAGCCCGGGCTGTCCCTGCCACGGCAACGCCTCAACTCGCCCGGCTCGGCCGATCAGCGGAACAGCGTGCTCCCGAGTTCGATCCCATTCGCCCAGTAGACGCCAGTACCGCCCGAGGGCAAGAGGTCGAACGTTCGGCCGCCGTCGTACGCGATCCGGTCGGCCGAATTGACGACGGAGCCATCGTAGGGGTCGCCAGCCCGCAGAACGGCCAGCGGGCGCCCGTCCGGGAGTGGATGACCGGGAGACGCGAGGACAGTCCGACCATCGACAAGAACGAGGCGAACCACCTCGTGGCCGGCCGGAACCGGCGTCGACCCGATCTGGATGATGGCGGCCGGTACCCTTCGGCCGAGGGGGTCGAGGGTCCAGACGGGATCGCCGGGTCGGAGCGCTTCGACCGCGATCTCGCCAGCGGGGGTGGCGATCTTCGTGCCACGGGCAAGACAGATCGGGCACGGTGGAGGACCGCTCGGCTCCTGCTTATCGATGCGGATCGTCCCATCGGCCGCGATTGCGCCAACGACATGCGTGATGGGCGGTGACGCGCTCGTGTTCGGTCCGGTCCCGCCGAATCGCGCGTCGAAGCTCCAGCCGTCGCCCGCTGTCGTGAACGCGAGCCCCCGGAGCATCTTCCACTCGCGGTACGCAGCGAGGAGGCCGTCACCGCTGGGGGTCGAAGCGGGGTCGAAGCCCAGCCGGGCGGCGATCGCGGCCCAGGCTGTGGTGTCGGCGCGCATTTCGGCGAGGTGTTCGCTGGCGGCACTCGCTTCATCGGCCCGCGCGATCGGGTAGAAGTCGGGATCGCAGTAGACGAGCGGTCCGAAGCGGACGAACAGGGCCTCCTTCGCGGCCGGCTCGGTCAGCGGGCTTCCGCCGGCCGATGCGAACGGGCCCCCCGACGCGGCGCCCGCGCAGCCAGCGACGAGGGCAGCCAGCACCGCGACGACGATGGCGCGCGAGGCGATGCCACTGTGGCGGAGGGTCATGCCGCCCGGACGATACCTGCCCGCCGGCGGTTCCCGCTCGGACAGCCGAGAGGCGCGAGATCAGGCCTCCGTCGGGAGGAGGCTGGGCCCGTACCCTTGCGGAAATGACACCTTTCCTCGCCATCGCCGCGTTCGTGGTCGGTGCCGTGATCGTCGTCCTCGCGACCGAGCGGCTGCTCGAGAGTCTCGTCGACGTGGCGACCGCGCTCCGGATCGCCCCGTTCGTCGCGAGCGTCATCCTGTCCGGCCTCGAAGCCGAGAACATCGCCGTGGGTCTGGCGGCCGGGCAGCGGGGCCAGGCCGAGATAGCGCTGGGGACGGTCTTCGGCGGTGCCACGTTCCTGCTCTGCACGGCGCTCGGCCTGGGCGCCCTGATCGCGCCCCTGGAGGCACGGCTTCCGCGTGGCGTCGTCCTCCTGGTGCCCCTGGCCGCCGTCGCCGCCGGGCTCCCCGTCTTGTTCGGTGAGACGCCCCGCTGGACCGGCGTCGTCCTGCTCGCCATCTTCGGGCTGGCCCTCGCTTACCTCGTTCGGGCCTCTCGCGGCCATCAGTTCACCGCGGATGAGAAGGAGCGCCCGGTTGGTCGGAGCCGATCGCTCGGCAAGGCGGCGCTCGCGACCGTGGGCGGGATCGTCGTCATCGCGATCGGCGGCGAGCTCGTGGCGATCGGGGCCGAGGGGCTCATCGGGACGATCGGCCTCTCGGCCGGCCTCGTCGGGATGGTGATCACGCCGGCCGCGATCGAGGCTGAGGAGGTCATCCGCCAAGTGGTCCCCGCCCGGCGCGGCTACGGTGACGTGAGTGCCGGTAACGCGGTCGGGACCGTCCTCTACTTCGTCCTCTTCAACCTTGGCCTCATCGCGCTCCTCACACCCGTCGCGGTGCCCGATCGCGTCCGGGTCCTCGACTGGCCGTTCCTCGTCCTCGCCGCGACGATCGCCGCGGTCTTCCTTCTCCGAGGTCGCGTCGGTCGTGTCGAGGGCTCCGTGCTCGCCGGGCTCGGCGTCCTATACGCGGCCCTGCACGTCGTTCAGTTCTAGGCGCGGCCTGTGGGGTCTGACCGGGTTCAGACCACCAGATGCTGTGGTTCTGAGCCTGTTGGACGGCATCTCCAAGGAGGCTCGGAGATGCGAACGCGTCAGCTCGCCCTTCCGTCCGACCCAGCCGTTGTACACAGGGTTCTTGAGCATGTCGTTGACTCGTCGGTCGTTGAGACCGAGCTCGCCTGCCACCTCCTCGATGGAGCGGGCTCCGGCCGCGTATTGCTCAAAGATCCGGACAGCGACGCCGATCGTGTCTGTGTCGATCGAGAGGACATGAGAGGGTGGCAACCGCACAAAGCCGAGAGGCGCGTGGCCGCCCGGATCAGCGAGGTGACGGGGCAAGGTTCGCTCTGGAGCCTACGCAGTCTTCACTTTTCCAGCGGGTTCAGGACGCCACCGACCTGACATGCTTATGGCAGCGGAACCCTGCGTGCACGAGGTGCGATATGAACAGAGACCCGGCCCAAGCGTTGAGTCCGGCGAGCGGTGTCGCACCCAGGCCGCT
>JBBQTO010000098.1:0-6964 GCA_038234575.1 Candidatus Limnocylindrales bacterium
AAGCCAATTTCAAAGAGGGAGATGGAGCGGGAGACGGGATTCGAACCCGCGACATCCAGCTTGGAAGGCTAGCGCTCTACCAACTGAGCTACTCCCGCTCGGGAGCCGGCGGCGAACACCGATTGAGGTCCGCGGCCGGTGGCCGGGCAGACGATATCGCACTTCGCCGCTTGGCAAGGATCTTCTGCCGGCCCGTACGCGCCCAGGAGGAGTTCGGCTAGCGCGTCTTGCGCTCGAGGATGGGCTTCGCCAGGTCCGCTCGGTCGACGACGAAGGCAAACATCGCCCGGTCGCCCCAGCGGCCGAGGAACAGATGGCCGTGGATGTTCACGCCGGCATCGGCCAGGGCGCGGGCGATCCGGGCCATGCCGCCCGGCCGGTCATCGACCTCGGCGATGATCGATTCGCCCTCGACGTAGCGGTAGGCGCCGTGATCGAGGACGCGCCTGGTCGCATCGTCGTCGGCGGTCGTCATGATCACGTGGCCGCTGTCGCCAATGCCGCCGCCGCCGATCGCCCGGAGATCGACCCCCTCCGCGGCGAGCGCCTCGGCGAGGACCGCCATCGCGCCCGGCTCGTTATGCAGCTGGACGACGAACTGATTGGCCATCGAGATCCTCCTGCGCGCGACCGCGGGCGGCGAACGCCGGCTCGCGACCGCCGGCTGGCGCCGGAACCCATGCTACCCGCGACCACCGGGTCGCTCGATACCATCCGGCGATGGATGCCGCCGCCCGAACCGCCTCGGGCCTCCACGAGCTCGTCCGGGCCACGGCAGCCGACCTGCCGGCACCGGTTGCAGCGGCCCTGGCGAACCCGACGCCGGGCGTCCGTGGCGTGGTCCCGGCGGCCGGGTACCAGTGGGCGACGCTCAGCTGGGGAGACCCGGGCGCGCCGCCGATCGTCCTCGTCCACGGCGTCACCTCGGACTCGTTGACGTTCTGGCGCATGGGACCCGCGATCGCGGCGGGCGGGCGATACGTCGTCGCCGTGGACCTGCCGGGTCACGGCCGCACTCGCGCATGGGCCGGGCGGCATCGCTTCGCCGAGACTGCCGCCGATCTCGCGGCGTTCATCCGGGCAACCGGCCTGGAAGGCCGAGAGCTCGTGGTCCTCGGCCATTCCTGGGGTGGCCTGGTGGTGGCGGGTCTGCCGGCTGCGGGAATCCGACTCGCGAGGCTGATCCTGCTCGACCCGCCGGCGCTGCCGCGGGCAGGGATGGAGCCGATGACCCGCGACTCACAGGAGCGCTTCTACGACGATCTCGGCGAGGCGATCGGCGTCATCCGCGCCACCTACCCGACGTGGACTGACGGCGACGTGCTCGCGAAGGCCGAGGGGCTGCACCGCTTCGAGGTCGAGGCCGCCCGGGCGGTCCTCCTGGACAACGGCGACTGGGACGCGGGCCTGGCGGCGCTCGCCGACCCGGCGGCGGCGGACGTGGCCCCCTGGTACATCCGTGGCGAGTTCGAGCACGGTGGCCTCATCCCCGAAGCCGCCCTCCCCGCGCTCGCGGCACGAGCTGGACCCAGCCACGTCCTGACGATCGCCGAGGGACCCCATTCGCCGCAGCGAACGCACCCCGAGGCGACGCTCGTGGCGATCCTGCGAGCCATCGCGGGCTGAGGTCGCGACGCCGTCCGCCGGGCTATCCGGCCCGGCGGATCTCGATCGCCCGGCGATACGCGTCGAGGTACGCCGGCGCCGAGCTTCGCCGCCAGTCGAAATCGACCGCCATGCCGCGGTCCAGCAGCGCCTCCCACGGTGCGCCGCCCGGAGAGAACATCCCCAGGAAGCGATCGCAGGCCTCGACGAGCTCCTCCGGCGTGGCGACCTCGAACCGGAAGCCGGTCCCCCGCCCTGGCGCGGCGGTCTCGTCCACCACCGTGTCCCGCAGGCCGCCCGTCGCACGCACGATCGGCGGGGTGCCGTAGCGAAGGGCAATCATCTGGCCGGTGCCGCAGGGCTCGAACCGCGACGGCATGAGGAATCCGTCCGTACCCGCGTAGATCCGGCGGGCGAGCTCGCGGTCGAAGCGCTCCAGCAGCGCCATGCGATCCGGCCGGGCCGCGGCGAGCTCCCGAAGCGAACCGACGAGCTCCGGCGATCCCGAGCCGAGCACGACGAGCCGGACGCCACGCGCGAGGAGCGCGGGCGCAGCTCCCGCGAGCAGGTCGAATCCTTTCTGGGGATCGAGTCGGCCGATCATCGACAGGACGGCGCCCCGATCGCCAGGATCCAGACCGACCTCGGAGAGGAGTGCCGCGCGGCACTCGGCCTTCCCGCGCCGATCGGCCCGAGAGTACGGGGCAGCGAGGGCCGAATCCGTCGCCGGGTCCCAGAGGTCCGTGTCGAGCCCGTTGAGGATCCCGAAGAAGGCGTCGCCCTTTGCCCGGAGGGCGCTGTCCAGGCCCATTCCCTGCTCCGGGCCGAGCGCCTCCGCGGCGTAACCCGGGCTCACGGTATTCACGAGTTCGGCCAGCTCGATCCCCGTCCGCAACAGGTCGAGACCACCGGCATCGGACCCCTTCCGTGCCTTTGGCGCCCGAAGGCCGAGCTGGCCGAGTGCGGCGGCCGGCGTCCAGCCGTGATAGGCGAGGTTATGGACGGTCAGGATCGACGCCGCCGAGCCGAGCGCCGGATCCCCCCGGAGATCGCCGTCGCGGAAGATCAGCGCCGGCGTGGCGTGCCAGTCATGGATGTGGAGAACGTCCGGTGGACGGTCTTCCGTCCGAAGCTGTTCGAGCGCCGCGCGACAGAAGAGGCCGAAGCGCCAGGCGTTGTCCGGATAGTCGCCGTCGGCGTCGCCGTAGTAGCCGGATCGGTCGAAGGCCGGTGGGTGGTCGACCAGGCGCAGGCGGTAGCCGTCGCCCGCGACGTCGATGATGTCCACGTCGGTCACCCCTTCGGCCGCGAGCGGGTCCGGAATGGAGACCCGGCGCGCAACAGCGTCGACAGGCACCTCGATGCCGCGGTAGCGCGGGAGGTAGACGTCGATCGGGCCGACGCCCTCGAGCTCGGTGCCGCCAATTTGGCCGAGGGCCCGTGCCAACGCGTCGACCACGTCGGCGAGGCCGCCGGTCTTGGCCCATGGCTCGCACTCGGCGGCGAGGAACGCGACGCGCATCCGCATGGCGGTGATGCTAGCCATCGGGGCCGCATATCATCGCGACCGATGGAGCCCACCGTACGCGTCCCGTCGGCGCCGCCGACGCATCTCCGGGTGCCCCCCGAGCTCGAAGGCCTCCGGCGGCTCGCCTACAACCTCTACTGGACCTGGCACCCTCGCGCCCGCGGGCTCTACGCCCGGATCGACAGCGGCGCATGGGCCCGCAGCCACAGTCCCATTCCCCTCCTCGCCGGCATGGTGGACTGGGCTCGCCTCCTCGACGACCCCGACTTCATGAGCGAAGCTCACCGCGTCATCGGCGACTTCGATCACTACCTCGCAAACGGCGCCGACCACTGGTTCCATCGCCGGCACGCGGAGGCCCTCGACGGTCCGATCGCCTACTTCTGCGCCGAATACGGCCTCCACGAATCGCTCGGCATCTACTCGGGCGGCCTCGGCGTCCTTGCCGGCGATCACATGAAGAGCGCCAGCGACATGGCCCTCCCGCTCGTTGGCGTCGGCCTGCTGTACCGGAACGGCTATTTCCGCCAGACGATCGACGCCGACGGCCACCAGGAGCACCGCTACCCCGACTACGACCTCCATCGCCTGCCGATCAGCCGCGTCCTGGACCGCCAGGGCGGCCAGCTGACCGTGACAGTCGAATTCCCGGGGCGTGACATCCACGTTGACGTGTGGGTCGTTCGCGTGGGGCGAGTACCGGTCATCCTGCTCGACACGGACACGCCGGCGAACGTGCCGGCGGACCGACCGATCACCCACATCCTGTACGTCCGGGGCCGCGAGATGCGGCTCCACCAGGAGCTGGTGCTCGGAATCGGTGGCGTTCGGGCGCTGCGAGCGCTCGGCATTGCCCCGTCGGCCTGGCACCTCAACGAAGGCCACTCGGCCTTCCTGCTCGCGGAGCGGGCGCGAGAGCTCGTGGCGGCTGGCGCGAGCTTCGACGACGCGATTGCCGGCGTCGGTCGCAACAGCGTCTTCACGATCCATACGCCGGTCTCGGCCGGGAATGAGCGCTTCGAGGCCGACCTCGTTCGGCGGGTGGCGAGTCCGATCCTCGACGGCGACGGCCGGAAGGAGACGGGTGGCGTGCCGGTGGAGCGGGTGCTCGAGATCGGTCGTGGCGCCGATGGCGATCCAAACCAGTTCGACATGACGGCCCTCAGCCTCCGGATCGCGAACGGCTCGAACGCGGTCAGCCGCCTCCACGCGATGACGGCCAACGAGACCTGGCGCGGCATCGTGCCGCACGAGATCCTCGACGTGACCAACGGGGTCCACACGCCGACGTGGGTCGGTGGCCCGATACGGGAGCTGTACGAGCGCTACCTCGACGCGGACCTCGACGACCTCGATCCCTCGAACGAGGCCAGCCGCTGGTGGGAGCGGGTCTCGCGCATCCCGGCGGCGGAGTTGTGGGAGGCCCACGTCCGCCAGAAACGCGAGGTCGCGGTCTTCGCCCGGGGCCGGCTCCGGGCGCAGTTCGCCCGGCACGGGGAGGCGCCGTCGGTGCTCGCGCAGCTGGAGCAGGCCCTCGATCCCGCCATCCTCACGATCGGGTTCGCGCGCCGATTCGCCACGTACAAACGGGCCGGGATGATCTTCACGGACCTGGAGCGCCTGGCCCGCCTCATCTCCAACGCGGATCGACCGGTCCAGATTGTCTTCGCCGGCAAGGCCCATCCGGCGGACCGACCGGGCCAGGCCGTGATCCAGGAGATTTTTGGCCGGACCCGGTCGCCGGAGCTCCGGGGTCGGGTCTTCATCCTCGAGGACTACGACATGCGGGTCGGGCGGTTCCTCGTCCAGGGCGTGGACGTCTGGCTGAACAACCCACGCCGCCCCCTCGAGGCGTCGGGGACCTCGGGCATGAAGGCCGCCGCGAACGGCGTCATCAACCTCTCCGTCCTTGACGGCTGGTGGGACGAGGGGTGGACGGGCGACAACGGCTGGGCGATCGGCGGTCGCGAGTCGCTGCCGGACGAGGCGGCGCAGGACTGGGCGGACGCGATGGATCTCTATCGGATCCTCGAGACCGAGGTGGTGCCCGAGTACTACGACCGCGATCAGGCGGGCCTCCCGGGCACCTGGATCGAGCGGATGCGCCGGTCGATCTCGACGGACCTGTGGCGGTTCTCGACGACTCGCATGCTCCACGAATACACGGAACGGCTCTATCTCCCCGCTGCCGGAATCCAAACCGCCACATCGCACGTGACGCAGGAGGGCCTCGAGGCCGCCCGCTGATGCAGGGGCGCATCACCCTTGGCCTGACCCTTCACAACCACCAGCCGGTCGGGAACTTCGGCTGGGTCATGGCCGAGGTCTTCGAGAAGGCTTACCTGCCGATGCTCGACGCGATCGAGCGCCACCCGGCGATCCACCTCGGGCTGCACTATTCGGGGCCTCTCCTCGAGTGGCTTCGCGCGGAGCGTCCCGAGTTCCTCGGTCGCCTGCGCGCGCTCGTGGAGCGAGACCAGGTCGAGATCCTTGGCGGTGGGCTCTACGAGCCGGTGCTCGTCTCGCTGCCCGAGCGGGACCGCGTCGCCCAGCTGGTTCGGATGGCCGACGCGATCGAAGCGTCGTTCGACGTCCGGCCGAACGGTGCCTGGCTGGCCGAACGGGTCTGGGAGCCGGACCTACCGACGTCCCTCGCTGACGCGGGCTATGCCTGGACGATCCTGGACGACGCCCACTTTCGGGCGGCCGGCATCCCCGAGGACGCGATGTGGGGCCCGTACACGACGGAGGACCAGGGCCGTCTCGTCACGGTCTTCGGCACGGAAAAGGGGCTGCGCTACCGGATGCCCTTCCGCGAAGTCGCCGAGGTCGTCGACCACCTCCGAGCCCACGCCACGGAGGCCGGCGACCGCCTCGGGATCATGGGCGACGACGGCGAGAAGTTCGGAGCGTGGCCGGGCACGTGGGAGCTCTGCTGGGGCAGGCAACGCTGGGTCGAGCGGTTCTTCACGGCACTCGAGGCGAACGCGGACTGGCTCTTGACGACGCGTCCGAGCGAGTGGCTGGCCGGCCACGCGCCGGTGGGCCGGGCCTACGTGCCGACCGGCTCCTACGACGAGATGGGCGAATGGGCGCTCCCGGCTGCCGAAGGTATCGCCTTCGCGGCGGCGCTCCACCACGCGCGCGAGACGGGAGCTCCGGAGGCGCGCTGGCTCCGCGGAGCGTCGTGGCGGAACTTCCAGGTGAAGTACCGCGAGATCAATGACCTCCACAAGCAAATGCTGCGGACGTCGGCGAAGGTTGCCGCGCTGCCGGAGGGCCCCGTTCGCGAAGTCGCCGTCAACGAGCTCCATCTCGGCCAGTCGAACGACGGCTACTGGCACGGCCTGTTCGGCGGCATCTACATCGCCCATATGCGAGCGGCGACCCACGAGCACCTCATCGCCGCCGAGGACATCGCCGACCGTGTCCTCGGAACGCTCGACGCGGCCGAGGTCCTCGACCTGGACCTCGATGGGCGCGACGAGATCCGCCTCTCGACACCCGGCCAGGTCGTGACGATCGACCTCGACGAGGGCGCCGGGATCGGCGCATGGGATCTTCGCGCCGCGCGGCACGCCGCGACGAGCGTCCTCCGACGCCGGCCCGAGGCCTACCACGAGGTCCTCCGGCAACGCGGTGACGCGGTAGGGACCGAGGGCGAGACGGCCGGCCCGGCCTCGATCCACGACGCCATCCGCTCGAAGGAGCGGGGCCTCGCCGCCCGGCTCGTCTACGACGGCTACGAGCGGCGGAGTGGCCTGGTCCGGTTCCTGCCCGGCGAGGCGACGCCTGATGACTGGGCTGCCGGTGGCGGGCCAGATCTCGGGA
>JBBQTO010000099.1:0-6751 GCA_038234575.1 Candidatus Limnocylindrales bacterium
GGCTGCTGCACCCGGTGATGCCATTCGTGACGGAGGTCTTGTGGGCCGCGCTACCGCACCGGTGCGACGAATCACCGCTCCTGATCACTGCCCGCTGGCCCGCACCCGGCGAGCGCGACGAGGCTGTCGACTCGGCAGTTGCCGAGGTCCTCGAACTCGTCCGAGCGATTCGGAACGCGCGGACCGAAGCCGGCGTGGATGCCGCGGCCTGGTTGCCAGGGGTCGCGCTCTTTCCGCCGGATGCGGGCATCGTCGAAGCCCTGCGCCCCGCCATCGAGCGCCTGGCTCGCATCCGGCCCATGACGGTCAGTGCCCGAGGTTCCGCCGATCATCTCTTCGCGTCGCCACTGCCCGTGCTCGCCGGTCGCCTTCAGGTCGTCCTGGACCTTGGCGGAGGGGCGGCGGCGGGTGCCGGCCCGGACCGAGGCCGCCTGGAGCGAGAGCTAGCCGAAGCGGAAGCGCTCCTCGAGGCCGCCCGAGCCCGCCTGGCGAACCCGCAGTTCGTCGAGCGCGCTCCCGCCCAGATCGTGGAGGGAGCCCGCGCTCGGGAGGCCGAGCTGGAGGACCTGATTGCGCGCTTGCGGGAGTCGCTCTCGCGCTAGGCACCCAACAAGACGCGCCAGCGTCAGCCCTTGACGGCGCCGCCCGTGATGCCGCGGACGAAGTAGCGCTGGAATGCGAAGAACACGACGAGCGGCAGGGCCATCGAGATGAAGGCCGCGGCCATCAGGTACTGCCAGTCGCCGCCGAGTGAGTTCGTCAGGTTCGCCAGCGTCGCGGTGAGCGGCAGGTGCGTGCCGTTCGTCGCGCCGATGTAGACGATCGCAACGAAGAGGTCATTCCAGACGAAGAGGAACTGGAAGATCGTCAGGGCGGCGATCGCCGGCACGCTCATTGGGAGTGCGAGCCGGAAGAAGGACGTCGCCGGACCGGCGCCGTCGATCGCCGCGGACTCGAAGACCTCGCGCGGCAGGCCTCCCATGTAGTTACGGAGCAGATACACGGCGAATGGCAACCCGTAGCCGGTGTGCGCGAGCCACACGCCCAGGAAGGGGAGCGTCTGGGCCAGGCCGCTGTTGGAGCCGGTGACGCCGACCGTCCGGAAGACGTTGAGAACCGGCACGATCGTGGCCTGGAGCGGGACGACGAGGAGGCCGACGACGATGACGAACAGCAGGTTGCGGCCCGGAAAGCTCATCCACGCGAATGCGTATGCCGCAAAGGCGGCGATCGCCACGGGGATGACGGTGGCCGGGATCGTGATGAACAGGCTGTTCACGAACGCGTTGCCAAGGCCCGCCTGGTTGAAGATGTGGACGTAGTTGTCAGTCGTAAATCGGGCCGTCGGCGAGAGAGCCGTCCACCAGCCTGTCGCGGATACATCCTCGGCCGGCCGGAGGGAGTTGACGAGCATCCCGAGGGTCGGGAGCAGCCAGGCGACGATGATCAGGACGATCGCGATGTGCAACGCGAGGCGATCGACCCGGGGCCCTCGCCGGCCGACCGAGATCTCCGCCGGAGCCGTCACGGACCGGGCCGTCGTCGGAGCCGTCATCGGATCGCCTCTTGGGCCTGGAACCGTCGGATGTTCACGAACATCACCGGGATGATCAGCAGGACGAGGATCGTCGCGACCGCCGCCGCACGCCCGGGTTGGCCGAAGTCGAACAGCTGGTGGTACATGTCGAGCGCCAGGATGTTCGTGTCGAAGTTGCCGCTCGTCATGACGTAGACGATGTCGAACGCCTACAGTGCGGTGATGATCATCGTCGTCGCCACGACCGCGATCGTGGGCGACAGGAGCGGCAGCGTGATCCGCCGGAAGACCTCGATCTCCGTGGCGCCGTCGACGCGCGCCGCTTCGAGGATCTCGGGGCTGATGCCCTTCAGCGCGGCCGACAGGATGACCATCGCAAAGCCTGTCCAGATCCAGGCACCCACGATGATGAGCCAGATCGTGTTGCCGGGCGCGTTGATGAGGAACGCTGCGGGCTGGATGCCGACACCCTGGAGCACCGTGGGATGCGATACGGTGCCCGCTGCATGTTGAGGGACGAGGGGCACGGCCGCGACGATTGGTGGCGTTCCGGGGTGGTCTACCAGATCTACCCCCGGAGCTTCGCCGACTCCGACGGCGATGGCCTCGGCGACCTGCCGGGTGTGATCGAGCACCTCGACCACCTCTCCGGGGAGCCCGGGAGCCTCGGCGTCGATGCGCTCTGGCTCTCGCCAATCTATCCGTCGCCTGGGCTCGATGGTGGGTACGACGTGTCCAATCATACGGCCATCGATCCGGCGTTCGGAACCATCGCGGATTTCGAGCGCCTGGTTCGAGGCGCCCACGAACGGGGCCTGAAGGTCATCCTCGACCTGGTTCTCAACCACACGAGCAACTCGCACGCGTGGTTTCAGGCGTCACGCCGGAGTCGTGACAATCCCCGTGCCGACTGGTACATCTGGCGCGACCCCGCCGGCCACGATCGCCGCGGCCGGCCCCGGCCGCCGAACAATTGGGTGTCGTATTTCGGTGGGTCGGCCTGGGCTTGGGACCGCACCCGGAAGCAGTACTACCTGCATACGTTCCTCGCCCAGCAACCTGACCTGAACTGGCGCCATCCCGAGGTCCAGGCGGCCCAGTTCGAGATGGTTCGCGGCTGGCTCGGGCGCGGCGTCGATGGGTTCCGGCTCGACGTCTTCAACGCGCTCCTCAAATCCGAGGGTCTCGAATCGAATCCCCGGCTACGCTCGGCCACCCAGAGGCCCTGGGACCGCCAGCGCCATCTCTACGACAAGGACAATGCGGGCCTCGAGACCCTGCTGGGCGCGTTCCGGGCCATCCTCGACGAGCAGCCCGGGCGGATGTCAGTAGGTGAGCTGTTCGAAGGCACGGTCGCAGTGGCCGCAGCGCTGACCCGGCCGGGGCACCTTGTCTTTGATTTCGCGCTGCTCGAGGAGCCATGGTCGGCGGAGGCCGTCGCCCGAGCGATCCTGAGTCGCGAGAATGCGTATGGTCCCGACCGCTGGCCCACCGTGGTGCTCTCGAATCACGATCGGTCGCGGCACGTCAGCCGGTATCTCGAGTCGATCGGCAGGAACGATGCGGAGACCGCGGACCGGATGGCCCGCGCCGCGGCGGTGCTGCTGCTGTCCCAGCGCGGAACCCCGTTCATGTACTACGGCGAGGAGATCGGCCTGCCGAACGTCGAGGTACCCACGAGCGAGATTCAGGATCCCCCCGCGCGGCGCGCCTCGCCGACGTTTCCGTGGTGGAACCGCGATCAATGCCGGAGCCCCATGCCGTGGAGCAGTGGCCGGGGCGCGGGATTCACGACCGGCCGGCCCTGGATCCGGCTGATCCCGAACGCCGACACCCGGAACGTCGACCGCCAGCGAGGTGAGGCGAACTCGGTGCTCGCGACGTACCGCCGACTGCTCGCCGTTCGGCGCGGCTCCGCGGCGCTGCGGACTGGATCCTTCGCCTTCGTGCCTTCTGGCGATGCCGCCGTCCTCACGTACGTCCGCGAGGCCGACGGCGATCGCGTCCTGGTCGCGATCAACTTCTCGACGGAGGCACGTCGGGCCGTGCTACCGGCTGGCACCTGGCACCTCGTGTTCGACACGGACGAGAACCTGGGCTGGACGGATCCTGCCACCGGAGCCGTCGAGCTCCGGGCCCTCCAGGCGGTGCTCCTGAGCTGGACCACCGGATCGGCATCGCGATCAGCGTAAGGTCCGCGCCGGCCGTTCGGCCGGGTCGGAAGGGCTGAGGCCGCTGATACGATAAGAACCGTCGCGCCCTCACTCGCCGGGAGAAGTCGTTGCCACTCGAGTTCCTGCGGCGCCGGAAAGGGGACAGCCCCTCGCCGGCGACAACCACGATCCCGATCCCGTCGAGCCATTCCACGCCCCTGCCCGAGGAGGTCGTGGCCCAGGAGCACCAGCTCCGGCTGACCTACGCGGGCAAGACGAGCGAGGGCGTCCGGCTTCGCGGAAGCCCAGAGGCGATTGCCGAGCTGCCGGCGATGGTCGGCTCTCTTGCCTTGAGCGAGATCGAGGTGGCCGAAGCCCGGGATCCCGAGCTCGACCACGCGTCGCCATCCATCGAGCACGCTGGCGAGGCCCGGCAATGGCTCCAGGCACATGGCGACCTCGGTCCGATCACGCGGCACGCCCTCTTCGTGCTCGAATCCCTCGATGCGATCGACCCGGCATTCGACACGTTCGCGTGTGCGCTCCTGGATGGCACGGTTGATCCGGCCGGCTACCCGGACTACTCGGCGATCGTCGGCGGGGCCGCCGCCCACTGGGACGAATCGACCGGCGACCTCATCGTTCGTGCGGTCGTCGGCTGGGGCGGTCGCGGCGCGCGAGGCGACACGGACCGGACTGCCACCCGGATCCTGAGCTCGTTGCTCGGCAACATCCTCGAGTCCAGCAGCTCGCTGGGGTTGACGGCGGTGGAGCGTCCCGCGATCGGGAGCGGCGATTCCGGCCTGACCTGCGGGCATTGCGGGTTCCACTCGGCGCACAGTGGTGGCATGTACTGCCCCAAGTGCGGCATGCGCCTTCGCGCCTGAGCCAGACACCACTTCGTGCCCGTCTACGACTACGTCTGCAGCGCGTGCGGCCGCGTGACTGAAGTGATCCACGGCATCAATGCCGAGGGTCCACGGTTCTGTCCGGCGTGTGGTGCCGAGGCCACGCTTCGCAAGGGCTTCACCACTCCCGCGGTCCACTTCAAGGGGACGGGCTGGGCGAAGAAGGACCGAGCATCGAGCGCCTCTAAACACGCAAGTGCCCGGTCCGACACCGACGCCAAGGTCGACGCCGGGTCCAAGGCTAGCAGCGACGATTCCGGCGCCTCGAAACCAGCGACTGACGGCGATTCGACGCCGAGCACGAGCTCGAAGGACCGCTCGACCGAGAGCTCGGACAAGACGACGGACGCCAAGAGCTCGACACAGGCTGGTGCCGTCGAGCGCCCGTCTCGTGCCTCGAAGTTAGCCTCCGGTAGCAGCGACCGTGGAGGGGACTGACCGTGTCTCCCTCGGCCGCAGACTGGATCAGCCTGTCGGAGGCAGCAGAGATCCTTGCCGGCTCGAACGTCCGCTTCCGATCGTCGACGATCGGCGCCTGGGCCCGCGCCGGTAAGCTCCAGAGCATCAAGCTTGGAGGTCGTCGATTCGTCCGCCGCGGTGAGGTCAAGGCGCTCCTGACCCCGTCGCGGCGCGTCCGAGCCGACCAGGTCCAGCCGCGCCTGTTCGAGGAGCTCGGAGGCTGAAGGCCCCCGGCGAGCCCGGCTGGCTCGACCCGTGGCAAGCGCGACTCGCCGTTGTCGCGGCACGGGAGCCCATCCCGACCGTCCGACGCATCATCGATCGATACAGCTCGTCCTCGGGTGGCTTGCTGGCGGGCGGGCTCGCCTACGCCGCCCTGTTCGCGATCGTCCCGGCGATTGTTCTCACGGCCGGGATCGCCGGCGTGCTCTTCCACGACGCCACGGCCCGGGCCGCTCTTGTGAATACGGTGTCCGAGGTGCTGCCGCCGCTCCGCAGCCTGGTCGACGTCGTCCTTGCCGATGCTGTTCGCGACTCGACATCGGTATCGCTCATTGGTCTTGTTGCCCTGATCTGGGGCGCGAGTCGCTTCGTGGTCGCCTTCCAGGAAGCCATCGCCCGCGTCATGGGCAGCAACCGCCGCCGGGGTCTCGTGGTGGAGAATCTCGGGGCGTTCGGCGCGGTGTTGTTGCTGATCGCGGCGCTACTCGCCTCGACCGCGTTCGCGGGGGTCGCGGCCTTCCTCCAGGCGGGTCGGGATATCGGCGTCATCGCCGTGATCGGTGACGCCCTCTCGCTTGCCCTCGGGTTCCTGCCACCGCTGGCGGCCATCGCGGCGATGGCGCTCGTCTATCGCTTCGTTCCGGCCCAGGCGCCGCCGTGGTCGGCCGCCAATTGGCCGGCCGTCACCGTCGGGATTGCTCTGACGCTTCTGGCCCGGGTGTTCGTGTTCGTCGCGCCGCGCCTCATCGGGTCGGCGGCGCTGCTGGGAACTCTCGCCACGGCATTCGCCGCCCTGGCCTGGCTGGCGTTGTCGTTCCAGGCGGTCCTGCTCGGCGCCGCGTGGGTCCGGGACCGAGCGGATCGGGTGCTCCCGTCGGGAGCCGCCCCGCTCGATACCGGGTCAGGCTGACTGATGCTGCTGGGACCCGCAGCGCCGGCAAAAGCGGGCGCTCGCCGACAGCGATAGTCCGCATGACGGACACGTGGAGATGCCCGAGATCGGCGTGATCGACGCAGGCACGGCCTCGGGGGCCTCCGGGATGCCCACGGAGCTCACCTCCCGCTGTCGCATCGCGGCAATGGACATCTGCGGTGCCGAACCAGGTGCGGCGGCGGCGGGCGGCGGTGCGATGGGCGCCGCGGCGGCCGATGCGGCGGCGACCCGGAGCTCATAGGCGGCGATCTCCGCGTCCAGATTCGCGCCTGGCACGAGTCCCGGGAGTGGGGTCGCTGCGTGTTCGGCCGCCGCGATCCGCTCGGCCGCCGCGATCCGCTCGGCTTCGATCCGCTCGGCCTCAGCCAGCCGCTCGATCTCGAGTCGCCGCGCCTCGACTCGCTCGGCTTCGATCCGCTCCGCCTCCCCTCGACCAGCCGCGCGCCGCTCGCCGTAGAGCCCCTGCGCCTCAGCCAGCAGCTCGGCTTCGATCAGCTCGTCGTCTATCCGCTCGGCTTCGATCCGATCGGCCTCAAGC
>JBBQTO010000100.1:0-6664 GCA_038234575.1 Candidatus Limnocylindrales bacterium
ACCGGCGAGCAGTCGGCGGGCTCGCTCGTCGAGCAGCGGCGCCACCGCCCCGTAGCGCGCCCGGATCGCCGTCTCATCGATCACCGACCAATTCTACTGCATCTGTAATTGCCTGACAAGCCCTTAGGGGCCTGCTCAAGCTCCGCGGTCATGCTAATTTGCAACCAGGCGGCAGCTCGTCACCGAATCCGTGACAGCCGCGCTCAGGCGCACATTTGGCAAGTCATCACGCATTCGCGAGCGTTTCCCACGTTCAGGAGCCCGAGGCGCGCCGATCTCATCGGTGACGAGTTGCCACCTCACCCACGTTTGGCCACATCCGCATGGCTCGCTCGCGGCGACGTCACTCGACGGCTGGTAGGGCCTTCGCCTTCGGGCGCGTGGCGCCGTAGATCACGCCGCCGGCGAGGGCGAAGCCGGTCGTCAGCTCGATGAGCAGCCCGGCGGTGCTCCACTGCTGTGACCAGTAGAAGGTGCTGAAGCTCGCCGCGTCCGTGACTCCGATGGCGCGAAGGGCAGGTGCCTGGCCCTCGAGGTACCGCTGGTAGACGCAATCCGCGCCGCGGACGCAGCTGATTCGGCCGCCGAGGCCCGGGTCCCGATAGCCGTCGTCGGCGACGAAGAACAGGGACTTGACGCCGATGAGGAGGATCGCGAGCGTCAACCCGGTCGCGAGGCCCGCGAAGACGGAGTTCGACACGAGCCGCCGCCCGTGGCCGCGGCCGCGGGCGGACCGCGCGTTCGCGTAGTACCCGATCAACAGGCCGGCCGGAACCGACAGCACCCAGTACACGGGCTCGATCGGGATCACGAGAAGGAAGCTGATGGCGATCGTGACCGCCATCCCGATCCCGACATACGCCGCGGTGATCGCGCCGCGATCGACGACGCGGCCGAGCAGGGACGGCCGATCGGCCGTCGGGCGCCGACCCGCCGCCTCCGCGCTGACGAAGCGCGTCACGCGATGCCGCCGGCGAGGGCGGCGCGGCCGGGATAGACGGCGCCGTCCCCGAGCTCTTCCTCGATTCGGAGCAGCCGGTTGTACTTCGCGACGCGCTCCGACCTGGACGGCGCGCCGGCCTTGATCTGGCCGGTGCCCATCGCGACGACGAGGTCGGCGATCGTCGTGTCCTCCGTCTCGCCGGAGCGGTGGCTGACCATCGCCGTCCAGCCCGCCCCACGGGCGAGGTCGATTGCATCGATCGTCTCGGTCAGGGTCCCGATCTGGTTGAGCTTGATCAGGACCGAGTTCATTGCACTGGCCTCGATGCCGCGGGCGATGAACGCCGGGTTCGTCACAAGGATGTCGTCGCCGACGAGCTGGACCTTCGAGCCGAGGCGCGCCGTCAGCTCCCGCCAGCCTTCCCAGTCGTCCTCGGCGAGGCCGTCCTCGAGCGAGACGATCGGGTACCGATCGGCCCAGGTCGCCCACAGGTCGATGAGCTGGCCGGAATCCAGCGTCCGGCCCTCGCGTTCGAGGCGGTACTGGCCGGTCACCCTCCCGGTTCCCGTGCCCTCGACGAGGATCGAGCTCGTCGCCGGGTCCAGCGCGATCGCGACCTCGTCGCCTGGCTTGTAGCCGGCCTTCTCGATGGCCTTGACGATGATCTCCACCGCCGCCTCGTTCGACGGCAGGCTCGGGGCAAAACCGCCCTCGTCGCCCTGCCCGGTGGCATGGCCGCCGTCGTGCAGGAGCTCACGCAGGGCAACGAATACTTCGGCACCGGCCCGAAGCGCCTCGCCGTATGTCCCCGCCCCCACCGGCGCGACCATGAACTCCTGGAAGTCCGTGGAGTCCTGGGCGTGCTTGCCGCCGTTCAGGATGTTGAAGAACGGCACGGGCAAGGTCCGCGCACCGACACCACCGAGGTAGCGGTAGAGCGGCAGCTCAAATGCCGCCGCCGAAGCATGGGCCGCCGCCAAGGACACGCCGAGGATGGCGTTCGCACCCAGGCGGCTCTTGTTAGCCGTGCCGTCGAGCTCGATCAGGGTCGAGTCGAGGCCGGCCTGGTCCGCGGCATCGAGACCATCGATCGCCGGGCCGATCGTCTCGACGATGTTCGCGACCGCCTGCAGCACGCCCTTGCCGCCGAATCGTTCCTTGTCCCCATCGCGAAGCTCGACGGCCTCGTGCGCGCCGGTCGAGGCGCCCGAAGGGACTGCCGCCCGACCCACCGAGCCGTCGGCGAGGAGCACGTCGACCTCGACCGTCGGGTTGCCGCGGGAGTCGAGAATCTCGCGCCCGAGGACCTCGACGATCGTCGTATCCGGCATCAAGCGGCCTTGCGATCGAGGAGCACCGCGACCCCGGGCAGCTCGCGGCCCTCGAGGAACTCGAGCGAAGCGCCGCCGCCCGTCGAGATGTGGGTGAAGCGGTCGGCCAGGCCTTGCTGCTGGATGGCGGCCACGGAATCCCCGCCACCGACGACAACGGTCGCGCCGCCATCGGCGCGCTCGGCGAGGAAGCGGGCGATCTCCTTCGTCCCATGGGCGAAGGAAGGGATCTCGAACACGCCGAGCGGCCCGTTCCAGAAGACCGTCTTGACGTCGGCCAGGGCCTCCTCCATTACGCCGAGCGTGGCCTTGCCGACATCGACGATGTGCCACGAGGCCGGGATCTTCTCGGCGGGGAGCGTCTTGTATTCCGTGCCCCGAGTGACCTCCTTGGCGACGATCACGTCCACCGGGAGGATGACCTTGACGCCCTCGCGCTCGGCATCGGCGAGGACCCGCCGGGCCTCGTCGACCATGTCGTGTTCGGCCAGGCTCTTGCCGACGGACTTGCCCTGGGCGAGGAGGAACGTGTTGGCCATGCCGCCACCGAGGACCAGCAGGTCGACCTTCGAGAGCAACGTGTCGAGGACCCGCAGCTTGCCCGAGACCTTCGCCCCACCGACGATCGCCGCGAACGGATGGCCGGGCTTTTCGAGGAGGCTCGAGAGCATCTCGATCTCCTTCTCCATGAGGAACCCGGCGTAGGCGGGCAGGATCTGGGCAATCCCGACGGTGCTGGCATGGGCCCGATGGGCCGTCCCGAAGGCATCGTTCACGTAGATGTCGGCGTAATCCGCGAGCTGCTGGGCGAACTTCGGATCGTTCTTCTCCTCCTCCCCGTGGAAGCGGAGGTTTTCGAGAAGCAGGGCCTCGCCGTTGCGCAGGCGCTTGACCGCGTCGACCGTTCCCACGCCGAGCGCATCGCCGGTCACCGGCACGTTGCGGCCGAGGAGCTTGGTCAGCCGCTCCGCGACGGGCCGCAGCCGGAGGCCGTCCTGGACCTTGCCGTCCGGCCGTCCGAGGTGGCTCGCGAGGATGACCCGGGCTCCGTGGCCAAGGAGGTAGCGAATCGTGGGCAATCCGGCCCGGATCCGCGAGTCGTCAGTGACCTTGCCGTCCTCGAGGGGGACGTTGAAGTCGACGCGGAGGAAGACTCGCTTGCCCGTGACGTCGATGTCTCGGATGGACAGCTTGTCCATCAGGCCGCCGCGCCGGCGGGAAGCCGCGACGCGACGAGGTTCAGCAGGTCAGCGCAGCGACAGCTGTAGCCCCACTCGTTGTCGTACCAGGCGATGACCTTCACCATCGTCCCACCCAGGACCATCGTGTTCTCCGCGTCGATGATCGAGGAGCGCGAATCGCCTCGGAAGTCGGTCGAGACGAGGGGCTCGTCGGACACCCCGAGGATTCCCTGCATCGGACCCGACGCGGCGGCGCGGAAGGCCTCGTTGAGCTCCTCGGCGGTCGTGGGTCGGGCGACATCGGCGGTGAAGTCGACGACGCTGACGGTCGGCGTGGGGACTCGGAGGCTGAAGCCGTCGAACTTGCCCTTGAGCTCCGGGATCACGAGGGCGAGGGCCTTCGCGGCACCCGTTGTTGTCGGGATGATGTTCTGGCCGGCGGCACGCGCTCGGCGGGGGTCCTTATGGGCCACGTCGAGGATCCGCTGGTCGTTCGTGTAGCTGTGGATTGTGTTCATGAGGCCGCGCTCGATGCCCACGAGGTCGTTCACGACCTTCGCCGCGGGCGCGAGGCAGTTCGTCGTGCAGCTCGCGTTGCTGATCACATGATGTTGGGCGGGGTCGTAGCGGTCCTCGTTCACGCCCAGGACGATCGTGATGTCCTCGCCCTTTGCCGGCGCGCTGATGATCACCTTCTTCGCACCGGCCGAGATGTGGGCGCGCGCCTTCTCGGCGTCGGTGAAGAGGCCCGTCGACTCGAGCACGATGTCCACGCCGAGATCGCCCCAC
This sequence comes from Candidatus Limnocylindrales bacterium, assembly GCA_038234575.1. GTDB lineage: Bacteria > Chloroflexota > Limnocylindria > Limnocylindrales > CSP1-4 > UBA5189. The sequence continues at coordinate 4,245 of JBBQTO010000100.1, forward strand.
GGCAGGGCGGCGGGATCCCGCTCCGTCAAGACGCGGATCTCGCGGCCGTCGATGATCAGGCTGTTGTCGGTGTGGTCGACGGTGCCCTTGTACGCCCCATAGGTCGAGTCGTGCTTGAAGAGCAGGGCGTTCATCGCCGTGTCGACCAGGTCGTTGACGGCAACGACCTCGAGATCGGGCGCGCGCTCGAGGACCGCCTTGAGCGACTGGCGGCCGATCCGGCCGAAGCCGTTGATGCCGATGCGAACGGACATGGATTACCTCCTGGCTGTTGCGACGACCGGCTCGGCCGGGCGCGACGAAGCGGGTGCGCTCTTGATGGGCTCGCGGGCCTCCGCGAGCCGGCTCGTGACGAGAGGATGGGCCCCGGCGAGCGACACGTCGCCGCCAAGCGCTGCGGGAACGACCCGGACGTGGCGGGCGACGACCTCGAAGGCCTCGGTCGCGATCGCCGTGCGGATCGGATCGAGCATCCGGTCGCCGTCGTGCTCCGCGATCGAGCCACCGATCACGATGCGATGCGGGTTGAAGGCGTTGACGTAGCCCACGCAGGCCGTGGCCATCGCCCGCCGCGCCTGCTCCATGAGCTCGACGCAGGCGAGATCGCCCGCCAGCGCGCCCTCGGCGACATCGCGGGCCGAGAGCGCCGCATCGCGCGCCTGGGAGCGGGCGCGATCGACGAGAAACGGCGAGCGGCGGGCCATGACGAGAGCTCGGGCTTCCCGAGCGAGGGCCGTGCCACTCGCATACGCCTCGACGTGACCGATCCCACCGCAACCGCAGCGTGGGCCGTCCATCGAGACCGGGACGTGGCCGAGCTCGCCGGCGAGCCCGTCCGGACCGCGCAGGAGCTTGCCGCCGGTCACGATCGAGCCGCCGACGCCGGTCGAGACCGTCAGGTAGATGAAGTCGTCGCAGCCGTGCCCCGCACCGAAGGCGTGCTCCCCGAGGGCAGCAACGTTCGTGTCCCGATCCAGGTACGCGGGGAGGCCGATGGCGGTGGCCATCTCGAGGGCGATCGGGATGTCGCGGAACTCCGGTCCCAGGTTCGGCGGCTCGACGATCAGGCCCCGCGCGGAGTCGACCGGCCCCGGCGAGGAGATGCCGATCCCCACGATCGTTCGGGCCACGTTCGCTGAAGCGCTGGTTCGGCTCGTTTCGAGCATCGCCCGACAGGCCGCGACGATCGCTCCCGGCCCGGCGTGGGTGGGGGTCGCCGTCTCGGTGCGGGCGAGGCGCTCCCCGTCGGCCTGGACGATCGCGGCGCGGATTCGCGTCCCGCCGAGGTCGAGAGCGAGAACGGCGGGCAGTGACAGGACGGACCTCGAGGGTTCGAAGGGAATGTGCCGACATTCTACCAAAGGCCCGTTCCGCTCCGACCCTGCGGACATGGAACGACCCCCGCCGTCACACCGACAGGGGTCGTTTCTTGCGCTGAGAGTTTCAGCCGCCGATCTTGAAGACCTTGGTGCCGCACTTCGGACAGGTGCCCTGGAGCGCCGGCTTGCCATTCTTCATCGTGATCATCTGCGGGTTCTGGACTTCGACTTTCATTTTGTCCTTGACGCAATAGGCCTGAGCCATGAGTTCGAAACCTCCTCGAGCTCCGTGTGCGCCTCGGGCACGTGCCCGCGGTCGCCGTTTTGCCTTAGATACCGAGCGACGGTCGCCATCGATCCGACGCTGCGTCTCGCTTGCGGCGGTCCATCTCGGCGAGGATCAGGAGGCTTTCGAGCCCCGTCTCCACGCAGGCCGCTTCCGCCGCATCTTTCGCGGCCCCCGTCACGAAGTCGCCCGTGGACCGCTGCGCATAGACGGCGCAGACGACCCCCGCTCGACAACCGGCGAGGCCCGCCAGAACGAGCAATGCCGAAGCTTCCATCTCGAAATTCATGACGCGCTCGCGCGCCATGTCCTGAGCGAGGTCAGGGTACCGGATGGGAAGCTGCGGGATCGGCCGACCCTGCGCGCCGAAGAACCCCGGCGCAGTGGCGGTGAGGCCGACGTGGTACGGCTTGCCGAGCCGCTCGGCCGCCTCGATGAGGGCGATGACCGCCTCGTAGTCCGCCACGGCGGGGTACCCGTCGTGGACGAACCAGCTGGTCGTGGTCTCCAGTCGGACGGCGCCCGTCGTGATCGCCAGGTCGCCGAGCTGCATCTGGGGCTGGAGCGCGCCACATGATCCGACTCGAATGAAGGTTGGATGCTTCGTGATCGCGAGGATCTCGGCGATCACGATCTCGACGTTATCGGTCCCGATGCCGGTGGAGACGATCGAAACCGGGAGCCCGCGATACTCGCCGCTGGCGGACACGAACTCACGATGCTGGTGCTCGCGGTCGATTCGGTCGAGCCGCTGAGCGATCTTCGGGGTGCGATCGGGGTCGCCGGGGAGGAGGATGTACTCGGCCAGCTCTCCG
>JBBQTO010000101.1:0-6502 GCA_038234575.1 Candidatus Limnocylindrales bacterium
TGGTGTCGCGTTCACGAACACCGCGTCGAGCGGCTGGAGGCCGGTGTCGAACAGGCGGGGCACGTCGGACAGGAACACAGGCACGTAATCGGCGCGGCCCTCGTTGACGGCGGCCCGGGCGTTCGGGCCGATGAAGAGCGCCCGGTGGCGGAAGTGCCCGGCCATGGCGGGCGCCAGGTGCGGGCCCGGGCCTTCCGCGTGCAAGTGGATGACGGTCACGTCGGTCAGCTCGGCCGACCGCGCGACGAGCGCATCGAGCAGGACCGAGGGCGTCGCCGCCGCCCCATGCAGGTAGACCTGAGCTCCGGATCGGATGTCCGCCACCGCCTCCGCAGCGGGAACGATCTTCACGCCGCGAGCCGATCGGCGGATCGTCGCGTCGTCGTCAGCCGCCGCCGTGGTCGTAGCGGTGCTTCGCCACGAACGCTGCCGCCTGGGCCCGACGTTCGAGGTTCAGCTTCGAGAGGATCGAGCTGACGTAGTTCTTGACGGTCTTGTCGGATAGGAACACGTCGCTCGCGATCTCCTTGTTCGTCTTGCCCTCGGCCACGAGCAGGAGGATCTTGCGTTCCTGGGAGGTGAGCTGGGCGAGCTCGTCGGTGTACGTGCCCGTCGCGATCCGTCGAACGCGCTCGAGGACCTTCTCCGTCACCGCCGGATCGAGGAGTGACTCGCCGCGTCCAACCGCCTCGAGGGCGGCGACGAGGTCACGCGCTCGGACCTGCTTCAGGAGGTAGCCGGCCGCTCCGGCGACGATTGCCGAGAGCACCGCCTCCTCGTCAGGGAAGGACGTGAGCATCACGACCCGGGTCTTCGGCAGCTCGGCCCGGATCTCTCGACAAGCCTCGATGCCGGAGCCATCGGGCAGCCGAACATCCATCACCACGATGTCCGGCGCGTGGCGCCGGGCCTGCTCGACGGCCTCGGCGACGGTTCCGGCCTCGGCCACCACCTGGAAGCCCGCGCGCCGATCGAGGAGCGCGACCAGGCCCTGCCGAACGACCTCGTGGTCGTCGACGATCAGGAGGCGAAGCAGCGGGCCCTGTCGCTCGGGGCCGTTCGATTCCGGGCGGAGATCGCTCACGCCGTGGCCCTTTCCGGCTCCAGGATGGGAAGCCAGACGATGATACGCGTGCCCTTTTCCGGCTCACTGTCGATCGAGATCCGGCCGCCGACGGCGCCGGCACGCTCCCGGAGGTTGGAGAGCCCGAGATGGCCTGGGCGGACGGGCAGGGCCGGATCGAAGCCGTGCCCGTCATCCTCGACCCGCAGCACGAGGTCGCGCTCCTCGACGCGGAGCGAGAGCGTCGCGCGGGTGGCGCCGCTGTGACGAGAAGTGTTGCTGAGGGCCTCGCGAATGATCTGGAGGAGCTCGTGCGTCGCCTCCAGCGACAGGTTGCCTTCGACCGCGTCGGCTGCGGCAAGGTCGAGCTTGATACCGAGACCGGGGGCCGGCGGGATCTCCGCGACGACCGCCTTGATCGCGTCGACGAGCGTCAGGTCCGCGGGCCCTTCAAGGCCGACGATGAACGTCCGGATGTCCCGGATGGTCGTGTGCAACCGGTCGATTGCGCGGTCGATCCTGGCCGTGGCCTCGGCGCTGTCCTCGGCCATGAGCTCCGGGACGTCCTCGAGCGACAGTCCAACCGCGTAGATGCTCTGGATGATGCCGTCATGGAGATCGCGGCTGATCCGGAGACGCTCGTCCACGACGGCCAGCTCCTGGACACGTTGGTGCAGTCGAGCATTCTGAATCGCGATGCCCGCGTGGACCGCGAACATCTCGACGAGCTCCTGGTCCTGCGCGGTGAACTGGCCCGGTCCCGCCTTCTCGGTGAGATAGAAGTTGCCGATGGGCCGACCGGCGACGCGCACGGGAACGCCGAGGAACGAATCCATCGGCGGATGGCGCGGCGGGAAGCCGTAGCTGTCGGGGTGGTTGCGGATCTCGGGAATGCGGAGCGAGACGCCGTCACGGATGATCGTGCCGAGGAGGCCGCGGCCGCGCGGGAGCGGCCCGATCCGCCGCCGCTGCTCGGGCGACATCCCGCTCGTGATGAAGCGCTCGATGCTCCCCCGCGCATCGACGATGCCTACGGCCGCGTACCTGGCCTCGACGAGATCGCGAACCCGGTCGACCATGAGCTGGAGCACGCGGTCGAGATCCAGCTCCGCGGCGATCGCTCGGGTCGCCTCGTCGAGGGCCGCGAGCCTGGCCGTCGCTCGGGCGACCTCCGCTTCGGCCTCGGAGAGCGAGCGATTGGCTGGCTGGACCGTCACCGGGGTGAGCCTACCAGTCGCGATGTCAGGCTCGATGGCCCGCCCTTTTCGTGCCGGACGTCACTCCTCTGGAGCGGCACGGCGGCCGCACCATCGTGGCATGGCTAGCCAACCGTCCCCCGCCCCCGGAACGGTCTCGGTGCCGCGAGCCGCGGGCATCGCTCGAATCCTGCTGGCGACCGACCTGTCCGCCGCCTCCGACGGTGCCCACGAGCACCGGACAGGGGGCGTGGCGGACGACGTGGTCTGACACGATGCCGATGAGCAGGCGGCCCATCGAGCCGCGGCCGTGGCTGCCGACAACGACGAGATCGACGGCTTCGCTCGTGGCGACGTCGACGATCGCCTCGCCCGGCGGGCTCGTCCTGAGCGTCATCGATCCCCTGAGCGGGCAGATCCTCGCCAAGCCTCGCCAGCGAATCGACCAACTTCGCGCGGGGCGCGAGCATGCAACGCGAGGCCTCGCCGCACGGGCCTTCCCAGATCAGGAAGCTCACTTGGACTCCGCCCATACGTCCGCTCCGAACTAGACCAGCGGTCGTCGCGGGCTCAACGCGCGTAGGCCCCGCCTGGATCGAGCTCTTCGCGGATGAGCCGCAGCTCCTCGGCGGTCGGCGGCGGTGTCTCGCCGACGTCGGCGGCCGTCTTCGGAGCCCAGGCGACCGTCGCGCGGATCTCGTCGAGGATCACGCCCGGGTGCATCGCATCCAGCCGCATCTCGCCGGTCTCGTCGAAGTGCCAGACCCCAAGATCGGTCACGACCACGGACGGCCCGCTCCCGAGCCAGCCCTGCTCTCTCCGAATCCGTTCGGATTGCTCTGCCCCGCCGAGGTTCCCGGGTGACGTCCGGAAATCGATGCGCTCAACGAAGCTCCGGCTGGACTGCCGCATGATCACGAACACCTGCCGGGCATTGATGGCGATCTCGCAGGCGCCGCCGCTCCCGGGCAGGCGCGTCGCCGGGTGCCCGTAGTCGCCGATGACCGTCGAGTTGAGGTTGCCGAAGCGGTCGATCTGGGCGGCGCCGAGGAACCCGACGTCGATCAATCCGCCCTGCAGGTAGAAGCTGAAGAGCTCGAACATGCTCGTGACCGCCGTTGAGCCGGTCACGATGGTCGGATCGCCGATCGAGAGCGGCAGGCGCGCCGGTCGAGCCCCGAAGACCCCGGCCTCGTAGACGAGCTCGAGGTCCGGCGCGACGGTCCGCTGGGCGAGGTTCACGGCGATGTTCGGGAGTCCCACGCCCACGAAGCAGACGTGCTGGCCGGCGAGCTCGCGGGCGGCCGCCACGATCATCATCTCGGACTTCGAGTACGTCACCGCAGCCGCGTCGCTCACCGGTACGCCCCGTAGTCCACCGAGCCGGACGGAGCCGGGGTCGGCATCAGCCCCGCGACACGCTCGGAGCCGAGCTTATCCACGTACTCGGCGCGACCCGCGACGCCGTGGACCCACTCCGCCAGCCATGCCTGCGTCGCGCCCTCGTCCCTCGTGATCGCGTCCCAGTCGAGATAGAACCGGTTGTCGCGGTCGTACGCGCCCTGGACGTAGCTCGGGTGCGCCCCGAATGGCTCCACCACGACGGCATCGACGATGAGGCCGGGAATGATCGTCCGGTTCGGGTCGGCCCGAATCACGGCCTCATCGACGAGCTCCTCGACGACCACGATCACCCGATCGGCCGCGAACGCGGCCTCCTTCTGGCAGCCGAGGAGGCCCCAGATCTGGGTGTCGCCGGCCGCATCGGCGCGCTGGGCGTGGACGATCGTGACGTCCGGCTTCAGGGGTGGGACCGCGTACACCACACCGTCGCCGTAGGGCGACTCGATCTCGCGGATGAGCGGATTGGCCGTCGGAAGGTCCGTCTCGAAGTAACTCCGGATCGGATAGAAGGGCAGGTTCGCGGCGCCCGCCGTGTATCGGCCAACCATCCCGAAGTGGCTGTATTCCTCGATCTCGAGGCGCGGCGGCTGACGGGGTCCCCCGCTCGTTGCCGGCTCGATCCGCCGCCGGATCGAGCCGAGCCCGCCGACGCCGGGGTTGCCGAGCCAGCTGAAGATCAGCTTGCGGGCGACGCCGGCCGCGATCATCTGGTCGTAGATGAGATCCGGCGTGAGCCGGGCGAGCGTCAGGTCCCGCCTCCCCTGGCGAATGATCTCGTGGCCCGCCGCGAACGAGATGAGGTGAGTGAAGCCCTCGATCGCGACGGTGTCGCCATCCCGGACGAGATCGGCGATCGCGTCGTGCATCGAGGCGACCTTGCTCGCGGTCATGGCGCCAAGTATCGAGGTTGGGATGGCTGCCGGGCAGCCGTCAGCCGTCGACCTCGCCGTCGTGCATCGCGCCGGCCTGGACGGCGTCGTGGATGGTCTGCCTCGGGTGGGCGACGGCTGCCGCTACGGCCTCGCCGAAGATCCGGACCCCGGTCGCCATCTCCTCGACTGTCACGATCAACGGCGGGCACATCCGGACGGTCTGCTTGCCGCACTCCAGGACGAGGAGGCCGCACTCGAAGGCGGCCCACTGGACGGCCTCGGCCCGTTCCGGGCTGTCGAACTCGACCCCGATCATCAGGCCCTTGCCGCGAACGTCCGTGATCACTTTCGGGAACCGCGCGGCGAGCTCACCGAGGAGCTCCACCGCCTGCTCGCCGCGCTCTCGGGCGTTCTCGACGAGGCCGCCTTCGAGGAGGTCGATCGTTGCGAGCGCGGCGGCGCAGGCGACGGGATTGCCGCCATACGTCGAGCCATGCGCCCCAAGACCCCACGATTCCATGAGCTCGGCCCGCGCCACGAGCGCGCCGAGGGGCATCCCCGATGCGATCCCCTTCGCCACGAGCAGGATGTCCGGCTCGACGTTCCAGTGCTCGACCGCCCACATCTTGCCGGTGCGACCGGCGCCGGACTGGATCTCGTCGGCCACGAGCAGGATGCCGTGGCGGTCGCAGAGCGCGCGGAGCCCCTCGAGGAACCCGTCCTCGGGGACGATGTAGCCGCCCTCGCCTTGGATCGGCTCGACGACGATCGCCGCGACCTCGTTGGCCGGGATGAGCCGTTCGAACAGGACCTCGTCGAACCACTTCAGGTCTTCGACGTGCCCGAAGGGCGCGTGATAGATGCCCGGCAGGAGCGGGTCGAAGCGGGCGTGGTATTTCGCCTTCGAGGCGGTGAGGCTTACTGCCCCATAGGTCCGTCCGTGGAAGCCGCCGAGGAAGGCAACGATGTACGGCCGGCCCGTCGCGTGGCGGGCGAGCTTCATCGCCGTCTCAACCATCTCGGTGCCGGAATTTCCGAGGTAGGTCCGGAGCCGGCCCGAGATCGGCGCGATGTCGGCGATCCGCTTCGCCGTCTCGGCATAGATCGGCAGGTAGAAGTCGGACGCCGAGTAGTGGATGAGCTCGCTCGCCTGCTCCTTGATCGCCCCGACGACCTGCGGGTGGCCGTGGCCCGTCGAGTTGACGGCGATCCCGGCGGCGAAGTCGAGGAAGAGATTGCCGTCGATGTCCTCGATGGCCATCCCGCGTCCGCGAACCGGTACGATCGGGTAGGCGCGCGGCAGGCTTGGTGACGTCCATGTCTCGTCGAAGGTCACGTGGGCACGTGCCTTGGGCCCCGGAATCTCGGTGATCAGGTCCGGAACGGGCCGATCATCGGCTGGAAGACGGCCGCGATGGGGCGAGGAGACGGACTGGGCCACGGGTACCTCGACGCATACGGTTTATGCAGAGTGGATACTCGGAGTCTAGCAGCGCCATCCGGGGCTCAGAGGGCGTAGCCTTCACGAATGAGCCCTCGAGATCCGAGCCAGCGGCAGCCCCGCGACGCGCGCCCGGAGCGCGGCCAGGCCGGCGACAAGCCGCTCCTCCAGGGCCATCTCAAGAAAAGGCGTGCGGCCGGTGGAAGCACGGCCGAGGCCCGAGGGGCAGCATCGGCGGGGACGGCAGCGCCCGCGGACGCCGTGGCCCCCGCCGATGCGGTGGCACCGGAGGCGAAGGGCAAGCGCACTCGAGCCAAGCTTGTAAACGCGACCCTCCCAAACCTCGAAGGATCGGAGCAGGGCCCCGCCTAGACGCCGCTGGCGGCGGACGACCTCAGTCGACGACCGTGTGGCTCTGCTCGCGCATGAACTGGCTCACGTAATACATCGAGAGGCCGGCCTTGCCGGTCGAGCCGCTGCCCTTCCAGCCGCCGAATGCCTGAACGCCGGGCCACGCGCCGGTCGT
>JBBQTO010000102.1:0-6474 GCA_038234575.1 Candidatus Limnocylindrales bacterium
CTGGTCCTCGCCTCGCGGCGGACGGGTGTTGCCCGCTACCCTGCGCTGTGGAGCTCGGACTTTCCTCACGCCGCCGGGTTGCCCCGGCGACGCGCGGCCATCCGGCCGGCTCGCTGACCGCGGAATAGTACCCGACCGCCCAGGCACGCCGGGCCGGCGGAGGGCGGCCCGGTGTCAGCGCGGCCGGCGCACGACCGACTCGGGGCCCCCCGCCATCACCCGGTCGATCGCCTCGTTCGCGAGTGCGTCGGCCAGTGAGTTCTGGGCCCGCGGCACGTGCGCGGCGGTCCAGCCGCCCGGAAATCCACGCAGGGTCCGGAGCGTGTCGGCCCACAGCGGCTGGAGCTTCAAATCCTTGACCCGCCACCGGCCGTGCAGCTGCTCCACGATGAGATTCGAGTCGAGGAGCAGCTCGACCCGCCCGGCACCGAGCTCCGCCGCGAGGCGGACCGCTCGCAGGACGCCGGTGTACTCGGCGACGTTGTTCGTCTGGACTCCGAGGTAATCGGAGATCGTCGCGTCGGGGCGGGCGCGGGGGTCCCGGGCGTCCGCCCGATCGAGCGCGATGAGCGCCGCTCCGGCCGACGCCGGCCCGGGGTTGCCGCGAGCGGCGCCGTCGGTCCGGACGACGAACCCCGGCGCGACGCCCCCCTGGGCCTGCGGCTCGTCGAACCCGAGGGTCAATGGCGGCCCGTCGCCCGTGCGGCCGGTCAATCGCCTTCGGCGTCGCCCGCGGGACCGGGTGCCGGGCGCGTCTCGCCTGCCTCCGGGTCGGCCGCCCGGAGGGCCGCCGGCGGAGCATCAGCGTGCGGCAGGACCGGGAGCAACGCCCCGCCCGCGGATTCAGCCGGTGCGCCTCGGAGCTTCCGCCACGCCCACTGGAGCGGGTCGTAGAACTCGTCCGCCACGCGCTCCTTGAGCGGGATGATCGCGTTGTCGGTGATCTTGATGTGCTCCGGGCAGACCTCGGTGCAGCACTTCGTGATGTTGCAGTAGCCGATCCCGCCCTCGTCCTTCAGGTACGACCGGCGGTCGGCCTGGTCGATCGGATGGAGCTCGAGCCCGGCGACGCGGACCAGGTAACGAGGCCCCATGAACGGCCGCTCGGTCTCGTGGTTTCGCAGGACGTGGCAGACGTCCTGGCAGAGGAAGCACTCGATGCACTTCCGGTATTCCTGGACCCGCTCGATGTCCCGCTGCTGCCAGCGCCAGTCCTCCTGGGGAACGTCGTCGGGCGGGCTGAACGGCTCGATCGTCTTGTTCACCGCGTAGTTCCAGGAGACGTCCGTCACGAGATCCCGGATCAGCGGGAACGCGCGCATCGGCTCGATCGTGATTGGTTCGGCGAGATCGAAGTCGGACAGCCGGGTCTTGCAGGTCAGGCTGGGCCGGCCGTCGACCTCGGCGCTGCAGGAGCCGCACTTGGCGGCCTTGCAGTTCCAGCGAACGGCGAGGTCGGGCGCCTCGTGACCCTGGATCCAGTGGAGGGCATCGAGGACGACCATCCCCTCCTCCACCGGGACGGTGAAGTCCTCGAACCGACCCGGCGTCTCGGGCGTCCCGCGGAAGACTCGGAGCTGTGCGTCGGGCATCGTTCTCCCCGTCTCAGTGCGCGGAGCCGAGGAGCTCGCGCAACGCGGCCGGCATCGCCGGCAACGCGGTCGTGCGAACCTCCATGCGCTGATTTCGGCCCTGCCGGACAACGGTATTCCGATTGCCCCAGTTCGCGTCGTCGGCCTCCGGATGGTCGAGCCGGCTGTGGGCCCCCCGGCTCTCGGTCCGGTGGCGAGCACTTCGAGCAATCGCTTCCGAGATCGTCAGGAGGTTGCCGACCTCGAACACGAGATTCCAGCCCGGGTTGAAGGCGCGCCCGCCGCCGACCGCCACGCTCCTCCAGCGGGTCCGGAGCGCCTCGAGCTCGCCGATGGCCTCGTCGAGATCCGCCTCGAGGCGGAAGATGCCGACGAGCCGTTGCATCACCGACTGGAGGTCGCGCTGGAGGGCGTACGGATCCTCGCCACCGTCTCGCTCGAGCGGCGCCGCGAGCGCCCGGCCCGCCTCGCCGACCTGGACGGGATCGACATAGGACTCGCCGTCGAGGCCCGCCGCGAATGCCGCGGCCCCCTCGCCCGTCCGGGCCCCGAACACGAGCAGGTCCGACAGGGAGTTGCCGCCGAGCCGGTTCGCGCCGTGCATGCCGCCGCTCACCTCGCCGACCGCGAAGAGCCCGGGCCTGGTCGTGGCGCCACTCTCCGCATCGACGCGGATGCCGCCCATCACGTAGTGGGTCGTCGGGCCGACCTCCATCGGACCCTTGGTGATGTCAACGTCGGCGAGCTCCTTGAACTGCTCGTACATCGAGGGCAGCTTCCGGCGGACGTGCTCGGGCGGGAGGTAGCTGATGTCGAGGAAGACGCCGCCATGGGGCGAGCCGCGACCTTCCTTGACCTCCGTGTAGATCGCCCGCGCGACGTTATCGCGGGTCGAGAGCTCGGGCGGCCGGCGGGCGTCGGTCTGCTTGCCCTGGGACTGCGCGGTGACCCAGCGCGTCGCCTCCTCGTCGGTCGCGGCGTACTCCGCCCGGCGATCCTCGGGGAGGTACTGCCACATGAATCGCTCGCCGTCCTTGTTCCGGAGGATGCCGCCTTCGCCACGAACGGCCACGGTGACGAGCAACCCGCGGACACCTGGCGGCCAGACCATCCCGGTCGGGTGGAACTGGACGAACTCCATGTCGATGAGCTCGGCGCCGGCCTCGTACGCCAGGGCCTGGCCGTCGCCGCTGTACTCCCACGAGTTCGACGTGATCTCGTAGGCCTTGCCGATCCCGCCGGTCGCGAGGACGGTGGCCTTGGCCGGAAAGAGGATCGGCCGGCCGGTCGTGCGCCAGTAGCCGAAGGCGCCGCTGACCCGCTCTGGCCCTGTGGTGAGGTGGGTGATCGTGCACTCCATGTAGACGTCGATGCCGGCCCGGACCGCCCGGTCCTGGAGGGTCCGGATCATCTCGAGGCCGGTCCGGTCGCCGACATGGGCCAGCCTGGGATGGGTGTGGCCGCCAAACGGCCGCTGCAGGATCCGGCCGTCCTCGGTTCGGTCGAAGACAGCGCCCCATTTCTCGAGCTCGCGGACCCGGTCCGGCGCCTCCATCGCGTGGAGCTGGGCCATCCGCGGGTTGTTCAGGAGCTTGCCGCCGACCATCGTGTCCCGGAAATGGATCTGCCAGGTGTCGTCCGGGGCAACGTGGCCGAGGGCCGCGGCAACGCCGCCTTCGGCCATCACCGTATGGGCCTTGCCAAGGAGGGACTTGCAGACGAGCGCGACGCTCGCGCCGGCGTCGCGGGCCGCGATGGCCGCCCGAAGTCCCGCGCCGCCGGCGCCGACGACGAGCACGTCAACCGGGTGGGTCTCGATTGGCCCATCGGGCCGGTTGGCGAGCAGCATCGACGGCGACCCAGGCCCCTTACAGCCTGAAGGCCGGGTCGACGAAGAACCCCAGGGCCATGGCCCGGACGTAGACGTCGGCGAGGGTCACCGTGATGAGGCTCGCCCAGGCCCAGGCCATGTGATGCCGGTTCAACCCGGTGAGGCGTTGCCAGAGCCCGTATCGCACCCGCTGGGCTCGGGTGCAGGAGAAACAGTCGAGCCGCCCGCCGACGATGTGGCGCAGCGTGTGGCACGACAGGGAGTAGCCCGTCAGGAGCGTCACGTTGAGCAGGAACAGCAGGCCGCCGAGGCCGATCCGCACCGGCCCGCCCGTGGGGACGAACGCCTGGAACGCGTCGACCCACAGGAAGAACAGCGGGAAGAACGCGAGATACAGGAAGTAGCGATGGACGTTCTGGAGGATGAATGGGAAGGCCGTCTCCAGCGCGTAGCGTCGATGGATCGTCGGCTCCCCGACCGCACAGCCCGGCGGGTCGGCGAAGTAGAAGCGGTAGTAGGCCTTGCGGTAGTAATAGCAGGTCGCCCGGAACCCCAGCGGGATCCACAGGATCAGCAACCCCGGGCTGATCCAGCTGGGCAGCCAGGGCCCGGTGATCAGCGGCGAGAACAGCGGTGAGAGGTAGCCGTTGACCTCGAAGGCCGTCCCGAACAACGGCGTCCAGATGATCCCGCTGAAGGTCAGGTAGGTGGCGCAGATCGTGAAGAGCATCCCCTGGACGGCCGGCGCAAGCGCCCAGGCGTCACGGCGGTTCGTGGCGAAGATCCTTCGGGGCGCCGTCCCGCGTGGCTTGGCCGGGACCTCGAGCGTCGCCTGGCGTCCGGTCATCGGGCCGCCGCAGCCTGGCGCGCCTGGGACGCGGCGGGTTGCGCCGCAAGCCACGCGATGACCGCGTCGGCAAACTGGCTCGTGCCCGTGGACCCGCCGAGGTCGTAGGTGGTCGCGCGGCCCTCGGCGATCACGTCGCGAATGGCCGTCTCCACCCGATCGGCGACGGCCGGGTAGCCGAGGTGCCGGAGCATCAGAACGCCGGAGAGCATGAGCGCGGTCGGGTTGGCCTTGTTCTGGCCGGCGTACTTCGGAGCCGAGCCGTGGACCGCTTCGAACACCGCGCCCTCCTCGCCGATGTTCGCCCCCGGCGCGACGCCGAGCCCACCCACGAGGCCGGCGCAGAGGTCGCTCACGATGTCGCCGTACAGGTTCGGCAGCACCAGGACGTCGTACAGGTTCGGCTTCTGGACGAGCTGCAGGCACATGTTGTCGACGATCCGGTCCTCGAACTCGATCCGACCGGCGTAGCCCGCTGCGATCGTTCGACAGGACTCGAGGAACAGCCCGTCCGACAGCTTCATGATGTTCGCCTTGTGGACCGCCGTGACCTTCCGGCGGCCGTTCGCGACGGCATATTCGAACGCGAAGCGGGCGATCCGCTCCGATGCGGCCCGGGTGATGATCTTGATGCTCTCCGCCGCGTCGGGTCCGACCATGTGCTCGATGCCGCCGTAGAGGTCCTCGGTGTTCTCGCGGACGATGACGAGGTCGACGTCGTCGTAGCGGGTCTCGAGACCCTTGATGGATCTGGCCGGACGGAGGCTGGCGTAGAGGTTGAGGGTCTGGCGAAGGGTGACATTGACGCTCCGAAAGCCCTCCCCGATGGGGGTCGTGATCGGGCCCTTGAGCGCGACCTTGTTGCGCCGGATCGAGTCGAGGACATGCTTCGGAAGCGGCGTCCCGTACTCGGCGATCGTGGCCTCGCCGGCCTCGACGACGTCCCATTCGAACGCTACGCCGGAGGCATTCAGCACGCGCCTTGTCGCCTCCGCCAGCTCTGGCCCGATGCCGTCGCCGGGGATCAGGGTGACTCGATGGGTCATGCGGGCATTCTAGCGGCGAGCCTCGGTCCGCTCTGGCTGGCCGGCGCTACCATTCGGGGCTCCGCCTGCCGCCGAGGTCTTGTCCCGCACGTGAAGGTCCAGGAAGCCGACGCAAAGAAGCTCCTGCTGGCCGAGGGCCTGCCGGTTCCACCGTGGGAGGTCGTCCGGGCCGTTCCGGAGGCGCGTGCGGCCGCGGAACGGATGCTCGCGAGCGGCGAGCGGGTCGTCATCAAGGCCCAGGTCCTCGTCGGCGGCCGAGGCAAAGCCGGCGGCGTGAAGCTCGCCGGCTCGCCTGACGAGGCTGAGGCGGTCGCGGCCACGATCCTCGGGATGTCGATCAAGGGCATCGTGGTCCGCAAGGTCCTGGTCGCGGCTGCTGCGGACATCGTCAAGGAGTTCTATCTCGCCGCCGTCCTCGACCGCGCTGCCCGACGGATCCTGGTCATGGGCTCGTCCGAGGGCGGGGTCGAGATCGAGCAGGTCGCCGCGGAGCGGCCCGAGGCTATCCTCTCGATCCACGCCGATCCCCTCCTCGGCCTCCAGGACTGGCAGGCCCGCGACCTCGCGTTCCGGATGGGCCTCGGCAGCCACCTCAGGGAGACCGTCGCGATCGCGAAGGGCCTCGTTGCCGCGATGCTCGCCAACGACGCGGATCTCGTCGAGATCAACCCTCTTGCGATCGTTCGCGAACCCGGTGCCGACGGCAACCCCACGGAGCGCCTCGTCTGCCTCGACGCCAAGGTGACCCTCGACGACTCGGCGCTCTATCGCCACCCAGAGCTCGAGACGCTGCGCGATCCGGACGAGGAGGATCCGGCCGATGCCGAAGCTCGGCGCGCCGGGATCAGCTTCATCCGCCTGGACGGCACGATCGGCTGCATGGTCAACGGCGCGGGCCTGGCGATGACGACGATGGACCTCGTGAAGCGAGCCGGCGGCGAGCCGGCGAACTTCCTCGACATCGGCGGGGGCGCTAAGGCCGACAAGGTCGCGGCGGCCATGCGCCTGATCCTGGCCGACCAGAAGGTCAACGCGATCCTCGTGAACATCTTCGGCGGCATCACCCGCGGCGACGAGGTGGCGCACGGGCTCATCGAGGCCCGCGCCCAGCAGGAGCGCGACGTCCCGATGGTCGTCCGGATCGTCGGCACCAACGCG
>JBBQTO010000103.1:0-6144 GCA_038234575.1 Candidatus Limnocylindrales bacterium
GCTCGTCTTCACGCCGGGAGCGCTCCAGGCGGCGGCCGACGTTGCGCTCGACCGCAAGACCGGCGCACGGGCCCTCCGCTCGATCGTGGAGGAGGCGCTCCTCGAGGTCATGTACGACATCCCGGAACGAGCCGACGTCCGGAAATGCATCATCACCGAGGAGACGATCCGGCACGGCCGGCTGCCGCTGTTGCTGACTAAGACCGAGGTCGACAAGGGCGTCGACGAGACGAACTACGCCGACTGGCTCGCCGAACGAGGCGAGACAGCCTGACCTTCGCGCTGCGGCGCGATCAGGCCTCCACGAGCGGCGCCGCGGATCGGACCGAGCGGCGGACCCGTCGAGCCGGCTCGATCCCGCTCGCGGTCGTGCCCCGTTCGTAGAGCTCCACGAACCTGTCCACGAGCTCCGGATCGAACTGCGTCCCGCGCTGGCGGCAAAGCTCGGCCAGCGCCTCTTCGTGCGTCACCGCCGCCTTGTAGGGTCGGTTCGAGAGCATCGCCTCATAGGCGTCGGCGATCGCGACGATCCGGGAGCCGATCGGGATCTCGGCGCCCGCGAGACCGTGGGGATAGCCCTGGCCGTTGAACCACTCGTGATGATGGAGCACGATCGATGCGGCATCACGGACCGCACCGGCCTGCTCGAGGATGATCTGGCCGATCTTCGGATGCTCGACGACGACACGCCACTCGTTCTTGGTGAGGCTCCCGGGCTTGTCGAGGATCTGATCGGGGATCGCGAGCTTGCCGAGGTCGTGGAGGAGGCTGGCGGTCATGATCCTTTGGATGTCGCCGTCCGGAAGGCCGGCGGAGCGGGCCACCTCGCTGGCGAGCTCGGCGATCAGGCGTGATGGGCCGCCCGCCCATCCGGGACGCCCAGAGATCGAGTCGAGGAGCTCGGCGTTCGCCGCCTCGAAGGCGGCCCGGCCGATGAGGTTGGCGCGGAGGCGGGCCGACGTGCTGATCGGGGCCTTGGCGATCGCCGCCTCGTCGTCGGCGGGCCGAAAGATCTGGACCTGGTCCCGGCCGAGGCCCTTCGCGGTGTACATCGCCGTGTCCGCAGCGCGGAGGAGTTTGTCGATGTCGATGCTCGTGGTGCCCGTGCCGCCGGCCACCCCAGCACTGATGGTCACCCCCAGCTGACCTGCGCTGGTCGGAAGCGATGCACCGGCGATCAGCCGGCGCAGGTGCTCCGCAGATGCGGCGCCCGCGTCCGGGTCGGTCTCGGGCATGATGAGCAGGAACTCCTCGCCGCCGTATCGCCCGAGGGAGTCGACCGCCCGAACGTTCGCGGCGAGCTCACGGGCAACATGCGTCAGGACGGCGTCACCAACCGCGTGGCCGTGGGTGTCGTTCACACGCTTGAACTGGTCGATGTCGATCAGCGCCACGGCGATCGACCGGCCGTAGCGGTTCGCCCGCTCGATCTCGGTGGCGAGCAGTGCCAGGCAGGCCTGGCGGTTGAGCACGCCCGTCAGCACGTCCGTGGTCGCCATGCCCTCGACGACGGCGATTCGCGTTGCCAGCCGCTCCATCGCGCCGCGCAGGACGGCATCGGGGTAGCGGACGGGATCGGGTCCCATCGCGCCTTTGAGCTGGGCGAGCCGATCGACGAGGTGGGCGAGTCGGCGTGCCCGGTAGCGGCCGATGACCGTCGAGAACGCGAGCGCGCCGAGGAGGACCCCGGCCGTGAGGAATGCAAGATCGCGCAGTGTTTCGGCCGTCAGCAACAGTCGACCCCCGTCGGGCATCGGCATGGCATGCCTTCTGATCTCGACGGTAGCAACGGAAGTCCTGCCCGGCCAATAGCCCGAAAGTCCCGGAGGTGCGTGCAGCCACCGACCTGCGGCATAGGCCACCCGGCCGATCGCGATGTGGCCATCCGCCCGATGCGCGACCACCCGGCAAGGATCGAGACTCGGGCCACATTTCCGAATGGGAATGCGCCGCGACGGCCGGACGAGCCGCATCGGAGTCTTGCGACATGAAGCTAAAGCGCTTGCTTTCGCTCTTCCTGGCCCTCGGGTTCGTAGCCGCACTTGGAAGTGGCCCCTTCGCCGCCCCGGCGCAGGCGAGCTCGCTCCGGGTCTGTGGACAGGTCACTGCCTACGTGAAGCCGACGGCCCTCGCGACCGGCGCGCTCACGATCAATGGCGTGTCCTTCACCGTCGGTATCGGTGCGGCCATACCCGCCAGCGTTGCCGTGGGCGCGGACCTCTGCGCCAGTCTCACGACCAATGCCCTCGGCCTCGTGACGAGTGCGGCGATCACCGCCAATGTCCACGTCCACGTGCGCGTCTGCGGCGACATCACGGCCTACGCCGCGGCCAGCGCGACCAGCACGGGCCTTCTGAGGGTGGGCTCACGGACATTCACGATCGGCCTCGGCGCGACGCTCCCGGCGAGCGTGCATGTCGGGGCGAACCTGTGCCTCGACCTGACGCTCGATGGTTTCGGCCGCGTCTCCGGCGGGAGCGCGACCGTCAACGTGACGTCCACGCTCCGGATCTGCGGTGTCGTTACCGCCTACGTCGCCGCGACGGCCACCTCGGCCGGCTCAATCACGGTTGCCGGCCGCTCGCTGATCGTGGCGATCGGGGCGAGCCTGCCGGCGAGTGTCCGCGTCGGCGCCGACCTCTGTCTGAACCTCACCCTCAATGGCTTCGGCCAGGTTTCCCGCGGGAGCGCGACCGTCAACGTGACGTCCACGCTCGACGTCTGCGGCCAGGTCACAGCCTACGTCGCCGCGACCTCGACGACCGACGGCTGGCTGACGGTCGGTCAGACCGGGCTATCGATTGCGGCTGCAACTGTGATCGACTCGCGGGTTTCCGCGTCGGCCTTCGTCCGGATGCACCTGACGCTCGATGCCTTCGCACGGATCTCCAACGCGACCGTCGTCAAGGTGGGTCTGTCTGTCGAAGACGCCTGCGGCGCGCTGCCGGCGCCCTCCTCGGGCCCGGGTGCGTCAAATGAGCCCGGCACGTCGCCGGCACCTGGCTCTTCTCCCGAGGCCTCATCGGCGCCTGGCCAATCGGGAGCCCCTGGCGCAACGACGGGCCCCGGCGGCGGTGGCGAGGGCAACCAGCCCAGCTGCACCAACGGCTCCGGCGCGACCAACGGCTCGGGCTCGGGCAGCGATTCGCTCCTGCCGAGCACCAACGAGCTCGGCGGGGTCGGCGGGATCGTCGCGAGCAACGCGATCCCTCTGATCGCCATCGGCCTCCTCGGCGCGCTGGCCGCCTGGTATCGGTCGCGCAGGAACGGTCGGGAGCCATTGGAGCCCGACCCGGCGCTCGCGACCGCGTCCGATTCCGAGGCCGACGTTGCCGATGGAGCCAAGTCATGAACTTCGTCCGACCGTGGCCGGTCCTCCTCCCGTTCCACGTCTTCGGACGGCCCGCTGTCGCGTTCGACGCCGACGGTGACCTCCGGGCGATGGCCGACCCTCGGGCCGGCCTCGCCCGGGGGGCCACGATCCTCGCCGCCGTCGCGATCCCGGTCGTCGCCCTCACGGCGGCCGGGCAGGTGACGCGGCAGCATTCCCTCGGCGAAGTCGGGGCCCTGCTCCTTGGCTACGCGCTGGTTTCGGTAGCGCTCGCGAAGATCCCCTGGACGACGCTCCCGCCGGCATGGTCGATGGCCATTCCCGGCGTCCAGCTGCTCTTCGTCGTCAGCCTCACCTCGTTGACCGGTGGCGGCGCCTCCCCGTACTTCGCGTTCTATGCTCCCGTGCTGGCGCTCGCCGGCTGGTACCTCCGACGCGACTGGGTGGCCGCCACCGTCTTGGGGACCGCGGCGGCTGAATGCTGGCGGGCGTTCGTCGTTGAGGGTGGCCTCGGCTCAGTGGAGCAGCTGACGATCGCGCTGCCGTTCTACGCCGCCATCGCTGCGCTCGCCCATCTCACCGCCCGCCAGCTGCGCGAAGCGATCGTCACGATCCGGCGGGACCAGATCCGAACGGCAGAGACCCTGACGGCGGTCCGGGCGCTGGCGACCGCCTCGTCGGCGGATCCGTTGCCGGCGCTCGCGGTGACGGCCGGCCGGATCTTCGGTGGACGCGCCCGGGCGATCGCCTTCGACCGACCGACGCCGTCCGGGAGCGAACTCTTCGCCGAGAGCGACGGCGGGCGGCGGCTCAGCCTGGCGATTGCGGCCGGGGAGCGCGTGCACGGCATCCTGGAGCTCGAGCGAGGAACGCCGTTCTCGACCACCGAGGCTCGACTCGCAGGCATTCTCGCGGGCGCCGCCGGCCATGCCGCGGAGGTTCGGCGAGGTGCGTCTCGCCGCGCGAGGCGTCCCGCGACGCCTCCCGGCGTGGGACGATCTTCTGCGGGGGTAACCCGATCGGCCCACTGATGGCGTCGGCGCGCGCCGCTATCGTGGCGGCCAGCCAGATTGCTGGCGTCGGGGGACATCCAGCGTTGTATGACATCTCGCGTTCCGCCGCTCCCGCGCCGCCTCTGGTCGGGCGGGCTGTTGACGTGGCCACCGTGCTCCTCGCCCATGACCGGATGCTCATCCGGGCGGGCCTTCGAGCGGTAATCGAATCGGACCCGTCGCTCAAGGTCGTCGCGGAGGCAGCGGATGGCCGGGCCACGCTCGCGCTCGCCCAGCGGCTGGGGCCCTCGATCGCGCTCATCGCAGCCCGAACGCGTCAGGTCGACGGTATTGCTCTGACCCACGAGCTTCGGGCTGGCTGTCCCGGTACCGCGGTGATCCTCATCGCGGCCGAGGCCGACGGCGACCTGCTCGTGGAGGGTCTCCGGGCCGGGGCCCTCGGCTTCGTCGGCACGGACGTCCGTCGGGCCAGCCTCCTGCGCTTGATCCGGCGAGCGCTAAGCGGGGAGTCTGCGGTCGACCCGACCGTCGCGGCCTCCCTCGTCGTGCGGATGGCGGCCGCCCCGCAGCATCCCGGCCGGCAAGCGCCTGAAGCGCTGACCGCGCGGGAGGTCGAGATCCTGCGCCTTGTGGCGGAGGGCCAGACGAATCGCGAGATCGCCGGCCGCCTCATCGTGGCGGTCGGCACGATCAAGGCCCACATCGAGCACATCCTGGGTAAGCTCGGTGTCGCCGACCGAACCCAGGCCGCGGTGCGCGGCGTGGAGCTGGGCCTGGTACCGCAGGTGTTAAACTCCGGCGCTCAGGGCATCGACCGAGAGGAGTAACGTCCGATCGGGCCTCCGGAGCGAGCGCGGGATGGTGCGAGCCGCGCGGGGACCGAAACGCGAAGGTCGCTCGCGAGCCGTGCGGTTGGTGCCCGATAGCGCGCCGAGAGGGAGCCGAAATCGGCCCGCCGCGATGAACGGCTCAAGGCCCCGGCGCCGAACCAGCAGGTGGCACCACGACCCGTTCGTCCGCTGGACGAGCGGGCCTTTTGTTTACGGAGGATGGCGTGGCGACAGAGACCCGTGAGCTGCCAAAGGCGTACGTACCCGCGGACTTCGAGCCGGCCGTCTACGAGCGCTGGCTGGCGGCCGACGTCTTCGCGCCCGATGGGGCCGGCTCGACCGCCGATGCGTCCCTGCCGCCGTTCGTGCTCATCCAGCCACCGCCGAACATCACGGGCTCGCTCCACCTCGGTCACGCCCAGCGGACCGCGGTCGAGGACCTCCTCGTCCGGCACGCGCGGATGCAGGGCCGTCCGACGCTCTTCCTCCCGGGCCTCGATCACGCGTCGATCGCGGCCCAGTACGTGCTCGACCGGCTTCTGGCCGCCGAGGGCGAGAGCCGCCAGTCGCTCGGCCGTGAGCGCTACCTCGAGCGGATGTGGCAGTTCATCAACTCCACGCGCGAGGTCATGCTCGGCCAGCAGCGCCGCCTCGGCGCGTCCGCCGATTGGGCACGGCTGCGGTTCACGATGGACGATGGCTCCGCACGAGCCGTTCGGGAGGCGTTCCAGCGCCTCTACCGCGACGGCCTCGCATACCGGACCGAGGCGCTGGTCAACTGGTGTCCCGGCTGCCGGACGAGCATCTCCGACCTCGAGGTGATCCCGCGAGCCGAATCGGGGACGCTCTGGACCATCCGCTACCACTTGATCGATCCGGCGACTGGACTGCCGAGCCCAACGGAGACGATCGGCGTCGCGACGACCCGGCCCGAGACGATCCTCGGGGACACGGCCGTCGCGGTGCATCC
>JBBQTO010000104.1:0-6075 GCA_038234575.1 Candidatus Limnocylindrales bacterium
CTGGCTGCGCGTCGCCGCCACCATCGGCACGCTGACGGTCGCCGCCATCGGCCTCAACATCGTCGTCGGCCTGGCGGGCCTGCTCGACCTCGGCTACGCGGCGTTCTTCGCGATCGGCTCATATACCTACGCGTTCGGCGCGTCATCATTCACCCACCTTGCGATCCCGTTCTGGCCGATGCTCCTGGTCGGCGCCTTCGTCGCCGCGACCTTCGGCATCCTGCTCGGGGCGCCGACGCTTCGGCTCCGGGGCGACTACCTCGCGATCGTCACGCTGGGCTTCGGCGAGATCGTGCCGGCCGTCTTCCTGAACGCCGACACGTTCACGAACGGGACCAACGGCATCGGTGGCGTCGCCCAGCCGTCACTCCCGGGCGTGGAGTTCACGTTCACGGATCCAGTGCCGTTCTACATCACGATGCTCGTGCTGTTGGCGGTCGTGATGGTCCTGATCTACCGCCTCCAGGATTCGCGGCTCGGCCGCTCCTGGATGGCCGTGCGCGAGGACGAGCTGGCGGCCGCCAGCTCCGGCGTCAACACCGTCACGACCAAGCTGCTCGCGTTCGCTCTCGGCGCATCGACCGCCGGTCTGGCGGGCGTCTTCAACGCCTCGAAGCTTGCCATCGTCAGCCCAGACCAGTTCGGGTTCACGGTCTCATTCACGATCCTCGCGATGGTCGTCCTTGGCGGGATGGGCAATATCTGGGGCGTCGCGGTCGGCGCGTTCACGCTCTACACGATCCAGAGCGTCGTACTTAAGCAGCTCAACCAGTTCTTTCACAGCCAATCGATCCCGATCCTTTCGGACATCGACTTCGTGCAGTACCAGTTCCTGCTCTACGGCCTCGCGCTCGTCGGGATGATGCTGTTGCGTCCGGAGGGTCTCTTCCCGAGCCGGAGGAGACAACAGGAGCTCCATGAGGCGAGCGAGGACATCGCGGCCGTCCCGCCGCCGACCGAGGCCTTGGGCGACTGATGGCCGAGATGGCGAGCACGGCCCAGGGCGCCGATCTCATCCTGAACGCCCAGAAGGTCACGAAGGCCTTTGGCGGCCTCGTCGCGGTTCGCGAGGTCGATCTCCAGATCCCGCGCGGCTCGGTCATCAGCCTCATCGGTCCGAACGGTGCCGGCAAGACGACGTTCTTCAACGTGATCGTCGGCATCCTCGATCCGACGTCTGGCGACGTCCGAATCGGTGGCAAGCGACTGATTGGCCGGCCGATTCGCGCCTGGTTGGAGCCCATCTTCTGGGTCATGCCGGCGGTCGTGATCGGCGTGCTGACGGCGCTGGCGTCGGTCGTGACGAAGTCGGCCGAGGTGGCGGCACTTGGTGCCGTGATCGCGATCTTCGCGCTGGCGGCGATGTTCCTGGCCGCGATCATCCGGCCACGCGCATACGTCCGCATGCTCCTGCGAGGAGGCGTCTTCCGAAGCGCCAAGCCCAACGAGATGGTGCACGCGGGGATCGGCCGGACGTTCCAGAACATCCGCCTCTTCGCGAACATGACCGCGCTGGAGAACGTCCTCGTCGGGATGCACATCAAGCTCCATTCGAACGCCATCGATGCGCTGTTCAGCACGTCGCGGGCGAGGATCGAGGAAGCTGCGGCGGAGAAGCGGGCGAATGAGCTCCTCACGCTGGTGGGGCTCGATGGCCGCGGCGACGTCGTCGCCCGCAACCTGCCGTACGGCGATCAGCGTCGTCTCGAGGTTGCGCGGGCGCTGGGCAGCGATCCGACGCTTCTGCTCCTCGACGAGCCGACCGCCGGGATGAACCCGCGTGAGACCGTCAACATGATGGAGCTCATCAACAAGCTCCGATCCGAGCTCGGTCTGTCGGTCCTGCTCATCGAGCATGACATGCGGGTCGTCATGGGTGTCAGCGACCGGATCACCGTCCTCGACCACGGCGAGCGGATCGCCGAGGGCACGCCGCAGGAGATCCGGACGAACCCCAAGGTCATCGAGGCCTACCTCGGAAAGCCGCCCGAATCATGACCACCGAAGCGACGACGAGCACGAACGGAGCGTCCGAGGTCGTCCTCGAGCTCCAGAACGTCCACACCTATTACGGCCGGATCCACGCCCTCCAGGGCGTCTCGCTGGAGGTCCGACGCGGCGAGATCGTGACGCTCATCGGCGCAAACGGCGCCGGCAAGACGACGATCCTCAAGACGATCTCAGGCCTCCTGCACGCGCGCGAGGGGCAGGTGTTCTTCGGCGGAAAGGATGTCACCCAGACGCCGGCCCACGCGCTCGTCAAGGCCGGGATCGGCCACGCGCCCGAGGGACGGCGCATCTTCTCCCGGCTGACGGTGCTCGAGAACCTCCAGATGGGCGCCTTCACCCGATCGCAGAGCGAGGCCCGCGAGGACATCGAGCGCATGTACGGGCTCTTCCCGCGATTGCGCGAACGCGCGTCGCAGATGGGCGGCTCGCTCTCGGGCGGCGAGCAGCAGATGTTGGCGGTCGGCCGGGCGCTCATGAGCCGGCCCCAGGTCCTGCTCCTCGACGAGCCATCGCTGGGGCTCGCGCCGATCCTCGTCCAGGAGATCTTCTCGATCATCCAGGAGATCAACTCGCGCGGGACCACGATCCTCCTCGTCGAGCAGAACGCGCTCCAGGCGCTGCACGTCGCCCAACGCGGCTACGTGCTGCAGACGGGTCGCGTGCTCCTCGCCGACACGGCCGCGGCCCTCGCCGCGAATCAGGACGTCCGGCGGGCCTACCTCGGCGAGATCTGAGGGTCGCGCCGGCGGGCGGGTTAGACTCGCCTCGGCGCGCGAGGTAGCCGAGTGGATCAGGGTCCGAACGTCGTCCGGGTGCGGAGCTCGTTTGCGCGGCCGCGCGGGCCGTTGATCATCGTCGGCGCGACCGTGGTGTTCCTCGCGCTCGCCCTCGTGAAGCCCTGGTCATTTGGGGGATCCGGCTCGAGCAGCGGCGTTCGACCGCCGGCGGGGCTCGTCTCCCATCCCCGCAGTCCCGACCAGAGCGGGCCGCTGCCCGTCGCGACCATCGCCGATCCGAATGCGATGTCGTGCAACGCCGGGGACGTGGAGCAGCTCCTCCTCATCGAACGCTGGCCGGGAAACGAGGTTCGCGACTGGATTGCCGTGTCCGACGCTCCCGTCTCCGGCCCGCTCGACTTCCGGATCACGAAGCTGGTCGTCTTCTCGAGCCACGTCGTCGGACTCGGCATCTGCGGCGCCCGCTCGCTCGTCGGCGGGTTCATGCCCGCGGCCCGGATCGTCGACGTCCAGTCGATCGGCCCGACCACGGGCGGATCGGTCGCGGTCGACCTTGGCGCACCCGCCTCGATCACGATCGCCGCCGACGCGGACGGGGCGGCCGTACTGTTCGGCCCACCGGAAGGAGCGCTGTCAAGGGCCTCCCAGGGCCCGCCCACCCTGAGCGACTCGCCGGGGCCGACCGGTCCGATCCGGCTTGGCGGAGGACGACCGAACTTCCTGACCTGGGCCACTGGTTCCTATGCGATCGCGTTCATTTTCCCGTCCGAGGGCCCGAACGTCGTCCGATGGCTGCGGATCGACCTTCGCCGGGGAGCCCGCGGGGTGGGTTGAATCGACTCAACGCAGGCGCCGCTCGCGAGCCATGTCGTAAATCGCGCGGGCGAGGATGGCCAGCCCGATGCCCGCGACCCAAAGGCCCGGAATCCGCGTCAACGCGTCGGTGGGTTGGCGGAACGCGAACGCCTGGCTGAGCCCGAGATCGAGAATGCGGCCGACGAATCCGAGCCAGCCGGCCGCGGCGAAGATCGCGTAGATCTGCCAGCGGTCCGCGCTGACCGGGCGTTCAGACGCGTAGGGCAGCGTGACGAGGGCCAAAGTGGCGATCGCGGCGACGAAGACGAGGATGCCGAACGAGTCGAAGGCATTGCCGCCGATCGTCGGGAGCTGCTCGACGCCGCCCACGGTCCACCATGGCAGGAAGCAGCCGACGAGGGCCACGATGGCGCCGAGCGACGCGAGGAGCCGGGAGCGACCGACCGGTCGCCGATGCATGCTCATCCTTCGGTCGTGTAGACCTCGGGGCGGAGCACGCCCACGAACCGCAGGTTGCGGTAGAGCTCGCCGTAGTCGAGGCCGTAGCCCACGACGAACTGATCCGGGATGGTGAAGCCGCGGTAGTCGACCTCGATGTCCACCAATCGGCGCGCCGGCTTGTCCAGGAGCGTGCAGATCCGGAGCGACGCCGGCTTCTTACCGCGCAGATACCGGACGAGATAGTTCAGCGTCAGGCCGGTGTCGATGATGTCCTCGACGATGAGGACGTCCTCGCCCTCGATGCTGGTCGAGAGATCCTTCAGGATCCGCACGAGGCCGGACGACTCTGTCGTTGCGCCGCCGTACGAGGAGACCTCCAGGAGGTCGATCCGAAGCGGCACCTCGATCGAGCGCATCAGGTCGGCCATGAATGGCAGCGAGCCCTTGAGCACGCTGACGAGGGTGATCGCCCGGCCCAGGTAGTCGGCCGTGATCGCCGCGCCCAGCTCCGTGACTCGTGCCTGGATCTGCGCCTCGGTGAGGAGGACCTCGCCGATGTCCGCGCGAAGGTCGGTCGTGGTCACGGTCATTCGCCGGTTGCCTCGCTAGCGTGGTCGTCGCGGTGATGCTGACTGGCGGAGGTGAGGCCGGGCTCGGACCGCAGCGTCGCCCGGAGCTGTCGCCGGCGCACTCGTCGGGCCGCGCTGCGCGAGCGGCGAACGGGATCTCCCGCGGGCGTGCCAGTAGGCCTCGCGGGCGCGCCGGCCGGCTCCGCGCCCGGCGCTGCGGCCGACGCCGGCGGGGATGGAACGATCGGAACTGTGAGGGCGCCGAGGACTCGGGCGGCCGCAGCCGACCGGTCGGGAACCATCTGCCCGATCGTGCCCGACAGCGACTCGACGAGGGCGAAACGACCGTATTTCAGCATCATCGCCGCGAAGTCGCGGGCGTAGAAGAGCTTGATTCGGATGTTCGGGTAGAGCTCTCGAAGACGTCGGAGCTTGCGGTTCTTCTTGCGGACAAGCCGTTGCTTCAGCGTCGTCATCTCGAGGAACATGTCGAGGTCGGGCAGGTAGAAGTCCGGCGAGAAGCTCTCGACGACGTCACCCTCGAGGTTCCAGAGGATCGGAAAGGTAGTCGGCTCGTACTCCCAGCGGACGTCGTAGAAGTCGAGGATCCGGGCCATCTCGGCCTCGCTCGCGTGGGCGAACGCGGGTCCCTCGCGGGCGAATTCGAGGCCCTCGCGGGCGAGCGCGCCGCGGTCCCCGGCGTCAGCCACGGGTTCCGTCACCGACGGTGATCCGCTCCCCGGGAAACGTTGCGATCGACGTTCCGGAGGGCGGTCGCGAGATCCCCTTCCCAGCGGGCGAGGAACTCGTGCATGTCGAGGACGTCGTCCGAAGAGATCGGCGCGGCAGCCGGATTCGCGGCCTGTCCGTCGGGCGGCGCACCCGACATCACGAAGCCGAGCGTCGTGCTCTGGCAGGCGCCACAGTCGATCTCGAGGAAGGCCAGCTCATCGCGCCAGGCCAGGAGGCGGATCCGTTCGGCGGGGACGCGATCCTCGCAGACGGTGCAGGTGACCCCGTCGAGGAGCGCGCGGAGGTGGTCCGTGGGATCCATCCTTGGGGAGTGTACCCGTTCGGCGTTTGAGCCGGCCCAGCTTGCTTGGCATACCCCCCCGGAGTATCATCCAGGCATGACCACGAATGAGGCAGCGCCACCGGCAGGGGCCGCCGACACATTCCGGCACAGCTACTCCCGGGACAAGTCCCAGCTCGTCCGGCGCCTGGCGCGCATCGAGGGCCAGGTCCGGGGCATCACCCGGATGATCGAGCGCGAGGAGTACTGCGTCGACATCCTGCAGCAGACAAGCGCCCTCCGCGCGGCCGTCGACTCTCTCGCGATCCTCGTCCTCGAGGATCACGTCCAGGGTTGCGTCCGGACCGCGGCGGAGAACGGCGATGCCGAGCGCTACGTTGACGAGGTCGTCGACGTGGTCCGACGAACCCTGGGACGCCCCGTCCGGAGCGGCACCCGAAGCAGCTGACAGGGTCGCCGGCCCACAGTC
>JBBQTO010000105.1:0-6072 GCA_038234575.1 Candidatus Limnocylindrales bacterium
CCTCGGCGCGCCATACGCGCCTCAGCTCGTCGCGCACGGCCTCGGCCAGCTGCCTCAGCGCGGCGCGCGTCTCGGCGTCCATCAGCACTTAGGGACTGCCACGGAATAAGCCCCCTCATTCCCGGGGAAGCATGAGGCGGGGCAGGAGGGTGTAGTTCCACTCCCCGTGGAAGGCGTCGGGTCGGAGATCGAGGGTCTCCATCTCGGCGTCGCTGACGCGCACCCCGGCCGGGTAGACGTTCGGGTCAAGCTCGCTCCGGACCCGCAGGCCGGTGCGGGTGGTGGTCGCGCCGATCAGGTTGACCACGACCTCGTGGCTGACCAGCGGCTTGGCCCGCCAGTTCTGGCTGATCGCACTGAACAAGCGGTGCTCGATCTTGTTCCATTTGCTCGTCCCGGGCGGGAAGTGGCAGACGGCGATCTCGAGACCCGTCTCGTCGGCCAGCTTCTGGAGCTCCAGCTTCCACAGGCGCAGGCGGTAGCCGTTGCTGCCCCCGGCGTCGGCGGTCACGAGCAGGCGGGTCGCCCCCGGGTAGAGCGGCGCGCCCATCGTCGCCCACCAGCGCCGGATGCTCTCGACCGCGAAGGCAGCCGTGTCATGGTCGGTCCCGACACTGACCCAGGCCTCGTTCTGGCCGAGGTCGTACACCCCATAGGGACTGACTCGGCCGAGTTCGGGGATCAGGAAGTCGTGGACCAGAACCTCTTCGGGTTTGCCGTTCGGGCGGAGCTCGCGGCCGGCGTTCCGGAACGGGCCGATGAGCTCCTTCTTCTTGGTATCGACCGAGATGACCGGCTCACCGAGGCTGAGCTGCAGCTGGACCGCCGCGTTCAGGTGGCTGAACTGGGCGTTGCGATCGGGATGGCTCGTGCCCTCGAGGGTCTTGCGGTTGGCCTGGAGGCTGTAGCCGAGCTCATGGAGTAGCTCGGCCACGCTCTGGTGACTCAAGACATGACCGCCCCGGCGCAACTCCACTGCCAGATTGCGCACACTTTTGGTCGTCCAGCGCAGGGGCGACTCCGGATCGCCCCGGCTGGTCGGCTCGATCAGGGCCTCGAGGTCGCGCCGCAGGGTCGGGTCGCGCTCCAGGAGGCGCGGCCGTCCGGCGCCGGCCCGCCGGATCCGGCCCCGCCCGAGCGAGGCGCCGCCCGTGACATCGGCCAGGCCCCGCCCGACCGTCGTCCGGGCGAGACCGGTCGCCCGGGCCACCGCCGACAGGCCACCCCGCCCGATCGCGAGGGCCTCGCCACCGGCGAGCAGTCGGCGGGCTCGCTCGTCGAGCAGCGGCGCCACCGCCCCGTAGCGCGCCCGGATCGCCGTCTCATCGATCACCGACCAATTCTACTGCATCTGTAATTGCCTGACAAGCCCTTAGCCCGCCTCGCCGCCCTTTCGCGTCGCGACCTGCGCCTGCACGATCTCGCGGACCGCAGGCGAGAGGGCGAACTCGGCCGATCGGATCTTCACGTGCCGGATGCGCTTGCCGGTCCCCTCGATCAGCCCCTCGGGGTTCGGCAGGAGCGCGCCGTCCGCGAGCTGGAGGTTCACCCAGCGGCTGTGCGGGATCAGCGCGAACAGGAGATCGCTCATCGCGCTCGAGGTGCCAAATGCCAGGAGGCCGTCCGCCCGATCGAACCGGACGACCCCGTCGGGCAACT
Source organism: Candidatus Limnocylindrales bacterium (assembly GCA_038234575.1). Lineage (GTDB taxonomy): Bacteria > Chloroflexota > Limnocylindria > Limnocylindrales > CSP1-4 > UBA5189. Next base: position 1,660 of record JBBQTO010000105.1, read on the forward strand.
CGGCCATGACGACGCCGGCGATGGCATGGGCCGCCTCCTGCACCTCCGCCGATCGCGCCTCGAGCAGCGAATCCCAGGTCTCGGGCTTCACTGGGCGCTCGGGATCGACCGGGCTCGTCATCGCCGCCCTACTCGGGGACGACCAGGTTGACGAGCTTGCCCCCACCTGCCTGGATGACCCGGGCCGGCGTGCGCCCCGCGAGCAGTGTCTGGATGCGAGGCGACGCGAGGACGAGCGCCTCGAGCGCCGCGGCATCGATGCCGACGGGAACCACGAGCCGGTCGCGAACCTTGCCGTTGATCTGCACCGGGACCTCGCGGGTCGACTCGGCAACGACCGCGAGGTTGACCTCGGGCCACTGCTCGACATGGATCGACGACCACGATCGGCCTGCCGCTTCAAGGCGGCGCGACCACAGCTCCTCGGCGATGTGGGGCGCGGCCGGAGCGAGCATCAGCAGGACGAGCCGGATCGCTTCCTCCCACTCGGGGCCGCCGGCCACCGGCGAGCCGCGATAGCGCGTGAGCACGTTCGTGAGCTCCATCAGCTTTGCGACCATCGTGTTGAAGTGGAAGGCCTCGTAGTCCGTCGTCACGCCACGGAGCGTGCGATGCGCGGCCGCGAGGATGGCCGCGGCCGCACCCGTCTCGTTCTCGTCGGCCGGGAGGCGCCCGGCGGACGGATCTCCCGGTTCGACCCGATGCGGATCCAGCGTGAGGCTCCAGACGCGATTGAGGAATCGATGGACGCCGCCGATGCCGGTGGGGCTCCAGGGTCCGCCCTGATCCCATGGGCCCATGAACATGAGGAAGAGTCGGATCGTGTCGGCGCCGTAGCGGGCGACGAGATCATCAGGATCCTGGACGTTGCCGCGAGACTTCGACATCCGCTCGCCGTCGGCGCCCAGGATCTGGCCCTGGTTGAAGAGGCGCTTGAACGGCTCGTCCTGGCCGACCAGCCCGATATCTCGCATGGCTTTCGTGAAGAAGCGGCTGTAGAGCAGGTGCATGACCGCGTGCTCGGCGCCGCCGGTGTACTGGTCGACGGCAGTCCAGGCGTCGACCATCGTCCGGTCGATCGGGCCGTCCTCCTTGTCGTGCGACAGGTACCGGAACCAGTACCACGACGAGTCCATGAACGTGTCCATGGTGTCGGTCTCGCGGCGGGCCGGCCGCCCGCAGACCGGGCAATCCACGCGCAGGAAGGCCTCGTCGCGGTTGAGCGGATTCTCGCCGCTGCCACGGTAGTCGACCTGGTCGGGCAGGAGCACCGGGAGCTGGTCGTCGGGCACCGGGACGATGCCGTCGACCTCGCAGTAGATGATCGGGAACGGCGTGCCCCAGTATCGCTGGCGGCTGAAGAGCCAATCTCGGAGGCGGTAGGTGACGGCGGTCCGGCCGGCGCCGCGCGCCTCCAGGTCGGCGAGGATCCGGCGTCCGCCCTCGTCAGCCGGCAGGTCGCTGTACTCGCCGCTGTTCACGAGGACCTCGCCCGTCGCGTGCGCGACGTACGCCGAATCGAGCTCGGCCGTTTCGTCATCGGGCGCCGCGACGACACGCCGAATCGGCAGGCCGAACTTGATCGCGAACGAGAAGTCGCGCTCGTCGTGGGCTGGAACCGCCATGATCGCGCCGGTGCCGTAGCCGGCAAGAACGTAGTCGGCGATGAAGATCGGGATCCGCTCGCCGTTGACCGGGTTGATCGCTTCGGCACCGATCGCGATGCCGGTCTTCTCGCGATCGGTGGACAGCCGGTCGATCTCGGTCCGGTTCGCCGCTTGGGCGACATACGCGTCGACCTCGGCGCGCCGATCCGGAGCGGTCAGCGTGCCGACGAGCGGGTGCTCCGGGGCGAGGACCATGAATGTCGCGCCGAACAGCGTGTCGGGCCGCGTCGTGAACACGCGCAGCTCCGCAGCGCCGGCCTGGCGGTCGCTCGGCTCGGTCGTGAATACGATCTCGCCGCCCTCCGAGCGGCCGATCCAGTTCGTCTGCATGAGTCGGATCGGCTCGGGCCAGTCGATTCCCGAGAAGTCCAGGAGCTCGTCCGCGTACGCCGTTGTCTTGAGATACCACTGGTCCAGCACGCGCTTCTCGACCTTCGCGCCGCACCGCCAGCAGTGCCGATCTGCGCCCTCGACCTGCTCGCGAGCGAGGGTCCCGTCGTTCGGGCACCAGTCCACCGCGGATCTCTGGCGGTAGGCAAGGCCGGCCTCGAGCAGCCGCAGGAACAACCACTGGTTCCAGCGGTAGAAGGAAGGATCGGACGTCACGACCTCGTGAGTCCAGTCGAACATCGCGCCCATGGACCGCAGCTGGCGGCGCATGACCTCGATGTTCCGCATCGTCCAGTCGCGCGGGTTGATGTTGTTCTTGATCGCGGCGTTCTCGGCGGGCAGGCCGTAGGCGTCGAACCCGATCGGCATGAAGACGTTCTCGCCGTGCATGCGATGGAAGCGACCGATCGCGTCGGTCGGTGTCTTCACATACCAGTGGCCGATGTGGAGATCGCCCGACGGGTAGTCGTACATGGTCAGCAGGTAGAACTTCGGTCGCGACGTGTCGTGGAGGTCGGTGAGGTACAGGCCCGCGTCGGCCCAGCGCTGCTGCCAGCGGGGCTCGATCGAGGTCGGGTCGTAGCGCTCGATCCTGGTCCGTGTCTCTGATTCGTGGGTCTGGGTCACGTCATGGGCTCCGATGCAACGTCGAGGAGAACGAAAGACCCCTCGCCTGCACGGCGAAGGGTCCCGGAGAAGCCAGCCGGTCCTCGGCTGGCTACGGAAGGAGGAGCTCCCCGCCGTCGCACATGCTGGTCATTGGTGGAGCTAGGGGGGTTCGAACCCCCGACCTTCTGAATGCCATTCAGACGCTCTCCCAGCTGAGCTATAGCCCCACAGTCCGGGCATTCTACCTTGCCCGATCGGTGGCACGATCTCGATGTCTCGATCTCGATGGATGCCAGCGCAAACGGCCTTGATCCAGGAAATGAAGCGACAGATCCGCCTTGGGTCGGTCGCGGTCGACTATCTCCTGCGTCGGAATCCGCGATCGCGTGGCATTCGGCTGACGGTCGACGGGCGACGCGGGCTGGTCGTGAGCGTTCCGCCGGCCAGCCGGCGTGGCTGGGCAAATGCCGACGAGCGGGTCGCGAACTTCCTGCAAGAGCGGCAGTGCTGGGTCCTCCGGCATCTCGAACGCCTCGAGCGCGACCGGGCCGAGGCGGCCGCCCTCGGCAGCGCAGAGGGCGGCGGGCAGATCCACTACCGCGGCGAGCTGCACCGGATCCGGGTGCTGCCACCGGCCGGCGGGCATGCGCGATCGATCGTCGAACGGGCGGGCGCGGACGGAGGAGACGAGCTGGTGCTCCGCCTCGGTCGGCGCGATCGCCGGCCGGTCGAGCGCGTCCTCGAGGCCTGGTTTCGCGAGCGTGCCCTGGACGAAATCTCGCGGGCAGTTGCGGCTCACGCGACGGACCTCGGCGTAGCGCCGACCGCCATCGCGCTCCGGGATCCGAAGACCCGCTGGGGGAGCGCGTCGAAGCGTGGCCGGCTCATGTTCTCGTGGCGGCTCGTGCTCGCGCCGCCGGACGCGCTCGAGACCGTCGTCGTCCACGAGCTCGCGCATCTGAAGGTCTTCGGCCACGGTCCGCGGTTCTGGGCGCTCGTTGCGGCTCGTCGCCCGAATCACCTCGCCGAACGAGCCTGGCTCCGTCGACATGCCCACGCCCTGCACGGCGCGCTCGAACCCGCGCCGGCCTGACGCCAGTGAATTGGTGGGCCGGGGCGGAATCGAACCGCCACAGTCGAAGACGAGGGTTTTACAGACCCTTGGGCTCACCACCTGCCCAACCGACCCACTCGGCTGACGCGCGCACTCGACAGGGTCGAGGACGAGCGGGGGCATAGTGTGCCAGTTTCGGGTGAGCGCCGATACCATCGCGCCGTGCGACGACGGAGTGCTGTGGGAACGGGGAATCGGCTCTGTTATCGCCCACGGCGATGAACTTGACGTGAACGGCGGACGTGAGCCGAAAACTGATCGCTCTGGCCGATCGAACGGCTCAGTCGATGGGCCTGGACGATCGAATGAGCAGAAACCCACGTGAATCTGCAGAGTTCATCGGCCTGGGCGATATCCGGGGCCCCCGTAGAGACTCTGGGCCGCGATAAGCCCGCCGGCCCGACTGCAGAGCGGAGGGTTTGGTGGAGATGAGGGGACTCGAACCCCTGACCCCCGCGATGCGAACGCGGTGCTCTTCCAGCTGAGCTACATCCCCACCGGGACGTCCGAGCGCGCGAGGCGGCTGGACGAGGCGACGAGTCTAGCAGTCCGACCCAACCGGAAGCCTCCGACGTCTCGATGCTCCGTGATTCTGTCAGTGCCAACTGCTCAGTGAATTTGTCAGTCTCCGGG
>JBBQTO010000106.1:0-5902 GCA_038234575.1 Candidatus Limnocylindrales bacterium
GCGAGGCTGTCGGGTGGAAGGTGCCGTGGAAGTGGGTCGAGCGGTCGAGGATCGCGGCCCGAAGCGCGGCGCCGTCGCGACCGGCGAACGTGGTGTAGCCCGCGCCGATCGCATCCAGGGCATGGGCGTCGGAGCTGCCAACCTTCGCGAGTCCGTGCTCGTCGGCGAATCGGACGACGCGGTCGTGCCATGGTCGGCCGAGCGTCGTCGGGTTGAACGCCTCGATGCCGTCCGGGTGGAATCTCGGCGCGTCGGCGAGAAGCCGACGGAGCACGAACCCCTGGGCGCACAGCGGGTAGGGGACGAGCGGATGGGCCGGGATGGCGATCCCGCCGAGTTCGTGGATCTCGGCAATCGTCGAACGCAGTGAGCGGAAGGGCCGGATCGGCTGCTCGATCCAGAGCGCCAGCACGTGCCCGCCGAGCGTCGTGACCTCCTCACCGACGACGACCTCCACGCGGAGGCCCCGGTCGCGGGCGATGGCCCGGCCGGCCAGCGCTGCGTCGACCCGCTCGTGGTCCGTGATCGCGATGACGTCGAGCTCGGTGTCGCGCTCGACGTGGTCCAGGATCTCGACGACGCCCGCCGTCCCGTCGGAGGCGAGCGTGTGGATGTGCAGGTCGGCCTTGCCCAGAGGCTGGGTCATGCGGCCGTATTCCGCTCGAGATGTCCCGTCCCGGTGGTCGCCCGCGGATCGAGGTCTGGCCAGATCGGCGCGAGCAAGCTCCACCATTGCTCGGGAGCGACCGAGATGGCCGTCTCCATCGCTTTCGCGACGTTGGCCATCGTCCCTTCGACTCGCTCGCGCCGCGTTCCCTCCGCGACGATCTCGACGGGATAGAGGCGACCTGCGTAGCGGGCGGTGCCGGTTCGCCGAACCGCGGCGAGATAGATCGGCCGGCCGGCCTCGATGGCGAGGAACGCGGGCCCCATCGGCAACGGGGCCATCGCCCCGAAGAAGGGCACGGTGACGGTACCACCGGCCACGTTGCGATCGGCCACGAGGCCGATGGTCTGGCCACCGGCGAGCGCCTCGAGGAGTCCCTTGCGGGCATCCCGGAGCCCGATGATCTCCACGCCGGCCATGCCCCGGGTGCGACGCAGCCACTCCTGCATCGGTGGGTCGCCGATCGTCTCCATCGGCGCCCGGATCGGCCGCCCGCTCCGAGCGACCGCAAAAAGGGCCGGGAACTCAACGGCGCCGAAGTGCATCGCGACGAGCACCGCGGGGGCGTCGGGCCCGAAGGCGCGATCGGCGTGATCGGGCGTCTCGATCGTGAGTCGCTCATCGAGGTCGGCGGCGCTCCGGCCCGGCAGGCGCGCGATGTCGAGGTAGTACCGAACCGTCTGCCGGAACGCGGCCCGGAGCAGCCGCTCGAGGGCCGCCCCGTCGGTCGCGGCCGCCTGGACCCGCGGACCGCCGAGACCCTGGTCCGCGAGGTAGCACAAGACCCGCTGGAGGTTCCGGCGGCCGAGCGAGACGCGGTCGCCGCCGGCTCGATACCAGGCGTCGCCGATGAGGTTGCCGGCGGCATCCACGGGGCCTTCAGGCAGAATCGTCAGGAGCCGCGACCCGCCGGCAACGAGGCGAGCCCGGAGACGCTGGACGAGGGAACCACGCGCCGCGCGGGTCATGGCGGTTCCGCCGGTCACGCCGGCGCCCCCTCCGAGGCGGCATCCAGCGGAGCGGAGTCGCTTGCCATCCGCGGCGCAGGCCCATGATCCGCGGCCATCTCGGCCGCGCGACGCTCCAGCTCGACCGCTTCGGCGGGATCGGACGGCCAGATCGGCTTGAACGAGTACCACTGGCTCGGGGCGGCCGCGATCGACGCTTCGAGCGCCTCGGCGAGTCGCTGGGTGGCCGCCAGCTGATCCGCCGGCGCTGCGGAGGCCACGTCGATCGGCTCGCCGACCTCGATCCTGAACGTCCGGCCGCCCGGCAGGCGCTGAACCCCGATCGGGAGGATTCGCGAGCCCGTCTTCGCGGCGAGTGCGGCCGGGCCGGCCGGCAGCGTGGTCCAGGTGCCGAAGAGTCGAACCGGGATCCCGTCGGACCGGTAACCCCAGTCGACGAAGAGCCCGAGCATCTCCCGGTTCCGGAGCACCGTGTAGATCTCGCGGATGTTGCGCCAGGCGATCACGTGAACGCCCCATTGCTCGCGCGTTCGACGGAAGTCCTCGAAGAGCTCGGGATACGACGAGTCATCGGCGAGGACGTTGATCGGCCAGCCGCGTGACGCGACGCCCGCCGCAGCGGCCTCGGCGTTGCCCAGGTGACCAAGCGCGAGGATCAATCCGCCGCGTGCCTCATTCCAGATGGGCTCGATCCGGTCAAGATCGTTCCCGACGATGAGCGTCGATGCCTCCTCGGGCGGGAGCATGGGCAGCCGCATCATCTCGACGACGTAGCGGGCGTACTCGCCGTACGCGGTCAGTGCCGTCGTCCGCACCCGGCGATCACCGGGCGGGAGCCCGAGGACGTGCGAGAAGTTCGCGTTCGACCAGCGCCGCTTCATCGGCCACAGCAGATAGGACAGCTGGGCGCCCCGGGCGATGATCGCCCGGGGAATTGCCGCCGGCACGTGGGCGACGATCCACTCGATCGCCCGGTAACCGACGACGGCCGACCGCTCGAGGCTTCGCGAGCCGGCGGCGGCGCGCCGGTGCGGCGCCTCGAGCCGCCGCTCCCGGCTCACTTGGTCGCGGCGGCGGCCTTCGCCCCGGTCGCGACCCTGGCGCTCGCGCCGGCGAGCTTGCGAAGCTTCCGCTTCTCGGGCGCCTCGGTGCCGACGAGCGTCTCGTTGTCGTCGCCCTTGATGAAGGCCTCGACCCGATTGAAGGCGATGTCGTCGTGGATCTGGTGCGGCGGGCTCTTCATGAAGTAGCTCGACGCGGCGACGAGCGTGCCCTTGAGCCCGCGATCGAGGCCCAGCTTCAGGCAGCGGATGGCGTCGGTCACGACGCCGGCGCTGTTCGGGCTATCCCAGACCTCGAGCTTGAGCTCGATGTTGAGGGGCACGTCACCATAGGTCGTGCCCTCCATCCGGATGTAGCACCACTTGCGGTCCTTGAGCCATGGCACGTGATCCGACGGCCCGACGTGGATGTCGTCCTCGTCGATCTCGTAATCGAGCATCGAGGTGACGGCGTTCGTCTTGCTGATCTTCTTGGACTCGAGCCGCTCGCGCTCGAGCATGTTCAGGAAGTCCGTGTTGCCGCCGAAGTTCAGCTGGTAGGTGCGGTCCATCCGGACGCCGCGATCCATGAAGAGACGGGTCAGGACGCGGTGGCTGATGGTCGCGCCGACCTGGCTCTTGATGTCGTCGCCGATGATCGGCAGGCCTTCCTCGGCGAAGCGGCGCTGCCAGTACGGCTCGCGGCCGATGAACACCGGGATGCAGTTGATGAACGCCACGCCGGCCTTGAGGGCCTGCTCGACGTACCACTTCGTCGCCTCCTCGCTGCCGACGGGCAGGTAGGAGACCATGACGTCGACCTCGCGCTCCTTGAGGATCCCGACGACGTCGGCAGTCGGGCCGGGGGCCTTCTCGATGATCTGGCTGAGGTACTTGCCCAAGCCGTCGTGGGTCATCCCGCGGTCGACCTTGACGCCGAGCTCGGAGACCTGTTGGAAGACGTAGGTGTTGTTCGGCTTGGCGTAGATCGCCGCGGACAGGTCCTTGCCGACCTTGTTCTTGTCGACGTCGAAGGCTGCCACGAACTCGATGTCCCGGACGTGGTAGCCGCCGAGATCGACGTGCATCAGGCCGGGTACGAAGTCGTCGGGCTTGGCGTTCTCGTAGTAGTAGCGGCCCTGGACGAGGCTGCTCGCGCAGTTCCCGACGCCGACGATCGCGACGCGGATCTTGCCGTCCTTGCGCTTGGACCCGGCCCAAGTGCCGGTGGCGCCGGTCTTGCCGTTCGTGCCGTTGTGCTTGCCGTTGGTTGTGGCCATCGTGTTCGCTCCTATGACTGGGCTGTGGGTGGAGGGTTGCAGTTGTTGCTGTCCGTGGCGGCGCCGGTTCTCAGCCCTCCTTCGCCTGCGCGCGGACGTGGAGGACTCGCTGGATCGTGGTGATGGTCGCGAGGATGGCGATGATGCCGAGGGTCGGGCCGAGGATGCCATTGCCGGAACCGACCAGGACGTCCTGGCAACCTCCGACGTTGGCAGGGCACGTCACAACCTGAGTGGGGCCGAGACCCCCCGCGATGCCGGTCGCGATCATGCCGAGCGCCAAGATGGTGAGCCTGACCTCGCGCGGCGCGAGTCCGACGGCGGCCATCCCGGTTCCGCCCGCGAAACCAAGGCTCTCGGCCTTCGCCCTCGTGTAGCTGACCATGAACGCCGAGGCCATCGCGGCGGCGGCGAGGATGGCTCCACTGGTGAACCCGGCCTCGACGCAGCCCCAGGCGATCCCGACGTAGACGAGGCCCTCGCCCCAGCGATCGAACGTCGAATCGAGGAACGCGCCGAGCTTCGACACCCGGCCGGTCGCCCGGGCAAGGGCGCCGTCGAAGAGATCGAAGATCCCGAAGACGATCAGGAGCACGCCGGCAGCAACCCATTGCTGGTACACGGCGGCGATGGCTGCGATGGTGGTCCCGAAGAACCCGATCAGCGTGAGCGCATTCGGGCTCAGGCCCAGCGCGCCGAGCAACGTAGCGACCGGCGTCGCGAGATCGCGGACACGGGCGCGAAGGCCCGGCGAGACGATCGAGCCCGTCACGACGCCGCCCTGTTGGCTGAGGCGCCGATACCGAGGACCTGCCGCTCGTAAGCGGCGAACGCCTCGAATGCCTCCGGCAGGAGGCGTGAGACCGTCTCGCGGCCTGCGCGGCGGGTCTCGATGAGCCCGGCGTGGCGGAGGCGCCCGAGATGCCACGAGACCAGCGGCTGGCTCAGCCCGACATGCTCGATGAGCTCGGACACGTTGGCGTCGCCGTCCGCGAGGCGCCGGACGATTCGGAGGCGGTTCACGTCGGCGAGGGCCTTGTGGACGAGGCGGAGGCTGCGGAGCTCGTCGGGCGGATCGACGACCGCTGCGAGCGTGGAACGCAGGTGGGCGGGCGAAGGGGACAGGAGAGATCTCCGGATGCGGCTGGGGAGCGCCGCGGCGACACGGTTGACGCCAACGGATCAATCGCGATTTATATCAATATCCATTGATCGCACCAGATCTGTCAAGCCCGCGGCGGCCAGCGCGCTCCGGGCGACCCGTGCCGGAGGAGCCGAATCCCGAGCCACAGGCTCGCGACCGCCGGCACCGCCAGCCAGGCCAGGATCGCCAGCAACAGGATTGGCAGCCACGCGAACCCCGTGCTCGCCGCAGACGAGCCCACGGTCCCGGTGCTGGCTCGCAGCTGGTCGAGCTGGTCCGCCAGGCGGTTCAGGTCCCGGCCGACGGCGGCGGTGTCCGCGATATCGGCTCCGAGCGCATCGGCCGTCGTGGTCAGGCTGGTCGAGAGGGTGCGCGAGCGGGAGGCGAGCTCGCCGAACGAAGATCCGATGGCGGCGAACGGCCTCGTCCCGAAGATGTCGAGGTTCGAGAGGCTGTTCAGCTGCTCCATCGACGCGGCGAGCTGGGTCGTCAACGTCGCCCCGTCCTGGGCCGCTTGCGCGCTGGCCGTCAGGCTCGCGCCGGCGTGGGTCGCGCTCGTCGCCGCGTCCCGGATCGACGTCGCCGCCGGCTCCAGCATCCGGACGAGCTCGGTGCGCTGCCGCTCGAGGCCGGTCGCGGCGTCGCCCAGGCTGCCGAGCGTGATGGTCGCGATGGCCGCCATGGCGGCGAGCAGCGCCAGACCGATGCCGCCGAAGGACACAAGGCCACGGCCCAGACGCCGGCGCGCCGCGGCGCCCCGAGGCCACAGGATGGCCACGATCAGGCCGGACGCATCTCTCGCC
>JBBQTO010000107.1:0-5823 GCA_038234575.1 Candidatus Limnocylindrales bacterium
CCGGGTACAGAAGCGCCCGAAGCGACCGACCCTGGCCCGCGGAACCTTGATGTGATCTCGGCTCCTCGTTCCCTGGCGGCCCCTTCGGGCAAGACCTACGTTACGAAAGCCCTAACGGCGGGTCAACGCGGTTATCCACGAGTTCACGGTCGAGCCCTCCGCTCCGTCCACGAGATCCGCGTCCGTGTGGACAGTTCGTGGACAACCGGGCTGCAGCCGCGACGCGGGGCCGCGCAACGCGGGCTCATACCGCACCGGGACACGCTGCGGGCCTCGCCCGGCCTCAACCGCCGAGCGCGAACATCTCGACCTTCGGCAGGTGGCTGGTCGATGCGGTTCGCAGCTCCGAGTAGCGATCGTCGCGGCCGGCCCAGACAGTCCCGATCGCGTCCGCCAGGTCGGTGTCGGAGGCGCCGCTCCGGAGGGGATCCCGGAGGTCGTGGCCAACGGCGCTGAAGAGGCACGTGTACAGCTTGCCGTCGGCCGAGAGCCGGGCGCGGGTGCAATCGCCGCAGAAGGGCCGCGTCACCGAAGCGATGACCCCGATCTCGCCGTCGCCATCGACGTAGCGCCACCGCTCGGCGACCTCGCCCCGGTACCCGGGATCGGCTGGCTCGAGCGGCATCTCGGTCCCGATCCGATCGATGATCTCCGCGGCCGGAACGACGTCGTCGACGCGCCAGCCGTTGGCATTGCCAACGTCCATGTACTCGATGAATCGCAGCACGAGCCCCGCGTCGCGGGCCCACCGTGCCATCGGCAGGACGCTCGCCTCGTTCTCGCCGCGCCTGACGACGACGTTGATCTTGATCGGCGTCAGACCAGCCTCCTGAGCGGCGGCGATGCCGTCGAGGACGCGGGCCACCGGGAAATCGACGCCGTTCATGCGCCGGAACACGGCGTCGTCGAGGGAATCGAGCGAGACGGTGATCCGCTGAAGGCCCGCGTCGGCCAACGGCCGGGCAAGCGTTCGGAGCGCGGAGCCGTTCGTCGTCAGGGTGAGATCCGGCGCCGCGCCCTGCGGGGTCTGCAGCTCGGCGAGCATGCCCACGAGCTCGGGCAGGTTCCGGCGGACGAGCGGCTCGCCGCCCGTGATTCGGAGCTTCTGGACCCCCAGCGAAACGAAAACGCTTGCGAGACGGCGGATCTCCTCGTAGGACAGGACCTCGTCGCGAGGCAGGAACTCGAAGTCACGCCCGAACACTTCCTTCGGCATGCAGTACGGGCACCGGAAGTTGCAGCGATCGGTGACCGAGATTCGCAGGTCCCGAAGCGCCCGACCGAGCCGATCGACCTGGCCTGGCAGCCCGTCGAACGCGATCGCCCGTTGCCCCTGTTCACTCGATCTCACGCTCGAAGCGTACGACGCTCTGCCGAGAGCCGTCCCCGAACACGGCTGCACCCGCGCGCGAACGCGGCGCAGGCCCTCGCGCGCGAACCATGCCGCCCGCACCCGGTACCTCCGCCTCGACGGCCGGTACCACTAGCGCACTACCCCGGAACGGACCGGACCACGACGATCGGGTCGACAGGCCGCACCAGCTCGCAACCAACCATGTCCGAGGATTCGCGCAGCAATGACGTCCACGACGAAACGCGGCTTCCATCTCCCGTGGAGCGGTGAGAGCCGAGGCCCGATCGAGGCGGCTGACGCCTCCGACCAAACGGACGAACGAAAGCCGGCTGCCGATCGAGGCGCCCCCAAGGAGGCCGCAACCGCCGTGAGCAATCCCCAGATGTCATGGCCGGATGTGGATCGGGCCGGCTCGTCGACCCACAGCGCGTCGGACTCGACCCTCCCGCCGGTTCGTCCCGCCGTCGTCGTCGATGGGACCGACGGCACCACTCCTGCGAGCCCGCGTGGGTCCCGTCGCGACAATCCCCTCGTCGTGGGCCTGGTCCGTGCCATGCGCGACGCCGCCCGGGCAACACGCGAGGAGACCGCCGCCCGCATGCGCGCCGAGGCCACCGCCCGGATGGATGAGATCCGCGCCGGCAGCGCCGCGGAGGCGATCGAACTCCGAAAGCGCGCCGACGATGACGCCATCGGAATTCGGGAGTGGTCGAAGGCCGAGATCGCCCGCATCCGCGACGAAGCCGAGAAGCGGGTAGCCGAGCGGCGAGCCCAGCTGACGCGCCAGACCGAGGCCCACGCGACCGAGATCGAGCGCCTCGTCGAGCAGGTCCAGGATGTCGCCACGACCTTCGAGGCCGAGATGGATCAGTTCTTCGAGGTCCTCCTCGCCGAGGAAGACCCGGCTCGTCTGGCGACCCTCGCGGAACAGGTGCCGGACGCTCCGATGTTCAGCGATCTGCCGTCCCTGAAGCGACTCCCCGCTGCGCGCGCCACCGGCGCGAATGGCGCAGCCAAGCCCAAGGCCCCTGCCGGGCGAGCCGCCGGGCCGAGGGCGGCCACATCCGAGGCGGACGCGACGGAAGCCCGCCTCGAGCCCGATGCCGCGGCTGCGGCAGAGGCGGAGGCGATCGCCGACCTGGACCCTGTATCGACGGAAGCCGAGGACCTCTCCCCCGAGGAGATGGTCGGCCTGCTCGGTATCGACACCGGGTCGCCCGACGACCTCGCGGCCGCGGACCGGTTGGCGGACGGCGATTGGCAGACCCGCGTCGTCGTGACCGGGCTTACGAGCGTCGCCGGCATCTCCACGTTCAAGGGAGCCCTCGGCCGGGTGGCCGGCGTGACAACGGTCAGCGTCAGCACGGGGGCCGACGACGACTTCGTGTTCGACGTCGCTCACACCACGACCACGGACCTGCGGCGCGCCGTCGCGGCATTCGCCGGCTTCGACGCGCACATGACCCTCGATGACGGCGACGTCATCTCATTCACCGTTGCGGGGCCCAACTGACATGGATCTCGCCGACACCATCGGAGGCCTTGCGCCGCGCTCCAGCATCGCGATCGGGCTGCCACCCGGTGAGCGCGAGGTGATAGGCGCGGCCTTCACCGAGCTCGGCTTCTCCACGTACCTCATCGACGGGCCCCGGGACCTGCCGCAGCTCGCGGCGATGAGCGTGCCGGTGTCGGCCGCCATCCTCGATGTCGCCGACGATCCGAAATCGGCCGCGGCGGTCCTCGCCGAGCTGACCCGCCGCGGGACGCCCGTGCCGGTCCTCTACGTCACGACGGACGAAGGGCTCGACGAGCTCGAAGCCGCCGGGATCCGCGAGGGCGACGAGATCCTCCTGCGACCCCTCGCCTTCGAGGCGCTTCGCTGGCGTGTCGAGGCCATGGCGATCCGGGCCCAGGTGGCACCCCACGAGCATGCCGAGTCCGATACGGTCCTTCGGTCGGGCCACGTCGATGCCGCCTGGGCATCACAGTCCCCGATCTTCGCGATCTTCAATCCGAAGGGCGGCGTCGGGAAGACGACGATCGCGACGAACCTCGCGACGGCCCTCCAGCTGCGCAAGGGCCGGCAGGTCCTTCTCGTCGATGCCGACACGGTCACCGGCCACGTGATGCTCTCGCTGGGCCTGCCGAGCGGCAAGTCCGTCGCCGACGGCTGGGCCGACGAGGTCGAGGGCGAGATCAGCGAGCCCATCCTGAACCTGGCGACATCGCACAGCTCGGGCGTGCGAGTGGCTGCGCTTACCTCGAATCCGCTCGCCCTGCCGAACCTGGACCCCGATAGAGTGGTCGACACCCTGCTCAAGGCGCGCTCCGGCGTCGACTCGATCATCGTCGACCTGCATCCGTCCTACAGCGACGTCAACCTCGCGATCTTCGCCGTCGCCGACAAGATCATCGTCCCGGTGACGCCGGACCTCCCTGCGATCCGCGCGGCCGTGCAGCTCACCGAGGTGGCCAGCCAGCTCGGCGTCCGGGATCGGCTTCTGCTCGTGGTGAATCGCGCCGGGAGCGGAATCTCCGTGGCCGACATCCAGGAGACCACGGGCATGCCCGTGTTCGCAGAGATCCGATCCGCCGGCCTGTACCTCGTCTGGGCCGCCAATGAAGGCAAGACCCTGATCGACAAGTACCCCCGCGAGAAGGTCACGGCCGACTTCGACCACCTCGCCGAACGGCTCCTGCTCGTGACCGGCCTGGGCGAGCCGGCGCGCGCTCCCGCGCCGTCGCGGTTCGCCCTCGGTGGCCTCTTTGGCCGGAAGGCCGCGATCCAGGGCTAGCCTTTTCGGCCGGCCCGCTACTCCTCGGCGGTGCCCGAGTTCTCGCGAATCGTCTCGACCACGCCCGCGTCGGCGAGCGTCGTCACGTCGCCCAACGGGCGGCCCTCGGCGATGTCCTTGAGCAGGCGCCGCATGATCTTGCCGGAGCGCGTCTTGGGCAGGTCCGGCACGAACATCAGGTGCTTCGGGCGCGCGATCGGCCCGATGACCGATGCCACATGGGCCCGCAGCCGCTGCCCCAGCGCGTCAGACGCCTCCTGGTCCGCCTTCAGGATCACGAAGGCGAAGATCGCCTGACCGCTGACGTCGTCCTTGGCCCCGACCACGGCGGCCTCGGCGACGGAGTGATGATCGACAAGGGCGGACTCAACCTCGGTGGTGCTGATCCGGTGCCCGGCGACATTCATGACGTCGTCGACGCGGCCCAGGAGCCAGTAGTAGCCGTCCTCGTCGCGCTTCGCGCCGTCGCCCGCGAAGTACATCCCCGGGAAGCGGCTCCAGTACGTCTGCCGGTAGCGCTCCGGGTCGCCGTAGATGCCGCGCAGCATCGCCGGCCACGGTCCCTTCAGGACGAGATAGCCGCCGCCGCCGAAGGGGACGGAATTGCCGTCGGCATCGACGACATCCGCCTCGACTCCCGGGAACGGGAACGTCGCCGAGCCGGGCTTCGTGGTCGTCACGCCGGGGAGGGGCGTGATCATGATCATGCCCGTCTCGGTCTGCCACCACGTGTCGACGATCGGCGCCTTGCCGCCGCCGACGTGCTGGTGATACCAGAGCCAGGCCTCGGGATTGATCGGCTCGCCGACCGAGCCGAGCACCCGCAGAGACGAGAGATCGTGCGCGGCGGGGTACTGCGGCCCCTGCTTCATGAAGGCCCGAATGCCGGTCGGGGCGCAGTACAGGATCGAGACCTTGTACTGCTCGATGATCTCCCACCAGCGATCCCAGGTCGGGTTGTCCGGAGCGCCTTCGTACATGACGCCGGTCGCGCCGTTGGCGAGCGGCCCGTAGACGATGTAGCTGTGGCCAGTGACCCAGCCGATGTCGGCGGCGCACCAGTACACGTCGTCGGGCTTCAGGTCGAAGATCATCTCGTGGGTGTAGCTCGCCCCGAGCAGGTAGCCGGCGCTGGTGTGGAGGATGCCCTTCGGCTTCGCCGTCGTGCCCGACGTGTAAAGCAGGTACAGCATGTGCTCAGCATCGACCGGGACCGGCGGGCACTCCGCCGACTGGCGGTCGACGATGTCGTGCCACCAGATGTCCCGCTCCGGAACCATGTGCGTGCCGGCCTCGTTGAGCCGATCGACGACGATGACGTGCTCGATCGTCGGCGACTGGGCGACCGCCTCGTCGGCGTGATGCTTCAACGGGACGTGCTTGCCACGCCGCCAGCCACCATCGGCGGTGATCAGGACCTTGGCGCCGCAGTCATTGATCCGGCCCCCGAGCGCCTCGCCCGAGAACCCGCCGAAGACGACCGTGTGCGGCGCGCCGATCCGGGCGCAGGCCAGCATCGCGATCGGCAGCTCGGGGATCATCGGCATGTAGATCGCGACCCGATCGCCCTTCTCGACCCCAAGCTCTTTCAGGGCGTTCGCGGCCTTGCCGACCTCGCGCAGGAGATCCGCGTAGGTCAGGGTCTTCGTGTCGCCCGGCTCGCCGATCCAGTGA
>JBBQTO010000108.1:0-5635 GCA_038234575.1 Candidatus Limnocylindrales bacterium
GGCGCTCGGCGCCGACCCAAGGAAGACCGTTCGAGCGACGCGCCGTGTCGCCGAGAAGCGCTGGAACGATGGGTTCTCGCGGTCCAGCCGCAGGGGAAGCGACTCCTCGCCGTCGACGTCCGACTCCAGGATCGGCGGCCAGTTGTCCTCGAGATACTGCGTCAGCTGCGGATACACGCGAGCGTCGTCCAGCGGGATCGAACTCGGGAGGATGAGCAGCCCAGCATCGTTCCGTTCGTACAGGGCGTGGATCACCGCCGCCATCAACTTGAGGACGCCGCGGGTCCGTTGGAACCGCTCGAGCGTGGACCAGTCGCCGAAGAGTCGATCGAACAGTTCCGGATGGATCGGGTACGCCCGCTCCATCCGACGGAGGTAGGTCGCCTCCTTCGCGTCGGTCGGGAAGTCTCCCGGGAACTTGGCATACAACTCGTTGAAGTGCTGGAGGACCGCGTCACGTGCCGCGGCGTTCGAGGCAGCAAGCGGCTGGAAAAGCCGCCGCCGGACGATCTCGAACCCTTCTTCTGAACTCGCCGGCCGCCAAGGCGACTGGACGCGTCCGAAGGTGTCCTGGAGTCGCGCAAGCGATGCTGTGCCGCCCTCGCCACCGATCTCGATGCTGGACGACGGCAGAGACGCCACCAGGAGAGACGATGGCGTCGCCTTAACGGCCTCGGTGAGCGCTTGGGCAAAGGACAGGTTCGCGTCGAACGAACCAGCCGGCAGCCCGTCGGTCGCCCACAGCTGGCGGACGTACGTCACCCACTCGTCGATGAGGATGAGCGCCGGGCCGAAATCGCCGAGGAGCGACCGCAGGGCGTCCGACCCGGGGCTGACTCCACGTTCGTCCGCTTCGGCGATCCGCGCGAAGGCTTCAGCGCCACCGAGCTGCCAGGCGAGTTCTCCCCAAAGGGTCCGAGCAACGATTCCTTCGTGCGGCCGGGGAAGCCCAGGCGACAGTCCGTTGCCTACGAGAACGACCCGTTTGATCGCCTGTAACGACGTGACGCCCGTCTTTGACAGGACGGTCTCGAGGCCAGTCAGTTGGCCGAGGGTCACCGTCGGATCCACGAGGTGGAAGAGCGCCAACATCGAGTGCGTCTTGCCGCCGCCGAAGTTGGTCTGCAGTTCGACAACCGGTTCGCCCCCGGTACCGCTCAGGCGTAGCAGGGCCGTCTCGATCAGAAGCCGGAGGCCCTCCGTCAGATACGTCCGGGAGAAGAACTCGGTCGGTACCTGGTACTCAGACGAGGCCTCGCCTCGAAGAACCTGAGCGAGATCGGCGGCGAACTCCGCCTGCTGATAACGCCCCGCTGCCACGTCAGGATGCGGATCGATCAACGAGCGCCATGGATTCAGGCCAGCTACCGGCGTCCCGGTGATCGTTGCGGTCGCCGCGACCTTGCGGACCTCCTGCTTGGTCGCTTGGTCGTAGCCCTCACGGAGGACCTGCAACTTCAACTTGGTTAGTTGGTCCGCCTCCGGCGCGGAGACAGCCTTCAGAAGGCGTTCGGCGGTATCGCAGCCGCGATAAACGTCATCGGTAGTGAAGGGCTTGCTGGCATCGAGGTGCGCCCAGCGGTTGCGCGTGTCACGCAACTCGGCGACGTAGTTGCGCTCGGCCGGCCCGAGGATCTTCCCGAGGGTCTGATTCCAGTGGTGCCACATTGCGTTGAGAAGGAACTGCGGGTCGGCCTTGTTGGCCGGCATCGACTTACCGGTGGCCGCGGCGGTCTCGGATCGAACCGTCTCCACCCATTCAGGGCCGTATGCCTTCGAGAATGTCTGTTCGACCATCGGTCCGAGGCCCGCGGCGACCAGCTCAAGCATTCGTGTGATTCGGTCTCGATTGCTCGGCGCCATGCCCTAGTGTCCCGATTCGGAAGTCGCCACAGGCTTGCGGACCGCCTTGGCCAGGATCTCGTCCGCGGTCTTGACCCAGGCGAAGGGACTGGCTCCGGCGTTCCAGTTGGCGGCGAACAGGTCGATCCTGGCGATGAGCTCCTTGACCGAGCCGAAGCTGCCGCGACGGAGCGCCTGGCGGCTGAGGATCCCGAACCACGTCTCGATCTGGTTCAGCCACGACGCCGAGGTCGGGGTGAAGTGGAAGGTGATCCGAGGATGACGCTCGAGCCAGGCGCGGACGTCGGGCGTCTTGTGGCTGGACACGTTGTCGAGGACGACATGGAGCTCGCCTGCGGGGTAGGCCCGCTCGACGTGGCGGAGGAAGGCCAGGAAGTCGGCCCCGGTGTGGCGCGCCCGGGCTTCGGTGGTGACCTTGCCGGTGGCCACCTCGAGCGCGGCGAACAGGCTCGTCGTCCCATTGCGCTTGTAGTCATGGCTGTGGCGCTCGACCTGGCCCGGCCGCATCGGCAGCATCGGCTGGGTCCGGTCGAGGGCCTGGATCTGGGTCTTCTCATCGAGCGACAGCACGATCGCCCGCTCGGGCGGAGCGAGGTACAGCCCGACCACGTCGCGGATCTTCAGCGCCAGGTCGGGATCAGTGCTGAATTTGAACGTCTCGGTCCGATGCGGCTTTAAGCCCGCCTCGGCCCAGATCCGCTGGACGGTCGTGATCGAGGTGCCGATCCGGGCGGCCATCCGCCGGGCACTCCAGTGGGTCGTGCCGTCGGTCGTCGGCTCGAGCGTCAGGGCGATGATCCGATCGCGCTCGGCTCGCTCATACACGAGTGGACGACCCGAGCGGGGCGCGTCGCCGAGGCCGGCGAGGCGATCGGTCTGGAACCGGCGGCGCCAGAGGAGCACGGTCATGAGCGTGACGCCGAGCTCCGCCGCGATCCGCTTGTTCGCGACTCCATCGGCAGCGCCGAGAACAATCCGCGCTCGCTGGGCCACGCGCTGCTCGGTCGTCCGCGCCCGGACGCGCCGCTCGAGCGCCCCGCGTTCGGATGGGCTGACGGCCAACGGGGCGGCGGGAGGATGAGCCATGCCGAGCATCGTAGCGGCGATCGTGGCAACGGTCTAGCATCTTTCGTGTCGGGACACTAGCTTGCCGAATGCGGGCGGCGTCCTAAAGGGCGGAGACCGGCTGCCGTCATGTGTCGCGCCAGATTCTGACCACGACAATCCATTGCGCGTCACGTTCGTGACGTAAAGGGCACAAGTAGACTGGCCCCGGATGTCAACCGAGCCACGTAACGCGACCCTCACTATCGTCCTTCCAGCGTACAACGAGGCTGAGCGGATAGCTCCTGCGTTGGACGAGTTATTCGGCTACCTTGATCGCCGCGGCGACCTAGCTCGGGATGGTGCACCCGGCGCGGCACGACTCCCCGACGCGATCGAAGTGTTGGTCGTCGACGATGGCAGCACCGACGCCACCGCTGACATCGTCGGGGCTCGGCCCGAGGCGAACGGCAACGCGTCTGACCGCGCGACGCTCCACGTCCTGCGTGTTCCGCACAGGGGCAAAGGCGCCGCCGTCCGCGCCGGCATGCTGGCCGGGACGGCGGATCTGATCGTGTTCGCCGATGCCGACATGGCGACGCCACCGGACCAGCTCCCGCTGCTCGTTGCGGCATTGACGGATCATGATGTCGCGCTCGGCTCACGCATCCAGCCGGACGGATCCGACATGCGCGCCAGCCAGCCCACGTATCGGCGCCTCCTCGGCAAGGCATTCCACCTGCTCGCCTCCGTCTGGGTCGTCGGACCTGTGCAGGACACGCAGTGCGGGTTCAAGGGGTTCACCCGGGAGGCTGCGCAGGACCTGTTCTCGAGGCAGCAGATCACCAGCATCGCCTTCGACGTCGAGCTCATCTACCTGGCGCGACGGCGCGGCTATCGGATCGCCATCCAGCCGATCCGCTGGTACGACAAGCGTGGCTCCCGGATGCGGACCCGACCGGGGCTCGCGCTACGCGTCGCCTGGGATCTGCTCCGAATCCCGCTTCTGCACCGGCGCGTGAGATCCCGGCGCGCGGACGTCACGACCTGACGGCGGCAGGCTCCACATCCGTGGGTGGGGGGGCACCGACGGATCGATAGACGCGCCGCGCGCGTCGCCATGCCGTTCCGAACATCGCGAACCCGCTCGCGATCGCCGCACTTGGGCGGACCTTGCTGACGCCGCGCGGCACCCACACGACGGGCACCTCGCGGATAGGCAGGCGGGAGACGCGGTCGGCGATGAACAGGAGCTCCGCGTCGAACGTCCACCCGGTGGACCGTTGCTGGCCGAACAGATCGAGCACGATCGCTCGCGGGAAGAGCTTGAAGCCACACTGGGTGTCCGGGAAGCGGATCCCCAGGAGCGTCCGGGAGGCCACCCGCATCAAACCTGACATGGCTCGTCGAAGGGGCGAGGGCCTGACGCCGGCCGTCCCATCGACCTGGTCCACGCGACGAGCGATGTAGATCGTGCGCGGGTCGTCGGACCACTCGACGTGGTCGAGCTGGTCGATCCTCACCTCATCGTCGGCGTCGAGCATCATCAAGTAATCGGCGTTGATGCGCGGCGCTGCGTCGAGCATCGCCGCGCGGACCGTCGAGGCCTTTCCGTGGTGCGGGAAGCGCAGGATCTCGATGTCGAGGCCGACCTTTGCCGCGGCCCGCGTCGCGACGGCCACCGTGTCGTCAACCGACCCATCGTCCGCGACGATGACCGGACCAATCCGCGCCCCGCTGGAGGCGTAGCGGGCGACGCTGCCGATCGTCCGTTCGATTCGCTCGGCCTCGTTATAGGCCGGCATGATCACCGCGATCGACGGTGTCATCCGGAGCCTGCCGGGTCCGGAGTGAGTGACTGACGGCGGAACGATCCGATCCGCAGGTGCATCGTCCACATCGCCAGCAGCCCTGCGACGGCAGGCGGCAGCGTGACGATCACATGGATGAGGACGACCGAGGCCGCCGCCGGGCCCGCTGCAGCACCGAGCTGCAGGAGGACGGACAGGCCGACGAACTCGTAGGTGCCCAGCGAGCCGGGTGCCGCCGGGATGCTCGTCGAAAGGGCGAGGGCACCCATCACGACGGCCGCCTCGAGGGTCGTCAGCTCCAGCCCGACCGCACGCGCCACGATCAGATATTCGATCACGGCGATGGCGAAGGCGATGATCGTCAGCCCGAGGATCGCGGCGACGCGCCGGGGCGATAGGAGCGCGAGGCCGCCGGCGGAGATGCGCCCGGCGATGGTCGTGGCCGATCGAAGCAGCCAGATCGGTGCCGCGCGCCGGCGCAGCCTGACGGCGATCGCGGCTAGCGCCGCACCGGCGACAGCCGCTCCGACAACGAGAGCGACACCGACGAGCATCGCACCGCGAGCCGCGGGGATGAGCAATCCCAGGCCGATCACCGCCGTTGCGATGATCAGGCCGTCGGCCACTCGTTCGATCAGGATCGTCCCCAGCGTGGCCAGACGCGGGATACGCAGATCAGTGCCGGCCACCTGTGCCCGTGCGAGGTCGCCGAGCCTGACCGGCAGCAGGCTGTTGGCGAAATAGCCGATGCAGAGGCAGGCCACCACGCGAGGGTACGCCACCGTGTGGATGGCCTCGAGCAGGACGTGCCAGCGAAATGCTCGGATCGCGACCTCGACCAGAACCAGCCCGACCGCAACGAGAAGCGGGGCGGGAGACGCCGCGAGCATCGCCCGGCCGACGGCGACCAGGTCCGT
>JBBQTO010000109.1:0-5625 GCA_038234575.1 Candidatus Limnocylindrales bacterium
GAGTAGCAACGACCCGAAACCGGACTCCTCTCACGGCTGACGCGAGACCCGAGCGGGGATCGCGGCGCCGCTACCGAGAGGAGTTTGTTCTTTGTACAGCGACAAGACCCTGACCTGCGCGGACTGTGGACAGGAGTTCACGTTCACTGCGTCCGAGCAGGACTTCTACGCGCAGCGTGGCTTCACGGAGCCCCGCCGGTGCCCGACAGACCGAGCCGCCCGCAAGGCAGCACGGGCGTCTACCGGCGCGGGATATTCGTCCGGCGGCGGCTACAGCGACAGCGGGAGCTACGGCTCCGGCGGTGGCTACAGCTCCGGCGGCGGCTACAGCTCAGGCGGTGGCGGTGGTGGTGGCGGCGGCTATGACCGCGGCACCCGCGAGATGTTCACCGCAACGTGCTCGAACTGCGGCAACGAGGCGCGAGTCCCGTTCCGCCCGACGAGCGGCAAGCCCGTCTACTGCTCGGACTGCTTCCGCACCATGCGGGGGTAGTTCTCGCACTCCTCTCGGCACGGGACTCTCGACGGGTCCCGGAACCAGAGCCAAACCAGGACCCGAGGTGTCAGCCGCCTCGGGTCTTTCGATTTCTCCGCGCGCCGGTCATCCGGGCCATCGCGGCGTTGGCTCCAGCGGGCGCTCATACATCACTCCGGCGCCGCGAGAACCCACTGCTCCAACTCGCCGACAACCTGGAATCCCAGCCGCCGATAGACGGACTCACCCATGGGTGTCGCGTGGAGAATGGCAAAGCCTTCCCCGCGAGCTCGACCCCAGTCGATCGCGGCCGCCGTGATCGCCCCACCGAAACCGTGCCCGCGACGATCTGGCGCGGTTCCGACGCCATACAGCCCGACGGCGCCGCCACCGACGAATGCCAGCGCCGTCGAGACCGGCTCTCCGCCGAGACGCCCGAGGAGCAGCTCCGTCGGCGTCTCGCGTGGGAGCGCGAGATGGGCGAACGGCTCGAGCCACGGGTGTTGATCGCCTCGGGGTTCGATCTCAATTGCGAGATCCCAGGCGTGAAGCCAATCGAGAAGATCGGGCCGAGTGCGAACCCGCGAGACGCTGAACCGAGGATCGGTTGGCGAGTGGGTCAGGTCCGCCACCTCGAGGACCATGGACCGGTCGACGCTGCCCTCGAAGCCGCGGGCTTCGAGTCGACGAGACAGGTCGGCCGGCGTCGAGCTCGGGCCCACGTGCCACATGAGATTCCGGCCCAGGCCGTGAATCGCCGCGACGACGCGCTCGACGGCAGCGTCGGCCGCGGTGTCGTCGAGGCTGGATCGCGACGCGCCGTTGAGCCACGAGTTCTTGGATGGCGCCGTGTACCAGAGGAGGTCCCGTTCGTCATGTATCTCCGCCCCGGGTACGCGTGCGAAATCACGATGCACGGCCCAGAGGTTCTCCTCTACAGCTCGGACGGCCGCCTCGGGAATCGACATTTGCGGGAGCGTCTCAACTCGCCCGGCGGGCGACGATGTTGAGCCGGACGTAGTCGAGGACCGGGTCCGGCATTCGCGCGACGACCGATTCGATGAACGGCCGCCGGCCCTCGGGCAGGAGCCGATCGAGATGGGCGCGGAAGCAGACAGCCTCCAGGAATGACTCGAACGTCTCGCCGGGCTCGAAGCGCGTGGGCTCGTCGGACAGCCACGTCCGGATGCCCACGAACCCGGACCGCTCGAGTCGTGCTCGCGTTGCCTCTGGCGTCTCGAAGGTGTGCGGGCTGGCGAACGTCGGGTCGACGTCGCACGCAATCTCGATCAGTTTCGCGACGTTCCCAGGGCCACCGCACTGGGCGACGAGCCGCCCGCCTGGTTTGAGCACGGAGGCGAGATTCGCAAAGAGGGCGTCATGATCGAGGACCCAGTGGAACGTCGCGGTCGACAGGACCGCATCGATCTCGTCATTGACCGGCAGCGGAAGCGCGAGGTCCGCCTGCAGGAAGCTGACGCGGCCTCCGAATCGGGCAAGCCGGACACGCGCCTCCGCGAGCATCGCCGCAGAGGCGTCGAGTGCGAGCACGCGACCATTCGGGAGCCGTCCCAGAAGCTGCTCCGTCACCCTGCCGCTGCCGCAGCCCGCATCGAGGACCGTCTCGTCGCCTTCGAGCGGCAGCCACGAAACGACACTCGCTCCCCACCGAGCCTGGGGGTCCGAGACCCGGTCGTAGACACCGGCATTCCAGTCGGAGATCACGCCCCGGGTCATGCGCCGCCGTGGCGGCGGCCGCCGAGGAGGTTCAGGTCGAACTTGCGCTCCTGGCCTTTCAGCAGGCGCTCGATGTTGTCGGCGTGGGCGATCCAGATCAGGACCGGGCCGACGGCCGCCCAGAGCAGGTAGGCGGGCGGGACCCAGCCTTGCGCCACGGCCCAGATCAGGAGCATCGCCGGGAACATCGCCGCGGAGCCCAGCAGTGAGCCCAGCGACACGTACCGCGTGATGAGGATCGCGAGGAAGAAGACCGGTGCCGCGAGCAAGACCGCGACGGGCTGGATGACCAGCATCGTCCCCACCCCAGTGCCGACGCCGCGGCCGCCATGGAAGCCGAGGAAGATCGAGCGAGCTGAGCCGATGACCGCTGCCGCGGCAACAAGCACCTCCGCGACGGAGTCGCCGCCTGTCGCGATCCGAGCCAGGAGCACGGGCACGGCGCCCTTCGCGAGGTCGCCGGTCACGACAAACGCGGCCCACTTTCGACCGAGTGCCCGCAGCGCATTCGTGCCGCCGGTTCGCCCTGAGCCCACGGACCGGGGGTCCGTTCCACCGCTCAGGCGGGCCGCGATGACCCCGAACGGGATCGAGCCCGCCAGGTAGGCCACGACCACCACGAAGATCCTGAGGAGGAGCGCGTCGTTCACGGTCACCGCCGAGCCAGCCGGATTGGTCCGGACGATGCGAGAGTCTAGCGCGGGTCCTCATCAGCAGCCGCACCGACCGGGCCGTATGATCGTGGCGATGGCCGTCGGCTCCTCCAACGACTTCGATCTCGTCGTCCTCGGCGCGGGCACCGGTGGCTACACCGCCGCGTTCCGGGCGGCCCAGCTCGGGCTGAAGGTCGCCCTCGTGGACGACGCCAAAATCGGTGGGACCTGCCTCCACTCGGGCTGCATCCCGACGAAGGCGCTCCTCGAGTCGGCTTCCTTCGTCGAGCGGATCCGGCATGCCCAGGAGTTCGGCATCGACACCGGCGATCCGGTGATCGACTACGCGCGCATGGCCGCCCGCCGCGACCAGGTCGTCAAGCGCCTGTGGACGGGCCTGAAAAGCCTCGTCGACAAGAACAAGGTCGCCTGGATCCAGGGCCGGGGCCGGCTCGACGGCCCGACCACCGTGAAGGTCCAGATGACCGGCGAGGACGGCAAGCGTGGCGGTGCGGGGGAGCGAGTCCTCCGGGGCACCGACGTAATCATCGCTACGGGATCTCGGGTCAAGTCGCTCCCGGGTCTCGAGATCGATGGCAAGCGGATCATCACGTCCGACGAGGCGCTCCTCGCCGATTCGCTGCCGAAGGATGTGATCGTCGTCGGGGCGGGGGCCGTCGGGGTGGAGTTCGCTTCGCTGTACCACGACCTGGGAGCGAGGGTGACGCTTCTCGAATACCTCCCGGCGATCGTCCCGGCCGAGGATCGCGAGGTCAGCCAGGCGCTGGAGCGCAGCTTCACCCGTCGCGGGATCACGGTCATGACAAACGCCCGGCTCGATATCGCAAGCGTGAAGGCAATGAAGACCGGCGTCAGCGCGATGGTCGGCCCCGAGGGCAAGGAAGCGTCCGCGCTCAAGGCCGAGCTGATGCTCGTGGCCGCCGGTCGGGCTCCGAATGTCGAGGACATCGGCCTCGAGAGCACCCGGGTCGAGCTCGAGAAGGGCCTCATCAAGGTCGACGGCCGGATGCGGACGCGGGATCAGCACCTCTACGCGATCGGGGACGTCGTCGGCGGGGTGATGCTGGCCCACACGGCGGGGCACGAGGGGATCATCGCCGCCCACAACATCGCCGGCGACAAGGACGTGCACCCGATCGATTACGTCCAGCAGCCCAAGGCCACCTACTGCCGACCGGAGATTGCATCGATCGGGCTGTCAGAGCAGCAGTGCCAGGAACGCGAGATCGACTACAAGGTCGGCAAGGTGCCGTTCCAGGCGATCGCGAAGGCGGTCATCGGCGGCGAGTACGAGGGCTTCGCGAAGGTGATCGCCCGCAAGGACAACGACGAGACCCTTGGCGTCCACCTCATCGGGCCCCACGCGGTTGATCTCGTGGCCGAGGCGTCGCTCGCATTCCAGCTCGAGGCGACTCCCTGGGAGATCGGCGGCACGACCCACGCCCACCCGACCCTGAGCGAGGTGCTCGCCGAGGCGGCGCTGGCGGTAGACGGCCGCGCGATCAACTTCTGATGGCGGCGACGAAGAAGCCCGCGGCTTCGGCGCCGGCAAAGAAGCCGGCCGCGAAGCCTGCGGCCAGGGCCGGCGTTTCGGAGCTCGCCGCATCGGTGGGTCTGACTGACGAGGACCTCGTCGGGATGTATCGGACGATCGCGCTCGCACGGGCGGTCGACGAGCGGATGTGGATCCTGAATCGGGCGGGGCGGATCCCGTTCGTGATCAGCGGCCAGGGCCACGAAGGCGCCGAGGTCGGGATCGCCTGGCCGCTCGAGAAGCACAAGGACTGGATCGCGCCGTTCTATCGATCCATCGGAACCTGCCTGGCGTTCGGCATGTCCGCCCGGGACATCCTGACCGCCCAATACGCCAAGGCGATCGATCCCTCGTCGGGCGGCCGACAGATGCCGGGCCACTATGGCTCGGTCGAGAACAACCTCGTCTCGCTCTCGTCGCCCGTGGCGACCCAGATGCTCCACGCCGTCGGGATCGCGCTGGCCGCAAAGATCCGCAAGACCGGCCAGGTCGCGATGAGCTCGATGGGCGAGGGGAGCGCGAACCAGGGCGACTTCCACGAGGGCCTCAACTTCGCCGGCGTCCACAAGCTGCCGTTCATCCTCGTCGTCGAGAACAACGGGTGGGCGATCAGCGTCCCGATGTCGAAGCAGATGGCCGTCGAGGACGTCGCCATCCGGGCCGAGGGCTATGGGATGCCGGGCGTGGTCGTCGATGGCTCGAACGTCCTCGAGTGCTACCGGGTCGCAAAGGAGGCCGTCGATCGGGCCCGCCGAGGCGACGGGCCGACCCTCATCGAGGCGAAGGTCATCCGCCTCACCGCCCATTCCTCCGACGATCAGCAGACGAAGTACCGCGGAGCCAAGGAGCTGGCCGAGCTCCAGTCGAACGACGCCCTGCCCCGCTTCCGGGCACAGCTTCGCGAGGCCGGCGTCCTCTCCGAGGAGCTGGAGGCGAAGATCTTCGCGGAGATCAAGGCCGAGGTCGAGGAGGCGACCGAGTACTCGGAGAACGCTGCCGATCCGGACCCCGCGACCGCGATGAAGTGGGTCTACGCCGAGGAATGGCCCTCGGAGACCCCGCCAACGTGGGGCTTCGGCAAGACCCACGGATTGGAGGGCCACGGTGGCCCCGACGATCGATCGGCCGCCGAGGGGGCCACGGAGTAGATGGCTCTCAAGACATTCATCGAGGCGATCCGCGAGACGCTCTTCGAGGAGATGCGA
>JBBQTO010000110.1:0-5591 GCA_038234575.1 Candidatus Limnocylindrales bacterium
CTGGATCGCGGCGGCCGTCACCCGACGGAGCCCTCGGCGAGGGTCCGCGGCATTGACGCAACCTTTCCCGTCGATGGGGTGTCGTCGTCGCGCCGGCCGCGGAGGGCCTCGCGGACCTCCGTGATCAGGGCGAAGTAGCGCTCGGTCTCCCGGGTGTCGTCGGTTCTCGGCCGTGTCAGGTCGATGTCGATTTCGCGCACGATCCGGCCGTGCCGGGGTGACATGACGACGACCCGCGATGACAGGAACACGGCCTCGGGGATCGAGTGCGTGACGAACACCACCGTCGTGCCCGTCTGCTGCCAGATCCGCTGGACCTCAGCGTTCATCCGCTCGCGGGTCATCTCGTCGAGGGCGCCGAAAGGCTCATCCATCAGCAGGATCGACGGCTGGAGGGCGAGCGCCCTGGCGATCGAGACGCGTTGCTGCATGCCCCCCGAAAGCTGATAGGGGTAGTGGCCGGCGAATTCGCGCAGCTCGACCAAGCCGAGCATCTCCCGGACACGCCTGTCGCGCTCGACGCCCGAGACGCCCTTGATCTCGAGCGGCAGCGCGACATTGGCCTCGACGGATCGCCAATCGAAGAGAACCGGCGCCTGGAAGACGATCCCATAGTCCCGATCGAGGCGCGCCTGCCTGGCCGGCTTGTCGTTGACGGTGACACTGCCAGCGCTCGGCTCGGTGAGATCGCCGATCAGGCGCAGGAGGGTCGACTTGCCACAGCCTGACGGGCCGATCAGCGAGACGAACTCGCCCGGGGCGATCGACAGATCGATGGCCTCCAGGGCTCGCGTCTGACCGGCCCCGGCGTCGAAGACCTTGCTGACCCCGGCGATCGTGACGACGTCGGTCCGTCGCGTGGTTGGGGCCTCGGGAGAGTTGGTCATTGGTTCACCCAGCGACGCTGGCGGGCCGGTTTCGAAGCGTGAACACCTCGGCCGTCCGGACGAGCAGGAAGAACGCGATCCCCAGCAGGCTCGAGGCCAGGACCGCGGCCCAAAGCTTCTCTGGTGCGCTTCCGTATTGCTCGTTGAAGTTGAGGATCGAGCGCCCGAGCCCGAACTGGCTGCCGCCCGGATTGCCCTCCCCGACAATGGCTCCGACGATGCTCGCGGTCGCCGCGATCTTGAGGGCGGCGAAGAGGTACGGCAGCGATGCCGGCATCCGCAGCTTCCAGAAGATCGTCCAACGCGATGCCGCACAGCTCCGCATGAGCTCGAGCGCCCGAGGATCGGGCGAGGTCAGTCCGCGGAGCTGGGCGATGGTCACCGGAAAGAATGTCAGATAGGACGCCACGATCACGATCCCGACGACACCGTTGCCGAAGGCAAACGCGATCAGCGGCGCAAGGGCGAGGATCGGGATCGTCTGGCTCGCCACCACGTACGGCATGAACGCCCGCTCGGCCAGCCTGGAGTGGACAAAGACCGCCGCGAGCCCGAGGCCGAGCACGCCTCCGACGAGGAACCCGAGAGCGGCCTCGCGGCCCGTGTAGAGGGCCGCGCCGACGAGGAAGGCCGCGAGGGATTGCTCCTGCTGGCGCTGCACGGGCGCGGCGAGGGCTTCCCAGATCCGCCAGACATGGGGCAGGGAGAGATCGCTTGCGATCGGCCACTGGAACGGCGGCGTGTAGACGATCTCGGTGCCGGCCGCCGCGTCACCGAACCGCCAGGGGTCGCCGCCGAGCGCCTTGGCGCCCTCCCACAGCACGAGGAGGGCGATGAAAAAGGTCAGGGCCAGGATTGCGCCACGCAACGGTCGGCCCCTCGACTCTGGGGCTGCCCTTCGTGGTCCTGCTTCGGGCCCCTCCCTCATGTGGAGATCCGGGGAGGCTAGCCGAGCGCCCGGTCGGCGATCTCGAGGGCCTGGTCGATGATGGCGAAGCCCTCGGCGAGCTGCTCCTCCGTGATGCACAGCGGCGGGTTCGTGTGGATCGAGTTGTTGGAGACCATCGTGTAGAGGTCGTGGTCGCGGAAGAACCTGCCGATCGCCTTCATCTCGTCGGAGGTCCCGTTGTAGGGGGTCATCGGCGTCCACGGATCATGGCTCCGGACGAGGTCGATGACCCCGAACAGGCCCAGGTTCCGATGCGCCCCGACCGAAGGGTGCTTCGCGGCCAGCCGCTCGTGGTGCGCCTGCATCACGGGCCCGCGGCGCGCCGCGTGGCCGCTGAGGCCGTCCTCCTCGTACACGCCGAACGTGGCCAAAGAGGCCGCGAGGCGGACGGGGTGGCTGCTGTACGTCAGGCCCCCATAGAACATCTTCGTCTCGAAGGCTTCGGCGATGTGCGGGCGCATCGCGACCGCGCCGAGGGGCAGGTACGAGCTCGTCAGGCCCTTGGCGACCGTCATGAGATCGGGGACGGTGTCCCAGTGGTCGACCGCGAACCAGCGGCCCGTGCGGCCGAAGCCCGCCATGACCTCATCGCACACCATCAGGATGTTGTTCCGGTCGCAGATCTCGCGGACGCCCTGGATGTAGCCATCCGGCGGGATCAGGATGCCGTTCGTGCCGACGATGGTCTCGAGGAAGACGGCCGCGATCGTGTGGGCGCCTTCGTAGCGGATCACGTCCTCGAGGCCCTGGAGCGCCTCCGCGACGGGTCGCGGCTCCTTCTCGCCCCAGCGGTGCGTG
The DNA here is from genome assembly GCA_038234575.1 of Candidatus Limnocylindrales bacterium. Taxonomy (GTDB): domain Bacteria; phylum Chloroflexota; class Limnocylindria; order Limnocylindrales; family CSP1-4; genus UBA5189. Next base: position 2,635 of record JBBQTO010000110.1, read on the forward strand.
TCGGCGTAGCGGACGACGCCGACAAGACCCGGCTCGTTCGCCCAGCGGCGGGGATCGCCGGTGAGCGTCATCGCCCCCATCGTCGCGCCGTGATAGGCACGGTATCGAGCCAGCACCTTGTAGCGGCCCGTGTAGTGACGGGCGAACTTGATCGCGTTCTCGATCGCCTCGGCACCCCCAAGGGTGAAGAACACCTTGTCCATGTCCCCGGGCAGGATCTCGGCGAGCTTCGCCCCGAGACGAGCCCGGATCTCGGTGGCGAAGGCGGGCTGGACGTACTGGAGCTTCGAGGCCTGCTCGTTGATCGCGTCGATGACCCGCCGGTCGCCGTGGCCGATGTTCACGGACATCAGCTGGCTGTTGAAGTCGAGGATCCGACGGCCTTCCGGCGTGTAGAGGTAGACGCCCTCGGCGTGATCGATCGCGATCGGATCGAGGGCACCCTGGATGGACCACGAGAAGATCGTGTGCTTGCGGCTCAGGGCGACGATCTCTTCGCTCGTCAGCCCGGGAGTGGTGGTCTCGACGCTCATCTTCAGCCTCGCAGGTCAGTGGATCCGAGGCCCCATTAGACCACGCCGCGAGGGTACGGAACGGTGCCGGTCACGTCGTCGTGCCGGCACCGCTCGAAGTTCCGGTCAGGCCGGTTCAGGTTATGGCTCGAGGGTGCGAACGACGCGCTCGCAGGAGCTGTCGGCGATGTCGTAGCGGCCGAGGTATGCGACATCCCAGCCGGGCCCGCAATGGACCGCATCGGATGTCTTGTCGCCGCCGACCCGGATGATGTCGTTGCCGACGCCGCCGTAGACGAAGTCGTGGCCCGTCCCGCCGACGATCACGTCCGCCTGGTCGCCACCGTACAGGATGTCGTTGCCGCTGCCGCCCGAGATCACGTCGTTGCCGGGGCCACCCCACACGACGTCCGCGCCGTTGCCGCCGGAGATCGCGTCGGCGCCCCAGCCGCCCGTGATGTGGTCGTTGCCGTCGCCGCCTCGCAGGACGTCGTTGCCGTCGCCGCCGGCGATCGCATCCGCGCCATCGCCGCCGCTGATCACGTCTGGCCCGCCGCGCCCTTCCAGCACGTCATTGCCCGCGAGGCCCGCGATGACGTCGGCGCTGGCGGTCCCCACGAGATGGTCCGGGCCGGCGGTGCCGGTAAAGGTTGCCGCAAGGGCGGTCGCCGGGATGAGAAGCGCGGCCGCGAACGGAGCGCCGAGCAGGAGCAGGCGATGGGATCGTCGTCGGGTGAGCATGGTCACGCCTCCAGTGCGATGGATCCCGCCGGGTTCCCGGCCAGGTCCGAACATTCCCGAACCCTAGTCGCTCTCTCGCGGCGGTTCCGTCGCTGTCCTCGCGGCCGGTGTAAGCCGCGGGTAAGGTCTAGCCGGGCCCTCGAAGGTCGAGCGCCCGCGTCCAATGGAGCGCCCGAACGGCCACCAGGACGCCCAGCGCGGCGATGACGAGGATCGCCGCGGCCGCAATCGAGCCGTCGAGATCGCCGCCCTGGAACTCGCCGTAGACGACGAGCGGCAGGGTCTGCGTCTGGCCCTCGACGTTGCCGGCGAACATGATCGTCGCCCCGAATTCACCCAGGGAGCGGGCCCAGGACATGACCAGGCCCGCGGCGAGCGCCGCTCCGGCGAGTGGCACGGTGATCGACTGGAAAAGCTGCCGCTCCGACGCGCCATCGGTCCGGGCGGCATCCTCGAGATCACGGTCGACGCCCGCGAAGCCGGCCCGGGCGGAGCGGATGAAAAACGGCGCCGAGACGAACGTCTGGGCGATGACGACCGCCGCAGTGGTGAACGGCAGCTCGATGCCGAAGGCTTCGAAGGCACCGCCCAGCGCGCCCCGGCGCCCGAGAAGGAGGAGCAGTCCGAGGCCAGCGACCGACGGCGGGAGGACGATCGGCAGGTCGACCAGGGTTTCGACGACCAACGAGCCGCGGAATCGGCGCCGAGCCAGGGCGAACGCGAGCGGTGTTCCGAGGAGGACCGTGAGCACGAGGCTGGCGGCCGTCGTCACGAGGCTCAGGCCGAGGGCATCGACGACAATCCTCGTGCCGAACGCCGCCCCGAGCGAGCCCGCCACGACGGCCCTGACAACGAGCACGGCGACGGGCAGCCCGAGGATCAGCCCGACGAAATAGGCGACCACCACGAGACCCGGGCCGTCCCGTGCCGGGCGAACGCGCCTGGTGGGTGGGGTCGCGCGGGGCGGCCTCGGGTGCGCCTCGGCCACGGCTCGGGATGCCCTCAAGAGGGCGCGAGGAAGCCGAATGGCGCCAGGATCGCCTGGCCGTCGGGTCCGCGGAGCCAACTGAGCAATGCCGAGGCGGCCGCCTGGTGCAACGATGCCTTGACCACGACGCCCGCGTAGGTGGCGGCCACGTTCGCGGTGGCCGGCACCGGGATCACGGTGACCTTTGTCGCTGTCTTCGCATCCGTGACATAGACGATTGCCGCGTCGCCTTCGCCGAGCTCGATCTTCGTCACGACCGAGGCGACGTTGTCCTCCTTCGACCGGATGTTGGCGGCATATCTGGCAGCGAAATCGCTCGGGTAGTTGGCCTCGTGGGCGAGATTCGCGATGAGCAGAGTGGCGTACTTCGTGATCGGCACGCTGTCGCCGGCGGCGATCACCTTGACGCCGCTGCGGGCGAGGTCGGCCGGAGTCTGAATCGCCGCGGGATTGGCGCTCGGCACGATGACGGTCAGCAGGTTTCCGGCGAATGGCACGATCGAGCCGGACCCGAGGCCCTTGTCGACGAGCTTCCGGGGGTTCGTCGTGTCGGCTGAGAGGAACACGTCGGCCGGCGCGCCCTGCTCGATCTTCGCCTCGAGCGCCGACGACGAATCCGCGGCAATCGTGAGGGTCGTGCCGGGGTTCGCCGTTTCGTACGCGGTCTTGACCTTGGCCAGCGCGGCCTTCAGGGAGGCGGCTCCGTAGATCGCCAG
>JBBQTO010000111.1:0-5368 GCA_038234575.1 Candidatus Limnocylindrales bacterium
GCGTCGGGCGCTTCGGAGGCCTCCGGCGCTTCGGAGCCATCCGGCTCCTCCGAGCCGTCCGGATGCGCGGCCTTGGGTGCCCTGGACGCGCCCGGCGCGGAGAGCGAGGTCCCCGAGAAATCGACGGCTCCCGACTGGATGGCGAGCGCGGTCCCGGCAAGGAGCAGGACGCCGACGACGGCCACCACTGTCATCGCGAGTGGGGACCTCAGGATATGCATCGATTCGGGACCTCCGCGGCGACGGGTCGGACGCTCATCGTACGCCAAGCTCGCGCGATGACCAACAGGTTCGGTGCCCCTGTGCACCAGGTTGTCCGATCGGCCGCCGAGCCCGGGCGCGGGCCCACCTACTGCGCCGTTCCCGACCCCGTAGCGGAGGATCCCTCGGTCACCTCGCCTTTGTGAGCGGCAAAGGCAGCCAGCACCTCGCCCTTTTCAAGCTCCGGAACCTTGACGAAGTCGAGGGTGCGGCCGAGCTCGGCGGCGACCTCGTCGAACTCGTCCGGGGTGATCCGAAGGTCGCGATGCGCCTCTTCGAGGCCAAGGGCCGTTTCACCAGGTTTGGTGGCGTTGAACTTGATCGGCCCCCCAGAGATGTCGGAAACCCAGAGGGTTCGCATGAACTTCAGGCCGGGCAGCCGCCCGAGGCTCTGGGTGTGCCAGGCCCGGAGTGCGGGGTTCTTGGATTCCTGGCCAACGATCGGATTTTTCACGATGGCATCGCTGAAGTGATCGATCACCGCGGCGATCGCGAAGACGCCACCGAGGCGCTCGTACAGAGACTTCTCTTCGCTCACGCTTGGTCCTCCTCGTCAGTGGCCGTCACTTCGGCTAGCCACTCAGTTTCTGGTCGACTCGCGGGAGCGTCATGACGACCCGTAACCCCGCACGACGACCCGTAACCCCGCGGGGGCCTGATAGCCTCGCGCGGATGCCGTCCCTGGAATCGTACGCGCGATATCCGCTGACGTTCGGGCCGTCGCCGCTGCAGCCGCTCGATCGGCTGACGAAGCACCTCGGCGGCGCGACGATCTGGGCGAAGCGCGAGGACTGCAACTCGCCCCTCGCGTTCGGTGGCAACAAGACCCGCAAACTCGAGTACCTCGTCGCCGACGCCCTCGCGCAGGGCTGCGACACCCTCGTCTCGATCGGCGGCGTCCAGTCGAACCACACCCGCCAGGTCGCGGCGGCGGCGGCGGTCGCCGGTCTCAAGTGCGTGCTGGTGCAGGAGAGCTGGGTCGACTGGCCCGATGTCACCTACGACCGCGTCGGCAACATCCTCCTGAGCCGGCTCATGGGCGCGGACGTTCGGCTCGTGAAGGCCGGCTTCGGGATCGGCTTCAAGGAGAGCTGGGAGCAGGCGCTCGGCGAGATCGAGGCGGGCGGCGGCAAGCCCTACGCGATCCCCGCGGGAGCGTCCGACCATCCCCTCGGCGGCCTCGGCTTCGCCGCGTGGGCCCGCGAGGTCGAGACCCAGGAGCGCGAGCTCGGCGTCTTCTTCGATACCGTCATCGTCTGCTCGGTCACCGGCTCGACCCAGGCCGGGATGATCGCCGGGTTCGCGGACCAGAACTCGGGACGGGAGCGGCCCCGGCGGGTCATCGGGATCGACAGCTCCGCGAAGCCCGTCGAGACTCGCGACCAGGTCGCCCGGATCGCTCGATTCACGGCCAAGGCCATCGGGCTCGAGCGCGACCTCCGCGACGACGAGATCGTCCTCGACGACCGCTATCACGCCGGCACCTACGGGATCCCGGATGCGTCGACGCTCGACGCGATGCGCCTTGCGGCCCGCCTCGAGGCGATGATCACCGACCCGGTGTACGAGGGAAAGTCGATGGCCGGCCTGATCGACCTGGTCAGCCGCGGCGAGATCGACCGCTCCTCGACCATCCTCTACGCCCACCTCGGCGGCCAGCCGGCGATCAACGGCTACGCCTCGCTGTTTGCTTAGAAGATCACACCCGTTGTCCGGGGCCCGCACTTCCGCACCCTCGGGCGCGAGAGCGGGCGGATTCGCCCGGCTTCGCCGGACCTCGCCGGGCTTCCTCGCTACTCGTCCTCCCTGGACGACTAACGGCAATGTTTGCCGTCGGCGGCGGGTCCAACGGCCTCGCGAAACCGCATCGGCGCGGCTATCGAGCACGGGACGCCTCGCTTCGAGGTCGGCGGACGCGGCGCGCCGCGGACGAAACTCGGTTAGCCGTCCGGGGATGACGAATAGAGTAAAAGGCCAAGTGCCGGCGCACAGTCGCCCGCGCCGGATCAGCGGCGCCCGATCAGGAAGAAGGTTTTCGTCGCGCCCTTGCCCTTGAGCTCGACGTCGCCGCGGGGCTCGAGCTCGAAGTCGTCGCCGAGTGCGGACGCGACCCGCTCCGAAGTCTGGATCCGTCCGGCCGGGGCCGAGGTTTCCAGCCGGCTCGCCACGTTCACCGCGTCGCCCCACAGGTCGTAGACGAACTTCGTCGTGCCGATCACGCCTGCGACCACCGGACCGGAATGCAGGCCGATCCGGATCTGCCATGGCGGCCCCGCCGCCTCGACCGCCGACCGCATCGCCAGGGTCAGATCGGCCGCGGCGCGAACATGCTCCGAGGCTGTCCCCGGCAGCCCGGCGGCGGCCAGGTAGGCGTCGCCGATCGTCTTGATCTTTTCGACGCCCAGCTCGGTGCAGGCGGCGTCGAACGCCGAGAACAACGCGTTCAGCGAGAAAACGAGCGCCGACGCCGGCAGGCTGGCCGAGATCTCGGTGAACCCGACGAAGTCGCTGAAGACGACGGCGACGTCGTCATAGCGATCGGCGATCAGCTCCTCGCCGGCGTTCAGCCGGTCGATGATCGGCTGGGGCAGGACGTTGAGAAGGAGCCGATCGGATTTGGCCCGTTCGGTCTCGAGGTCGCCCATCAAGCGGTCGAGCAGCCGCGCATTCGTGTCGCGGATCTGCTCGACATTCCGGAGCACGCTCTCGAGTCGGGCGACGCGTTTCGTCAGCTTCGCGTGATCCTTGCGGAGCGCCTCGGGCTCGACCGAGGCTCGGTTGTCGGGGGCAGGTCCGTCCGTCACGTCCCGAGCAGCAACGTCAGGAAGGTTTCCTGGAAGAAGCGGCTCGTCACGGCGCCCTCGATGGGGCCGATCTCGCCGTAGCAGTACAGGCCGGCGAGCGGGATCGAGGCGCCGTACTCGGACCGCGCCATCTGGGCCTCGACCTCCGTCCGCGTTCCGAGCAGGAACTGCCGGATCGCGCACGAGAAGATGAGCGCAGCCTCGGGCTTCGCGCCGGGCGGAAACTCGGCCACGGCCTGGGCGAGCGCCCCCTTCGTGCCGGCGAGGATGTCGTCGGTGTCCGCGGTCGTCACCTGGACCGTAGCTCCAGCCGGGACCTCGCCGGTGAGGAGGATGGATCCCGAGGCGGGGTCGGATCCCTGGATCGCGCGCAGGTATGAGCCCGATCCGGGTTCGACCACGGACAGGGGATTTCCGAATGCGGCCGGCCCGGTGGTGTCGAGGTAGCGCCCGAGGAACTCGAGGGCCGGCCGGCCGTCGATCTCGTGCACCGCGCCGGCCTCGGATCGCGTAACCGTTCCCGCGGCGCCGATCGTTCGCCAGCCCGTCCCGAGCGCCGTCGAGAATGCGATCGGTCCCGAGAAGAGCATGGCGGCGATGCCCTGCTGGACGATCCGGTCGGCGGCGAACTGATAGCCGAGGTTCACCGACGCGAAGTCGTGTCGGGCCGATGCCCCGCCGACGACGACCACGCCTGCCGGCAACGCCTTCGCCATCCCTTCGAGAGCCAGCTGCGGATCGCCCACGAGCCCTTCGTTGAGCACGACGCAGAGCTTCGGTTCGAGCTGCGTCCCGGCGAGGGCCTCCTCGGCGGCCGCTTGGCAGGCCGCATCGATGTCATCACCGAGGGTCGCCCCGAGGCCAACCGTCACGTCCACGCTGTCCGAAGCGAACAGCGCGAGCATGATCGAGTCCTCCTGGTAGCCATTCGCTGACGACATCTCGGCCGCCGACGTCGCGCCCATGACGGTCGCGCCCGGAAAGGCCTCGGTCACGGCGGCGAGAACGGACGGGTCGAAGCTGTCGAAAGCCGCGAACAGGATCCCGGCCTGGGGATTCAGCCCGCCGAGTGCGGCCCGGCACTGGTCGATGGCGGCCGCGATCGCCTCCACCGGATCGACGTCATCGCTGTGACCGACCGCCATCTTGAGCACGACAGCACTCTACAGCCGGGGCCGCCCGACCCCGCGGCGACTCCGCGGCGACTCCGCGGCGAACCAATTCCACCCGTATGCAGGATCTGCATACAAACGTGGCTGAGCGAGCGTGCCCGCCCGCTCAGACCGCCGCTTGGGCGGAGCGGCGAGCACGCTCACGACGGTCCAAATGCATTGCTGCATAACGCTCCGTGCGCCGCCGCGAGCAGGGTCAAGCCGAGTCGAATTGCAGTACTGCATGACGCGGGCCGCGGGCAGCGGGCAGCGGGCCACGGGCCGCTTCGATGAAGTTCGTGCGCCCAGATCGTCGCTTCTCAGGAAGTTCGAATGAAGCGGAACCAGTGTGTGGCCATGGAAGCGTCCCATCCCGACGCACAGCGAGACAGGAGCCACGATATGGACCACTGGAAGCCCGCGGACCCGGAGGCCGACGTCACCTTCGGCGTCGACGCCCCGACCGAAGTCCTCGCCTCGACGACCTTCCCCGCCTCGACGACCGATGGCGGATCGACGACCGATGGCGGCTCAACGCCCGTCGCCTACTCCGCGCCGCCTGAGCGGGTTGCACCCCCAGGCCGCTTCAGCAACCGAGCCAGAGTCATCGGAGCGCTCGTCCTTGGCGGCATCGGCGGCGCCGCGATCCTCGGACCGCTGACCACCGCAGCCGCATCACCGGCGCCGACCGCGGTGACTGCCCCCTCGGCGACGAGCGGGACCGGGACCGACACCGACGGCGACAAGGATGCGGGCCATCCCTGCGGCCCGGGTGGCTTCGGCGGCCACGTCGAGGCGGTCAGCGACGCCTCGGTCGTCGCGAAGGCGATCGGGATCCCAGAGGCCGATCTCAAGACGGCGCTCGCCGGCGGCCAGACGGTCGCAGCGGTGGCAAAGGCCCACAACGTCGACGTCCAGGTCGTCATCGATGCCCTCGTCGCCGACAGCCAGAGTGAGCTCGCGGCGGCTGTCGCCAATGGCTCGATCACGCAGGCCCAGGCTGACGCCGAGAAGGCGAACCTCACCCAGCGCGCGACCGATCGGGTCAACGGCACGTTCAAGGGCCACGGTGGTCGCGGCGGGCCGGGTGGTCGTGGCGGTCACGTCGAAGCGGTGACCGACGCGTCGGTTGTCGCGAAGGCGATCGGGATC
>JBBQTO010000112.1:0-5224 GCA_038234575.1 Candidatus Limnocylindrales bacterium
GGCTCCGGTCATCCCAGACGCGCTGGCCATGCTCGAGCAGATGGACGCCGCTCACCCTCGAGAACCACATTGGTATCTCCCCTGGCTCGGAGTGCAGCGCCAGCGACAGGGCCTCGGTCTAGGCGATCAGCTCCTGCGTCAGGGCCTCGACCTGGTCGACGAGACGCATTTGGCAGCGTACCCGGAGACGCCGAACCCCAGGACCGTCCCGTTCTACGAGCGTCACGGGTTCGTCGTCGCCGGCGGCGCCCAGATCGGCGCGTGCCCACCGATCACGTTCATGCAGCGCGTGGCGAGGGTCGGGAATGCCGCCGACCCTGTGTCCGCCGATGGAGGCTGTCTTATGCCTAGGGCGAGCGCACCACACCAACTGCCCGGGGCAACGCAACGTACGGGCGCGAACCGAGCGAAGGAGGAGACCCGATGAGCCACGAGGTGCTCCAGGACGCGAATGAACAACCCGCCCGCGACGACCGCGAGGCGATCGCCGCCGTGGCCCGCGATTACATCGAGGGCTGGCTCGATGGCGACGAAGGGCGCATGCGACGCTGTCTCCATCCGGAGCTGGTGAAGCGGACGATCGTGCGCGACCCGGCGTCAGGTGACTGGCGGCTCGGTCGCCCGGCCGATGCGGAGATGATGGTGGGGTGGACCCGTGAGGGCGATGGACGCACGGCGATCCCACGGGAACGGGCCTTCGAGATCGTGGTCGAGGACGTGTTCCGGCACATTGCGTCAGTGAAGGTCCTGTCACACCCCTTCACGGACTACCTCCACATCGCGAAGCTCGACGACCGGTGGTTGATCGTCAACGTCCTGTGGGAGCTCCGCGAGGGCGAAGAATCGGCTTGACCGGACGAGCGCCCGTACGTCAGCCCACGATCACCAACGGCGGAAGCCCCGCCAGAGGTCCATCCGGCCTCGGCATCGCCAGCTCCGGCTCCGCCTCCCGGCCCGCCTCCCGAGCCGCCAGCTCAGCGTCCAACAGGGCGACGAGCGTCGGAATACCCGACTCGAGGGCCGCCCCGTAGGCCGGGCCGATGTGTTCCATGAGCGCCTTCTCTCGCTTCGTCTTCGGCGCGGCGAACCGGAGGTGGATCACCGTGCCTGACGGGACCGGTTCCAGCTCGATCGTGTGGAGGACCTTCACCGGGCCGGTCGGGCTGTCGAGAATCGTTCGGTCCGTCACGTAGTCGTAGGGGCGCCAGTCGAGGATCTCCTCGATCACCGCGTCCTTGCCGTGCATGCAGTGGTTGGCGGACCCGACGCCGCGCCGGCCGCCGGTGGCGCCCTCGATCGCGACGCTCGTCACCCACGGCTGCCACGTCATGCGCTGCCCCGGCTTGGTCAGGAACTCCCAGGCGACCTGTGGCGGGACCTTGGTCGATATCGCAAGATCGAGGATGGCCTCCTCCGATGTGACGAAGACGCGACCGCGAGCCTCCTCCTCCTGCCAGCGGCCCTCTAGATCGTGAACCCAGGCCCGGACGTCGCCGATGCGGTCGTATGTCTCATGGTGCTCGACCATGCCAAGCAGGGCCGGGTCGATGTTGGACGCCTCGATGGCCTGCTGGCTGATCAGGGCGTAGGCGTGGATGCCGAGCTTCTCGACCACATCGTTCTTGAGCAGTCGATGGACGACGATCACATCGGACCCGAGGAGCTCCTGCCGGCCGGCGACCTTCTGGAGGATCGCGGCGCCGAAGTGGACGACGAACTTCAGGTCGAGGTCGGGGATCCGGACACACGCGCTGCACTCGCAGGCCGTCGCCTGGCGGACATCCCGGCGGCGCCTCCGGAACCCGAAGTAACAGCGCTCGATCGTGTCGAGCAACATCGACCCGTCGACCTTCTCGGTCGTCATGAACGTGAACGCTGCGTCGCCCTCGAGCTTGGCGAGCCGGAAGTTCGGTCGGAGCGCCGTCACGACGGCACCGATGAGATCGGCCAGGATGTCCTGCGCGTGATCGAGCTCGACGTCCGCGAGGTATCCCGTGTAGCCGGAGATGTCGGCGATTAGGAAGCAGGTGGGCTGCGCGACCGAGAGCGCCATGGTCACGTTTCAGACGCCCGCAACGCCTGCTGACGTCGCAGCTCGCCGGAGACGTTCGTCGACGGTCGCCAGAGGCAAGCCCAGCCGCGCCGCCAGTGCGACGTACGCGGCGTCGTAGGCGGTCAAATCGAGCCTGCGGGCGATCTCGGTGACCTCGCCAAGCGCGAGGTTCAAGTCGATCGCCTCGACTTCGATCGGAAGCGCCAGCAGGAGATCGCGGACGCGCGCCAGATCCGCGAGCTCCAGGCGACCTCGCCGCTCGGCTGTGCGGAGTCCGTTCGCGACTTCGAGCGGCCAGATCGCCGGCGTGATCGCCTCCTCTCGCTCAAGCCGGCCGAGGGCCTCGTCGGCGGCGTCGGAGGCTTCGTCGGCGAAGCACCAAGCAAGGGTGACCGAGGCGTCGACCACGAACATTACCGGCGCCCCTCATCGATCAGCTCGCGGATCGACAGCCCGTCCAGCCGATGATCGCGGCGGAACGCCCGCAACCCTGCGACCGCCCCGACGGTGGCCACTCCGGATCTCGTGGAGGCAGGACCCAGCACGGCGACCGCGACCCCGTGCTTGGTGATGATGATGGCTTCCCCCTTGGCAACCTCGTCGAGCAGCCGCGGAAGATGGGTCTTGGCCTCGTATGCGCCGATCCGTCGCATCTGGTCCTCCATCTAGTCTGCGACTAGTCTAACTGACTCCACGTTGGCGAGGAAGACCGCGAGCTTTTGGCGGACCACCGCAGCCACTTTGACGCAGCCAACGCCAATGTTGCGTGGAAATCCGCAAGGGACGTCCGGAGGAGCACTGGCATCATGGCTGGATGGCGACCGACGACGATTCCCAGCGGGCGGCCATCCGGCTCGCGATCGTCGACGACCACCCGGCCATCGCGGCTGCGATCGAGGCGGCCATCTCTACCGGCGGCTCGGGCGCTGCCCCTGGCGGCGCATCCGCCGATCCCGCGATCGTGCTGATCGGGACAGCCAGGACGCCCGAGGAAGGCATCGCCCTGGTCTCGAGGCTCGGGCCGGATGCGCCTGATGTCGCCCTCTGCGATCTCCAGCTCCGAGCCGGCACGGATGGCCTGCGCGTCGTCGAGGCTGGGCGCGACGCCGGCTGCCGGGTGATCGTCCTGACGTCGTTCGATCGATCCTCGCTCATGCGCGCGGCGTTCGACCGCGGCGCCTCGGGCTTCCTCCACAAGGGCGCCGAGCTCGGCGCCATTCTCGCGGCGGTTCGCGTCGTCGCCGCAGGCGGGACCGTCTTCTCGGCGGCGGGCCTCGATGCCGCTCGCTACGCGCCGCGACCGCCATCGGCGCGCGAGGTGGCCGTCCTCGCCGAGCTGAACACGGGCGCGCCGAGCGACGAGATCGGCGGCCGCCTCGGCATCTCGCCACGGACGGTCGAGAGTCACCTGCGTCGCTTGTTCGATCGATACGGCGTGGTGTCGCGCACCGAGCTGGCGGTCCTGTCGATGCGCGAAGGCTGGATCGACCCGACCTCCTCGTGACCAGGCGCGACGAGCAGTCGGGATCCTGGACGGATCCGCTGATCGCGAGATCCGCCGTGGCCGCGGCCCTGGTCGCCACTCTGCTCGTGGCCGTCGGGCTGGTCTTGAAGATCGCCGACCCGATCCCGACTGCCGGACCCGTGCCTGACCGCCTCGTCGGCTTGCTCATCGCGGTCGGTGGGCTGTGCGTCGTCGGGCTGGCGATCCGCCGATCGCCGCTCATCGCCTGGCTCGCGACGGTCGCTTCGAGCACGATCGCGGCAATCGAGATCGTCGGGGTCGTCCGAGGGCTCCAGCCTCTCGCCGGCGGCCCGTGGTGGCCTTGGCTTGCCGCCGTCGGTGAGCTCGCGCTCCTCGCGGCGATGGGCGTCACCGGGGCCTACGCGGTCCGATCCCGGCCGGGCCGCGGTCTCGGGATCGACGTCGTTCGAGCCCTCGTCGGCGCCGGCCTCCTCGCGGCCCTGGCAGGCGCCGGCTGGACGCTTTGGCAGGCGACGCTCGATTCGGGATCGGGCGCTGGGCAACCCGATCTCTGGCCGATCCGCGCGACGGGTCGTCTCGACCTCTTGCCGTCCTGTTCGCCCTCATGGGTGCCGCCGCGGACCTTGCCGGACCGGTCCGGAGATCGTGGGCTCGGTCAATCATCCTTGGATCGCCCGGCGGCGCCGACTCCGTCCCGAGCACGGCGGGACGCCACGACGTACGCGCCTTCCTGAGTCTCCTTGGCGACGAGCTGCTGCCCACGGCGGCCGCGAGCCGGCGGGTTGGGGCCCAGCAGGAGCGGGCGCGTCTCGCCGCCGATCTTCACGCCCATGTGCTGCCAGACCTGCGTCGCGCAGCGGCGGCCGCGGATGCCGCGCCCAATCTGCCGGAGCCGGTGGCGGCTGGCCTGCGAAATGCCCTGGGCGACATCGAGGAGCTGATGTACGCCCGGCAGTCGATCCTGCTCGAGGAGTACGGCCTCGTTGCAGCCCTGGAATGGCTGGCCGAGCGAACCGAGGAACGGAGTGCGATCCGCGTCTCGATCGAGATCGAAGGTCAGGATGCCGCCGCGGCCGAGTCTCCGACCGCTCCCCGACCGATCGAGCGCGCAGCGTTCCGGATCGCCCTGCTGGCCGTCGACAACGCGGTCCGCCACTCCGGCGCGACCGCAGTGGAAATCCGCGTGACCAGCGCCGAGACGTCGTTGCGCCTCGTGATCACGGACAACGGCCGGGGATTCGGGGCTGCGGACGGCGCCTACTCGGCCCCACGGCCGGCCCCGGGACGCGGGCTCCGCGACATGCGGGCCGAAGCAGCGGCCATCGGCGCCGCGTTCGCGATCACGTCGAGCGATCCCGGAACGACGATCGATCTCAGATGGCCTGCGGCACGCGGTTGAGGAATTCCGCGCCCGCCCGTGCGGTGACGACCGATCGACCGGTCAGAGCGCGGGCGCGACGCTCTCGGTACGACGTGGCCGACCCAGGCCATCGAACCGGGAGAGAAACAGATGCTGCCCCTTGACCCGAGCGATACCCCTGACGAGGCCGGCCAGGGACTCGCGGAATACGCCCTGATCCTCGCCCTCATCGCGATCGTCGCGATCATCGCCCTGCTGTTCCTGGGCGGCGCGATCAGCAAGATCTTGTCGAGCGTCGGTACCTCGATGTGACGGCTGCTCAGCC
>JBBQTO010000113.1:0-5222 GCA_038234575.1 Candidatus Limnocylindrales bacterium
ACGGCCGGCCGCGGCTGCCGGAGCTCGACCACGACGAACAGTGCCAGCAGCGGGACCACGGCAATGGCCGCCGCGGTCCCCAGGGCCCCGGCTTCGGCCCCACGGAGGGCGACCAGGAATGCCGCGATCGTCAGCCCGAGGAGGCCGAGGCCGGCGAGGTCGAGCGGGGCATGCGGTCCTGGGGGCGCGTCGCCGGCGCGCTGCCCCGGCCGGTTCAGGACGATCGCGACGACGATCGCCGCCCCGATCGCGATCGGCGTCGCGAGGAAGAACATCGCCCGCCATCCGAACGCCCCCACGATGACCCCACCGATGAACGGACCCACCGCCGCGCTCGTGGATGTCAACAGGTCGAACAAGCCGAACGTCTCGCCCCGCCGGTCGGCCGGTGCCGTTTCGCGGATCAGGGTCGCCGACGCGGTTGAGACGAGGGCGCCGCTCGCCGCCTGCAGCACCCGGGCGATCTCGAGCACGACGAACGAGCTGGCGAGCGCCGCGACGAGGGACGCGGCGCCGAAGCCCAGGACGCCGGCGAGGAAAACGCGTCGCGATCCAAAGCGGTCGCCGAGCGCGCCGCCGACGGGCAGCGCGATCGCCACGGCTCCGAGATAGAGGCTCACGAGCGAGGTCACTGTGCTTGCGGGCAGGCCGAACTCGTCCATGACGCCGGGCAATGCCACGGCGAGCATCGTGGAGTTGAGGGGCACGAGGATGGAGCCGCTCGCGACGCCGAGCATGACGGCGCTGATCAGGCGGCCGCGACCCGACTCCTCCGGAGCCGGCGCAGCGTCGGTCACAGCAGCCGAACGGTCCCGCTCGTGCCGTCGATCTCCAGCTGCTGACCGTCGCGGATGGTGCTCGTCGCGTTCGCGACGCCGACTACGGCCGGGAGGCCGAACTCCCGGGCGACGACCGCGGCATGCGACAGGACGCCACCGGTATTGGTCACGAGGCCACCGGCGATCGTGAAGACCGGGACCCATGACGGGTTCGAGGACGGGCAGACGATGATGTCGCCCGGCCGGATGCGATCGAACTCGCGGGAGGTCAGCACAACCCTGGCAGGCCCGCGAACGATGCCGGCGGAGGCGCCGGTTCCGCGGAGCACGTCGTCCTCGGTGGCGTCGAATCTTGCCCCATCGAACCGATCGACCTCGGTCCGGGGAGGCGGTGGCGTGCCTACGAAGCGAGGTGGCGTGATTGTCTGTTGTCTCGCGTGCTCGGATCGGCGCTCCTCGACGAGGGCGCGTCGGTCCGCCGGGTGGCGGAGGAGCGCCGCGATCTCGGCACGGCGCAGGTAGAGGACGTCGGCTGCCTCGCGGATGACGCCTTCGCCGACGAGCCGCTTGCCGACGCGCATCGCGAGCCGGCGGAGCCAGGCCTGCGACTTGCGATCGATCCAGTAGTTGTGGACCTCCGTCAGGAAGCCGATCGAGCGCGCAAAGCGCAAGGCGTGCTCGAGCTTCGCGAGGTCGTCGGGCCGATCTACGAGGCGGCTACGGGCGGCGTCTGCCAGCTCGTCCGCCTGATGCGCGAGCCGCGCTCGGCGGACCTCGGCCGGCTCCGGAGCTCGCTCGAGCCGCTTGGCGAGCGCGTTCAGAAGGTTTTCGGGCTCCTCGGCCCACGACGCAAGCGAGAGGTCGTCGACGCTCTGGCCGAGGTGGCCGTGCTGCTGGAGGAACGCTTCGAACGCGGTGACGAACGCCGGGCCATCAGGCAGCGCACGAAGCGCGTCAAGCGATCGAACCCCGGCCGCGAGCGCTGCGGACAGCGGCGCCGACGCAGCCGCGGCCGCGGCGAGCTCCTCCGAGCCGACCTCCACGTCGAGCAGCTCATGACGTCCGCCCTGGGCGAGCCGGAGCGCCTCGCCAGGCGGCGCGCCCGGGTTCGCCGCCTCGTAGGCGTCGGCGAGGTCGTCCATGACCTGGTACGGCCCGAGGATCGCATCGAAGTGGATCGCCCAAGCCCGTTCGCCGGCCAGCCAGGCGGCCTCCCAGCCTGCCGCGACCGTATCGCCGGAGCCGGTCTCGACGGGAACGCCTTCGATCTGATCGTAGAGTCCATGGAGCTGTGGCAGGAGCTCATCCCGCCAGTACGCCTCGGTCGGCTCGATCCGGGAGCGGGCCATCGCGGTGTAACGCTCCAGGACCGCAGGCCGCACCTCCGGCGCGTAGTTGCGCCGAATCGCGAAGTACGCGTAGCCGTTCCAGACCGCGCAATGCCAGCGCTGCGGAAACGTTCCGAAGCCCACGTCGCTGTAGCGGATGTTCGGGTCATCGAAGCCCGAGCCGACCACGCGGACGAAGTCGCCGGCGAGCGGCAGGAGCGCGAATGGCATGTGCATGTCGTCCCACTCCCACGTCAGCTCGATGTGGGCGGGATCATCGAACTCGACGGGGAATGCGGGATCGTCGAGGCCCACGGCCTCCGGGCTGCCACTCTCGGTCGTCATTGTGGGTTCGCTCACGCGGTCGCGTGCCCGGCGGCCGCCGACCGGGTTGCCGCCGCTGGTGGCGTCGCGGCCGAAGGCGCCCCGGTGGTGATCGGTCGGGCTTGCAACAGGTACCAGGTGTCGCCACTCACCGCGGCCTCGATATCCACCGGGGCGCCGAAACCCGCCTCGACCCGCAGGATCAGCTCGATGAGCTCGGCGAGGATCGCCCCGCCGATGGCCGGCTCGCCCGTCCCCTCGCCCGGCGAGAAGTCGAGGATGGCGCGGCTGTTGCGATCGACGACGAACGTGTCGGGTGTCACCGTGCCGGAGACCATCGCATCGCCGAGGCCGCGGACGGCAGTGATCACGAGCTGGTCCGTGCGGCCCGTGACTGGGTGTCGCGTGAAGGCCACGATCGCCGCGTCGGCCGGCACCAGGGCCTGCACGACGATCGCCATCGCGCCGCCATCGAGCGGCAGGCGGCGACGCGTCCGGTAGGCCATCGCCGGGGCGCTCCACAGCGACGCCCAGCAGCGCCGCACGGCCGCATCGACGCCTTCCGAGGCAACCCCGAGCTCCGTCTCGTGGAGCCCGGCGTACGAGGCGTCGGTCCCGTCCTCGCCGATTGCCGACGATCGGACGGCGAACCGCGGCGCCGTCTCGCCTGCCGCATCGCGCGTCAGCTCGCATAACCGGGCGAGCGCATCCGCGAGCGGCGTCGCGATGGCAACCTGGAGCGGCTCGCACTCGATTCGCGCGGCAGCGGTGGTGTCCGCAATCGAGCCAGCGACCGCGTCGAGCTGGGCGCGGAATGCGGCCGTCGTGAGGCAGAACCCAGGCGGAATCCGAAAGCCCATCCGGGCGAGGCGATCGAGCGATGCGGCCTTGCCGCCGAGGAGCTCCGGGCCGCTCTCGGCATTGCCCAGCCACTCCACGTATCCGTTCTCAGGGCCACGAACCACGCAAACGCTCCCGTCTCCTGGGAACGTGGCGCGCAGCCGTGCGGCGGCGCCACCGGGAACGGAGTTTAACAATCCGTCGCTGTGCGGCAAGCAGGCACTGAACAGACTGGCGCGGGACATGAAAACGCCCGGGAGCCGCGAGGCTCCCGGGCGTTCAGGCTGACGTGAGGTCGTCAGCGGTTGGTTTCGGTCTCCTCGCGTCGGACGACGGTGTCGCCCTCATGCCAGGTCTCGTCGGTGGTCTCGTTCTTCACGCCCGACTCGGCCTTCTCGCCGGCACCGGCGCCGGCACCCGCGCCGACCGCGCCGCCGACGACCGCGCCGGGAGGTCCCGCGATCGCGCCGCCGATGACGGCACCCGCAATCGCGCCTCCGGCGCCACCGGCTCCTGCGCCGGCCTCGTCGTGGTGCTCGTGCTTGGTGCTCTCACCCGCGATCGCGCCGCCAGCGGCGCCGATGACGCCACCGACCACCGCGCCGGGAGGGCCGCCGACCACCATGCCCACTGCGGCGCCACCGAGGGCACCCGCACCTGCGCCGGCCGCCTCGTTGGGATGCTCGTCCCGGTTCGTCACGACCGTCGTGTCGTGCTCGATGACCTTGCCGTCCTGGTCTCGCTCCAACATCTCGTCAGGCATCTCGTTCTCCTTCTCCCATGATGACCCTGGGCAAACGCCCAGGAAGTGGCGATTCGCCGCTACGTGCGGCTCGGATCCATCGGGTCGACTCGGCCGGCGTCGACATCCTCGTCGGTGCCCTCCGAGTCCGCGTCCTGACCGCTGCGAGGGGCGCCTGGCAGGCGCATCTCGTCGTCGGAACGGTCGCTCGGGGCCTGATCGGACGGGCCGTTTTTGCCGGTTCGATCCATGTCGCCGTCTCGATCTCTCGATTGGTCGTCCAAGTCGTCTCCTCGTGCAAGGCGGGTCGCGCACCGTTGCGCCTACTGACCTTTGCGGGGCGGGCGTCGCAGACCCATTCCCGGCGGCTGCCACGCATTGCGAACGTCCGCCAGCCGCTGTCGCCGCAGCCGGCCCGACCATGACCGACGCCGAAGGACGCGAGGCCGCCGTCACGCCCAACTGGTTCCGAAGCGACCAGCGGCAATCTCCCCCCGGCGACGATTCAATCACGCCAGTTCCCGTGGTGCCCGTGCCGCGCAATCGCGCGATCAAAACCCATTCAAGCCAAGGAGGTCCCAATGGACGCGCTGTCTCTGCTTCGAGAAGACCACCGCAAGGTCAAGGCGCTGCTCGGCGAGCTCGAATCCACAACCGAGCGCGGGATCAAGACCCGAACCGAGCTCTTCGGCCGGCTCAAGGCCGAGCTTACGGTCCACGAGATCATCGAGGAGGAGATCTTCTATCCGACGCTCAAGCAGCACCCGAATGCCAAGGCGATCGTCCTCGAGGGATACGAGGAGCACGACGTGGTGAACATCCTCATGGGTGAGCTCGAGGCGCTGCCCGTCGACGATGAGACCTGGGGCCCGAAGGCGAAGGTCATGATCGAGAACATCGAGCATCACATCGAAGAGGAAGAAGGCGACATGTTCGTGAAGGCGCGGCAGGTGTTCGATCATGCCGAGCTCGTGCAGCTCGGCGAGGCCATGGCCGAGCGGAAGCAGGAGGCCGAGGCGGCGGCGACACGCTCAGATACGTAGCCACCCAGCCCGCAATCCGACTTGTAAGGCGTTTCGGGGATCCGCTGCCGGCAGGCCGTCGTAGGGACCTGTAGTCGAATGATGCGACCAACAGGAGGTAGCGATGTTCAGACGACTCCTTCTCGGCGCCGGCGCAGCGACGCTCGCCCTCGCCATGTCCACGGCC
>JBBQTO010000114.1:0-5104 GCA_038234575.1 Candidatus Limnocylindrales bacterium
GGGTCCATCGGCGGAGCCGATCATGTACGCGCACGGATCGAACAGGACCGCGCGTACGTGCACGCGCTGCGTAACGCCGGTGTTCCCGGTGACCCTCGGGTCGGCCCATCGGTCACGTTCGGCAAGGATTGGCTGCGCGGCGTGCATGAATGGCAACTACAGCAGCTTCAACGCGTCGGAGAAGGGTGACCTGATGGACTCATCGCTGATACCGGAACGGGAGCGCCGGCTCGATCGCTACCTCAAGGTCTGGCAAGGCGAAGCCCCATTTGGCGAGCTCGACACGTTGACCGCGGATGGCTATGTCGGACACATCGGCTCGCGGTCGCGGGATCTCGCGGGCCTCAGGGCCGACATCGTTACCTCTTGGACCGCGGCCCCAGCCGCCCGGTTTATGGTCGAGCCTCGCTTCGCTCAGGATGCGCGAATGTGCGTAGGGTGAGACGTGGCCTTCGCCGGGCTGCGAAGGTGTCGTCGACGAGGGCGGATGGCTCCGCGCAAATGTGCCGCGGGCTGACCGTTGGCCACAGTGACAAGTGCCTCCGTCCTCGCTGACGAAGCGGGCCAGGCATGGCTTCATAGGAGCGTGGCTGTTACCTCAACGCACATTTGCCCGCCTGGCCCGCGGCCATCCTAAGCGGTCGAGCGGAGGGGTGAAAAGATGCACGTGGTCGGGATCGATACCCACAAGGCGACCTTGGCGGCATGCGCCATCGACGAGCTGGGCCAGCCGCTCGCCGAGGCCACATTCGACAACGACCCGGCCGGCTTCAGCGCGCTCGTGGCCTGGCTCAGCGGACTCGGGGGCGTCCGGCGCGTCGGCCTCGAAGGCTCGGCCGGATACGGCGCCGCGGCCGCCCGGTTGCTGCTCTCGGCCGGGTATGCCGCGCTCGAGGTGCCGCCGCAGCTCAGCCACCGTGAGCGGGGCCGGACGCGCCGAGCCGGCAAGAGCGATCCCGCCGATGCCCTGGCGATCGCCAGGGTGGCGCAGCGCGAGACCGACCTGCCGCCGGTCCGCCTAGCCGATGCCAGTCGCGACCTGCAGCTGCTGGTCGCGGCTCGCGAGGACCTCGTCGCCGAGGCCACGCGGATCCGCAACCGGCTGCACGCCGATCTCGTGGTCCTCGTCCCGGGGTACGGCTCGGCAGCCGCCAACCTCGTCGCCGAGGTCCATCGCCGGACGGCCGGCCGGCTGCTGCGACGGCTGCCGGGCGTGCAGGCCGAGCTCGCTCGCGACCGGCTGACCCGCCTCGGGCGGTTGGCCGTCGAGATCCGGGGGCTCGAGCGGCGGCTCGAGGCCATGGTGGCGGACCACCCGCTACGCTCGCTGCCGGGTGCCGGCGCCCTCGTCACGGCCAAGCTTCTCGGCGAGGTCGGCGATATCCGCCGCTTCCGCTCCGCCGACGCGTTCGCGATGCTGGCCGGCGTCGCGCCCATCCCCGCGAGCTCGGGCCAGACGAGCCGGATGCGCCTCAACCGGGGCGGCAACCGCCAGATCAACCGGGCCCTCCACGGGATCGTTCTGGCCCAGGTCCGCACCTATCCGCCGGCGCAGTCGTTCGTGGCCCGCAAGCGAGCTGAGGGCAAGAACTGGCGCGAGGCCCTCCGGGCCCTCAAGCGCCACCTCGCCCGGATCGTCTTCCGGTTGCTCAGTCAGCCTCTTCAGATCTCGTCACTGGGGGCTTGACGAGATAGGAGCTTGTCACCTGGTGAGACCCACCTTTGGGCCGCCGCTTCTCCGGGCGGGTCTTAGAGAACGCAGCCGTAGCAATTGCCGCTGACGGCCGCAAAGAAGAACAGCGATCCACCGTGCGCGTTCACGGCTTGGACAACCACCGCGTCGACGGCCGGCCCGTGCCCGGGCAGCCAACCGAGCGCTGCGGTCTCGCCCTCCCCAAGCTTGAACGGCAAGGTTCCCGCCGCAGCGGGCGCCGTTCCGAGCAGGACGAGCGACGCTGGCGGGATGGAATCGCCACTGACGAGGCACTTCACGACCGGCGTCGACGCCGTCGGCGTGTGCAGGCATGTCGTCACGGCGTACACCCGGATGCTGACGTCGCCTGGGCTGGCCTCCAGCCACGCCACGCGAAACCAGCCACAACTCTCGCTCGGGCCAAGGTCGCACGGCGTCGAGAGCTTCTCGAAGCGCACCTTCGTCGGCAAAGCCGGTGAACCCGAGCCAGAGAGGGCGAGGGATGGCTGGGGTTGAGCGACGTACGTCGATAGGGGCTCCGGTGAGGCGGAATTTGAGGTGGCCCCAGGCGACGGAGTGACGGCTGGCGGCACCGCCGTCGAGGTGGCCGTCGCTCCGGACTCGCTCGGCCCTTGCGCCTGTACCAAGGACGGACCCGGGGCGTTTGCCTGACAGGCGCTGACAAGGACCGCGGTAGACAGGGCGATGGTCAGAGATCGGCCTGCTCGTAACACCAGGTACCGATCCTTCCTACGGAGAGGGCCGGCATCGGGTACTGGACATCGACTTACGACGCGGAGCGGCAAACCGGCGTGATGGAGAACGCCGGTGTGGATCTTCTCGGTCCGTCACGTAGGGCTCCCTCAGCGTTGGCGAATGTCACGAGACCGATTGTGCTGCGGCCATGGCTGGCGAGGCCAGACGCCGGGCGCCCAAGAGGCCACCGGCGCGATCGCGCGCAGAATGAGCGCGATGCCGCGACTCCAGGCCAAGAGCTTCGCCAACCCCGATGAGGTCCGATCGATCCCGTTCACCCGGATCGAGACGGTCAACCTCGATGAGGCCCGCGTCGCCCACTGCAGCTTCGAGCCGGGTTGGCGATGGTCGACTCATGTCGCGCCCGTCATGGGGACGCCGTCGTGCCTCATCCGCCACTTCGGGTACTGCATCTCGGGCACGATTCGGGTCCTCATGGAGGACGGCCAGACCCTGGATGTGGGGCCGAACACCGTCTTCGAGATCCCTCCCGGCCACGACAAGTGGGTCGTCGGCGACGAGCCCTGGATCACGCTCGACTGGGGCGCCACTGCGCGGGCAATGGAAGCCGCGCTCAACGAGGGCGGGAATCGCACCCTAGCGACCGTGATGTTCACCGACATCGTCGCCTCGACGGCGACGCTGGAGCGGATCGGGCACGCAGCGTGGCAGCAGCTCTTGATCGCCCATAACGACCGGATCCGTGACGAGCTCAACGTCTTTCGAGGCCGCGAGATCAAGACGACCGGGGACGGCTTCCTCGCGGTCTTCGACAGCGCTACCAGGGCCGTCCGATGTGCTGCCGCGATGATCGCCTCGGCGCGAACGATGGACCTGCCGATCCGGATCGGCATCAATACCGGGGAGATCGAGCTCGTCGGCAGCGATATTCGCGGCATGGCCGTCCACACCGCCGCGCGTCTCCTCGACCAGGCGGCCATGAACGAGGTCCTCATGTCGCCGACGACCCGGGACCTGCTCGAGGGCGGGGATCTCGTGACCGAGGATGCCGGTATGCGAGAGCTCAAGGGCCTGACAGGCGCCCGCCAGGTCTACCGCCTCATTCAGCCGACTCGACCTTCGACCCCGGCCTCGGTCCGCTCGTAGGGAACGCTCTACCAGACGATCCCGAACTGCGGGCGCGCCATCTCCTTCGAGTCGGCGATCCGATAGCTGCCGATGGCCTCGGTCAGGGCGACTTCATCGCAACCCGCCTTTCCGCTCGTTCCGCAGGCGCCGGGGGCGCCGACCTCGTCGCCGCGGGCTTGAACATCAGCCGGTGGGAGAACGATCTCCTCGCCGAGGAATGGGCGGTCTGGGAGCCATTCGCACACGCTGAGCGAGCCGTAGAGGACCTCGCCGGAGATTGAGAGTCCAAGCGGCCAGGGTACGATGACGTCGCGGAGGCGAACGGATGTCCGATCACTTTGACGCCGCGGATCTGCTTACCGACATCACAGATCTCTACGTGTTCCGGGCCAGAAGCTCCTGACCGGTGTGATTCTCGGCGACGACGACGAAGCCTCGGTCGATGCACCCGACGGCGCCGAGTATCGCGACGGCGAGGACCATCAATAGTCTTGGGACCCTGGCAAGCGTCGCCATTCCGTTGGCAGCGTATCGGTGCGCAGGCGAATCGGCGCTACTCGCCCGTTGGTGTCGACATGGGGAGGCTGCGGATCTGGCCGAGCAGCTGTTCCGCGACGAGGTCGAAGGGCTCCGGGCTCAGCTCGGCGCGACTCAGCGCGACGGCGCCTTCACTCGAGGCGATCAGAGTGGCCGCGAACGCCGCCGCATCGCTCGGGCCGAGCCCAGACCTATGCTCGGGCTGGCGGGAAGTCGGCCTCGATGGTCGCACGATGTCGATCGCGTAATGCTCCATTCGTCGACATGATGAGCGGGCTCGACGGGCCCCCGTTAAGTGTGGGTGAGACATGCCGAAATACCTGGTGCTGATCTACGGGAATGAACGAACCTGGGCCAGCGAGCCGGCGGCCTGGCACGAAGCCAACGCGGCACGACACCAGGCGTTCATCGCCTCCGCCGGCAAGTCGATCCTCGGCGCCAACGAGCTCGATCCCACGGTCCGAACGGTTAGTGTCCGAGGGAGCGCGTCCGGCAAACCCATCGTGACCGACGGGCCATTCGCCGAGACGAAAGAGATCGTCGGCGGCTATTACCTGCTCGACGCCCCCGATCTCGCGGCGGCGATCGACCTCGCGAGTCAGATCCCGGAAGCGACCGGGACGCATGGTGGAGTCGAAATCCGGCCCATCGCCGCGAGCACCTAGTGCACGAGCCCGGAAGATGCTGGACGATTGAGATGATCGCAGCTACGCTGCCCAGCATGGCGAATCACCGAGCTCCTGGGTTGATCATCCCGAGCTTCGGAACTCGGAGCCGTTGTCGGTCAGGACCCGCTCGAGCCGCCAGCCCCGGGCTGCCAGGTCGGCGGCGACGCGGCGGGCGAGCGCCGAGGTCTTGCGGGCGCTCGGGTTGAGCGGCGTCGTCGCCAGCTCGGCCCAGACATAGCTCGTGGCGAGATCGATCGCGGTGTACTGCCAGACCCTCCCCGTCGTGCCGGACAGGCGACCGACGTGGAAGCAGTCGAAGCCGACGAGCTCGCCCGGGTGGTCGACCTCGACGTGCCGGACG
>JBBQTO010000115.1:0-4840 GCA_038234575.1 Candidatus Limnocylindrales bacterium
GCTACCTCCGCTTCTACAACGAGGAGCGCGCCCACACCGGCCGGCTGACTGCCGGCCAGACCCCGCTCGAGGCCTTGATCGGGGCCCGCAAGATGAGGCCACGATGACCCAGATGCGTCGCTACATCTCGGAGGCTGTTCATCCTAGGCCGCGAGCCTATTGACGCCGTACGCGTCGAACGCGCGGTCGCGCGACACGATGGTCGCGTCGAGTCGGAGTGCGTGCGCGACGATCATCCGATCGAACGGGTCGGTATGGTGCAACGGCAGGCGCGCGGCCACCAACGCATCGGCAGCCGTGATCGGCAGCGCCTCGAACGAGGCCGCCGCAAGCTGCTCGAGAAGGTCCGCCGGCGCGTCGAGTCGGCCGGCCGAGCGCTTGATCTCGATTTCCCAGACGGAGCCCACCGAGACGATCACGGTGTTGACCGGGTCCACGATGGACCGAGCTGCGAGTGGATCGAGCTTCGGGTCATCGGCAAGCCACCACAGCAGCGCGTTGCTATCGACCAGGAGGATCATTCGTCGAACATCGCTTGGAACTCCGGGAGTGGATCATCGAAGTCGTCCCGGATCGTCACCCGCCCCTTCCATAGCCCTGGCTTCCGTGGCTCGCGAAGCGTCCGATACGGCACGAGCTTCGCGATTGGGCGTCCGGCGCGGGCGAGCGTGATCTCCTCCCCCGCCTCGACCCGTTCGAGGAGCCGGGAGAGGTGCGTCTTGGCGGCGTGGACGTTGACGACCTCGGTCATGCCGGCACCCTACCTGGGCAACCAGCATTAGTCAAGGTGGACTAAGCCGCCGGCCAGCCTACTTGATCACGCGTACCAAGGTCATTGCTGGTAGCCCTCGACGATCTCGGCTGGTCGAACCTCGGCCCCGTCGGGGTCGAGACCAGCCGCCTGGCGGGCCTGGCGCTGATGGAGGAGGTCGTACGTCCGATCGAGGTCGACCTTGATCGCCTCGAGGCGGGCCACCTCGGCTGCGTCCAGTCCCCCATCGCTCGACGCGGCCGCGTAGAGCGCCTCCTCCTCGTGCGACAGGTCGTTGATGTGCTTGACGATGTCGAGCTCGCTCAATCGATCGCTCCTGCTGGCCCCGGGGCTCCACGTTCGCGGCGAGCCTACCCCGTCACGCGATTCGGCACGCCCAGAAAAAGTAGATCGGGATGTCTGCGGCCGCGTGGATCGCGATGAGGAGCGTCAACGATCCCGTCCGACGGGCGATGACGCCGGCGATGAACCCAGCGAGGATCATCGAGGCTGCCACCGGAGCCACGGGACCCACGAAGTCGGCGCCGCTGTGGGCGAGGCCGAACACGATCGCCTGGGCAAGATTCGCCCCCACGACGCCGAGCGCGGGCGCGAGCCACGTCCGCATCGCGCCGCGATACGCGAGCTCCTCGACGAGGGCGTTCGAGGCCGCGAAGACGAGCGCGGGCGCAAACGCCGCCGGCTGCGAGAGGTCGAGCGCGAACGTCCCGAAGAACGAGCCGCCGAGGAGGCTGCCCCCGAGGAGCGCGCCGGCGAGGAGCGCCAGCGGAGCGACGACGAACAACCCGACGACCGCGAGGGCGGCAAGGCGCCTCGATCCGAGGCGGAGGCCGATGTCGGCGGCCGCTGCGCCGCGGTCGCGGAGGACGATCACGAGGACGATGAGCCCGACGAGTGCCTCGACGAAGCGCCAGAGAGCGGGCGGGGCGAAGAGATCGGCGCACTGCGCCTCCGTCGGGTCCGCCAGTGGCTGGGCGAAGGTGCTCCACGACAGGATCGCCGCCACCGGCACCACCGCGGCAAGCACGTTCGCAGGCCTGCCGCTCCGTCGCAGGGCGACGAAGGCGATCGCGAGCCCGAGGGCCAGGAGGGGTCGGAATGGATGGACGAATGCCGCGATCCCGAGCGCGGCGACGACCGCAATGGCACCGAGGCGCGAATCGAGGCTCAGGCGGGTGGGCACGAGAGGCGGTCTCCGCGTGGCGCCAGGCACAACGAAACGCCCGAAGGAACCGCATCGCCGCCGAGCGCCCCATCCTCCCCGATGCAAGCACCGGATCAGACTGTCGATGCAAGCACCGACTGGTTCGCTACTGGTGGTTCAGGGCCCCTTCGGGCAAGACCTACAGTACGGGCCGGTCAATAGCTCGCGATAGGGGCTTATCCACGAGTTTCCGAGTTACGCGCGCCATTGTTCATTGCCGTCCACACCCGGTCCACGAAGCCCGTCCGGCGGCTTGACAGGACGCCGCCGTGATGCCTCATGACCGAGGCCGACCTCTCGTATAGCGGAATGCTGCCCCTGGCGGCGTCGCGCCGTGGGTCGGGTGGTGGCTTCCCCGGGGAATCGAAATGCCCAGAGGAACCACCGCTTCCTTACTGACCCATCGTCTCTCATGCAAGCACGGGAGCCGACTTGC
The DNA here is from genome assembly GCA_038234575.1 of Candidatus Limnocylindrales bacterium. Taxonomy (GTDB): domain Bacteria; phylum Chloroflexota; class Limnocylindria; order Limnocylindrales; family CSP1-4; genus UBA5189. The sequence goes on from JBBQTO010000115.1 coordinate 2,413, forward strand.
CGATGCAAGCACCGGCGGGATCAGCAGGTTTTCGAGGCCCCTCTGGGCAAGACCAAATATACGTTGGGAGCCAACCGCACCGGAAGCGACTTATCCACGAGTTTCCGAGTTGTTCATGCCAATTTCACGCTTCCGTCCACAGGCCGTCCACGAGGCCTGTCACGATCCCGTCTCCAGGGGCCATTTCGCGCCCGCGTCGGCCGCCACCGGTGCTCCCCGGTCCCCCATCGCGGCGGTCCGGATCCCATCCGCGTCGGTCAGCTCCCAGCCGCGCGCGTCGCGTCGAAAGACCTGCAGCTCCGTAGTGCTGACCTCGAGCGTGGCGGAGACCCGGACGACCGAGACCGTCCTCCCCTCCCCTGCCGCAACCAGGCGCTCGAGAGCCCGGCACAGGGCGGTCTCGGCGACAAGCGAGTCGCGCACGTCGACGAGCGCTGGCTCCATGACCCCGAGGGCGACGTGCCGAACGCCTACGTCCGAGACCACATTCCCCTGGATCGATCCGTCGCGCTCCGGGTGCAGGGACAGGAGGCCCGTAGCGGCAGCGACCTCGAGACGCAGCCATTGACCCGCATGGCCGGTCTCGATGGTGACGGCGTGCGCCAGGGCCTCGGGCCTATCCTCGGTCGCCCCGTCCATGGCGGTCGCTTCTCGCCAGCGGCGACCCCGCTCGCCGTCGGCGATCGACCAGGTCACCAGCCGCCCGAGGCGATCGAGGCCGTGGCCCGCCAACCGGACCCGCGCGGCTACTCGGCCTGCCATCGGGCCGCCGCGCTCTCGAGCTCGCCGGCGAGTGCCGGTGCGATGCGCCCATGCACCCGGACCTCGCGATTGAGGTATTCGAGCTCGACCGTTCCACGCTCGCGAATTCGCGCCAGGAGCTCACCGGCCGTGTACGGCACGCGGACGTCTACATCGACCCACAGCGTCGCGAGCAGGGCCGACAGCTCGACCTTCAGCGTATCGAGTCCGAAGCCCGTCAGAGCCGAGATGAACACCGCCCCGGAGATCGCCGGCGCAACGCGAGTCCCGTCGGCCGCCGGCTCGACCAGGTCGACCATGTTGAACACGACGAGGCGTGGCTTCGAGCCGGCGCCGAGCTCGTCAAGCACGCTCTGGACGGTCGCCCGGTGCTCGGCCACATGGGGATCCGACGCATCGACGACCTCGACGAGGACGTCCGCGCGGTTGACCTCCTCGAGCGTCGCCCGGAAGGCGTCGACGAGCTGATGCGGCAGCTTGTGGATGAACCCGACGGTGTCGGTCAGGATCGCCGTCTGTCCGTCGCCGAGCTTCACCTGCCGGCTCGTCGGGTCCAGCGTGGCGAAGAGCTTGTCCTCCGCGAGCGCGACCACGCTCCCGACGAGGCTATTGAGGAGTGTCGACTTGCCGGAGTTCGTGTAGCCGACGATGCCGACGGTCGGGACCTGTCGCCGGTCGCGGCCCCGCGCGGCGGTGGTCCGTGCCTGGCGGACATCGTCGACGCGCTCCTTCATCTTCTTGATCCGGCCGCGGATGATGCGGCGGTCCGTCTCGAGCTGGCTCTCGCCCGGCCCTCGGGTCCCGATCCCGCCGCCGGTCCGCGACAGGTGGGTCCAGAGCCGGGTCAGGCGCGGGAGCTGGTACTCCAGCTGCGCCAGCTCCACCTGGAGCCGGCCCTCATGGGTCCGGGCGTGCTGGGCGAAGATGTCCAGGATCAGCCGGCTGCGATCGATGACCTTCGTGTTGAGGAGGCCCTCGAGCGCCTTCTGCTGCGAGGGCGAGAGCTCGTCGTCGGCGACGAGGAGGTCGAAGCCCGTCTCCGACTTCGCGGCGACGAGATCCTCTGCCTTGCCCTTGCCCACGTACCAGTGCGGGTCGACATGGCGGCGGTTCTGCCACTCGGCGCCGACCACCTCGGCACCCGCGGTCAGGGCGAGGTTCGCGAGCTCGCCGAGCGACTCCTCGGCCGACCAGCCGTCGCGGTCGCCGGTGTCGACCGCGACCAGGAAGGCGCGCTCGACCGGGACCTCGAGGTCGATGAGCTGGGAGGCCTTGGGCCGGGCGCGAGTGGGCATCTCAGCAGTCTAGCCGCGGCGCTCGTGGACTCCCGCCGGCTGGTTCCGCTACCTGATCGCGCTGGTACGGGGTTATCCCGATGATCGGGGATCGACCGCGGCCTAGGGTCACGTCAGACGATCCCCGAACCAGGAGGGGTCGCAGAGGAGGCTCGATGGCCCTCGTGCTGCTTGTCGCCGCCACCGCTGCCGGGGAACCGATCGTCGGTCCCGACGCCGCGGACCGGCTCCACGCACTCGGGATCAGCCGGATCTCCCTCCTCCGCGATGGCTCCTCGACCGGGGTGGTGCTCGAGGGCTGGGCGTTCGACCCGGCTCAGGCAGATGCGGCGACCCGGGCGATCTTCCCGGGCGGCAGCGCCGAGGTCCGG
>JBBQTO010000116.1:0-4745 GCA_038234575.1 Candidatus Limnocylindrales bacterium
CGCCCAGTCATTTCCGAATCACGACACTAGGACCAGGGTCGAAAGGGCTCGGCGTCGCAACGACCGCCGTGCACCCGCTCAGGATCAGACTCCCGACCAAGCCCAAAACGTACTTCACTGACTCGCTCTCTCAGCCGACTCGTCCAACGTTTCCTCGAGGCCCGGAGGCGACCTCGTGTTGCCCTCGCTCAGCGCGACGTCACGTGACGATATCGGGGCGTCGATAGGGGCCCGTGACGACGACCTCGCCGGTGGCCTCGAAGGACTCGGGGCCGGTGTTGCTGATCCGGTAGCCGTGGTGAACCTCGGTGGCACCCGCCGAGAGCATCGCGTTGACTGGGCAGTACTTGAGCGCGGAGAGCTCGATCGCGCGGTGGATCGCGGCCTCCTCGATGGCCGGGCCCGCGAGCTCGTGGATCACGTCCACCCGAGTCAGGATCTGGGGGTACTCGTCGCGCTGGCTCGCCTCGACATGGACCTTGTAGCTGGCGATTCGCTGGCGCTTCTTCAGCGCGATCGAGATCACGTCCATCGCGCTGCAGGCCGCAAGGCTGACGACGATCGTTTCGACCGGGCTCAGCTCGCCGCTCGGGGCCTCGTCGCCGTAGACGATCGTCCGGGTGGTGCCGGTCATGGCCACAAAGCGCATGCCACCCTCGTGGATGAGCGTCGCGGATCGCAGCGTGGTCATCGGTCGGGCCTCAGGCGCCGGCGGCCGCGGGAGCCACGTCGGCCTCGCGTGGCCCCCGGCCGTTGCCCGCGTCGTCCTGGAACTGCTCGTGGTACAGCCGCGCGTAGAGCCCGCCCTGCGCCAGGAGCTGGGCATGCGTGCCGCGCTCGACGATCCGACCGCCGTCGTACACGAGGATCACGTCCGCCCGGAGGATCGTCGACAGCCGATGGGCAATGGCGATCGTCGTCCGGCCACGCTCGAGGCGCTCGAGGGCGGACTGGATCAGCCGCTCGCTGACCGTATCGAGCGCCGACGTCGCCTCGTCGAGGATCAGAATCCGGGGGTCCTTGAGCAGGACCCGGGCGATCGCGACGCGCTGCTTCTCGCCGCCCGAGAGCTTGTAGCCGCGTTCGCCGACGATCGTGTCGTAGCCCTCAGGCAGCTCGAGGATGCGCTCGTGGATGGCCGCGGCTCGGGCCGCCGCCTCGAGCTCGGCCTGGCTCGCACCGGGCCGCGCGTAGAGCAGGTTCTCCCGGACGCTGTCGTGGAACAGGTAGGTCTCCTGGGTCACAAAGCCGATGACCCGGCCGAGCGACAGGAGCGTCAGGCTCCGGACGTCGACCCCGTCGATCTCGACCGAGCCGCTATCGACGTCGTACAGCCGCGGCACGAGGTAGGTCGTCGTCGTCTTCCCCGAGCCGGACGGACCCACGAGGGCGATCAGCTGGCCCGGCGCGGCCTCGAAGTCGATGTCGGTGAGCCCGAATGGGAGGATCTCCGCTGCTGCCGAGATCGGGGTGGGGGCCGACGTCGGATCTGGGGCTGCCGCCGCCGCCGCGCCTCCGGCCTCGACGTCCGCGCCCGCGTCAACTGCGGCTTCGACCGGACGCGCGGGTGCGGACGCGTAGCGGAATGAGACGTGACGCAGCCGGATCCCGCCCGCCACCGGCGTGGCGTCGAGATCGACGGCATCCCGGGCGTCAACGATCACCGGGTCCATCTCGAGGTACTCGAAGATCCGGTCGAAGAGCGCGAGCGCGCCCTGGAGCTCCACCTGGACGTTGAGCAGCTGGCCGAGCGGGAAGAACAGCCGGGACTGCAAGGTCGTGAACGCGACGATGTCGCCGATCGTCGGCGCCGACGGGTCGTGGTTGACGGCGAGGTAGCCCGCGAGCCAGTACACGAACGCCGGCGTGATCGAGAAGATCGTGCCGATGATCATGAAAAACCAGCGGCCCACCATCGCCTGGCGCACCTGCAGCGTCGCCAGCCGGCGATTGAGCTTGCTGAACCGATCGATCGCGGCCTGCTGCTGGCCAAACGTCTTCGACAGCAGCATCCCCGAGACCGACAGCGTCTCCTCGGTCGCGGCGGACATCTCGGCAAGCGACTTCTGCGTTTCGCCCCGGACCTCGCGGTTGACCTTGCCCACCCGGTAGGTGAGGTACGTGAAGAAGGGGAGAAGGCCGAGGCTCAGGAAGGTGAGCCGCCAGTCGATGATGAACATGGCGACGACGGTGCTCAGGGCAATCGCGATGTTCGAGGTGAGCGATGCCGCCGTGTCGGTGACCACCGACTGCACGCCGCCGACGTCGTTCGCGAGCCGGCTCTGGATCTCGCCGGTCCTGGTCTCGGTGAAGAAGCGGAGCGGCATCTGCTGGAGGTGGGCATACAGGGCCGTCCGCAGGTCGTGCATGACGCTCTGGCCGATGATGTTGTTGAGGTAGCTCTGCCCCACCCCGATCAGCCCCGAGATGATCGGTAGGATGATCATCAGGCCGACGAAGAGGTTGAGGAGGCCCCAGTCGCGTTGCGGGATCGCGACGTCGATGAGGAGCTTCAGCAGGATCGGATTGATCAGGCCGATGAAGCTCGTGAGCAGGATGGCCACGAGCACGACCGTGACCCGGCCCCGGTAGGGCAGGAAGAATGCCGCGATCTTGCGGATCGTCCGGCCACGCCGCTCCGGCGGTACGGGGTTCGGTTCCACGGGCGGCATGCGGAAATGGCCGCCCCCACCGCGTCGTACGGTCATCAGGTGTGCTCGCCTACCAGGCGCTGAGGGTGTTGGCCTCGGTGATGCCCTGGGACTCGAGCCAGCGCTCGGCATCGATGGCGGCCATGCAGCCGTCGCCGGCCGCGGTGATCGCCTGGCGATACCGGTGGTCGTGGACGTCGCCGGCGACGAAGACGCCCTCGATCTTCGAGTTGGTCTTGTCGTGGACGACGAGGTAGCCCTTCGAGTCGACCTCCAGCCAGTCCCGGAAGGCCTCCGTGTTCGGGCGATGGCCGATCGCGATGAATAGGCCCTCCATCGGGACCTCGCGCTCCTTGCCGGTCTGCGTGTCCCGGAGTCGCAGCCCCTTCACCTTCTCGTCGCCGAGGACCTCCTCGACGCCGGTGTTCGTGTGGATCTCGATCTTCGGATTGGCCTGCGCTCGCTCGACCATGATCCGGCTCGCCCGGAAGCTGTCGCGACGGTGGAGGAGGTGGATCTTCGAGGCGAATCGAGTCAGGTAGGTGGCCTCCTCGAAGGCCGTGTCGCCGCCGCCCACTACCGCGATCTCGCGGTCCCGGAAGAAAAAGCCATCGCACGTCGCACACGCCGAGACGCCGCGGCCGCGGAGCCGCGTCTCGCTCTCGAGGCCGAGCCACATGGCCGAGGCGCCGGTGGCCACCACCACGGACTGGGCCTTGTATTCGACGCCGCGCGCCCAGAGCCGGAACGGCCGGCTCGAGAGGTCGACGCGGTCGATGTCGACATCGTGGAGCTGCGTCCCGAAGCGCTCCGCCTGGGCTCGGAAGAGGGCCATGAGGTCGGGGCCCTGGATTCCTTCGGGGAAGCCGGGGTAGTTCTCGACGTCGCTCGTGAGCATCAGCTGGCCGCCGGGGGCCGAGCCCGAGAGGACGATCGGCTCGAGGTTTGCCCGCGCGGCGTAGATCGCGGCGGTCAGGCCGGCGGGGCCCGAGCCGACGATGACGAGCTTGCTCTCGGTTCGACCGGGCGCGCTCGTCATCGACGCGGGTCCGCCCGGGGCCGTTGCCACCGGGGCGTCGCCGAAGGAGATGGCGAGATTCGCGAGCGGCGCGGGGGCCGCTGGAGCGGCGACGGACGTATCGGCGGAGAAGTCGATCGATAGCCCGGCGAACGGGTTGGCGGGTTCGGCCGACGGAGGCTTCGAGCCGTTTCGCTCGGCCGTCGACGGGGCCTTGGAATCCTTGTTCATCGTGCTCATCGTACCACGAGCGGCATACTCCCCGGGGGTATTTGATCGGGTCGGTCAGGCGTCCCGAAGCTGGGACATAACCGACTTGCCGAGCAGCTCGATCTTGTCCGTCTGCCACACGTCGCGGACGCTGAAGATGATCTGCTGGGCGCCGGCGTCGCCGAGCTCCCCGAACTGATCCACGACCTCCGCCGGCGAAGCGGTGCCTGGTGCGCCGTCGGCACTGATCCGGACGCTCTTGAGGTTGCTCCGCTCGATCTCATCGTACGGCCGCCCAAGCGCCTCGCAGTGCCCGCGAAGGACCTCGTACTTGTGGTGGATCATCTCGGGACCGCCGAAGACGTTCGTGGCGTCGGCGTATTGGGCGACGAGCCGGAGCGTCTTCTGTTCGCCGCCGCCGCCGATCATGATCGGGATCCGAGGGCGACTCATCGCCTGCGGGGAGTTCATCAGGCGAGTCGCCCGGACATGGTGGCCCGAGAGGTCCTCCTCGCTCCCGCGCTCGCCGGTCCACATCGCACGGGCGACGCGGAGCGTGTCCTCGAGCATCTCGAAGCGCGTGCCGAGAGATGGGAACGGGAAGCCGAGCGCCTCGGACTCGTCCTGGTTCCAGGCCGCTCCGATGCCGAACCAGGCGCGGCCGCCGGACAGAACGTCGAGCGTCGTCGTCGCCTTCGCCCAGAGTCCGGGCTGCCGATAGTGGACGCCGCCGACCATCAGGCCCAGCCGCGCCCGATCCGAGTGGGCGGCCATGTAGCCGAGGGCAGTCGTGCCCTCGAGCATCGGCTCCTCCGGTCTCCCGACGCCCCGAATCTGGAAGAAGTGATCCATGACCCAGATCGAGT
>JBBQTO010000117.1:0-4592 GCA_038234575.1 Candidatus Limnocylindrales bacterium
GACCGAGAGCACGCCGGCCCCGGTGGTGCCGACGATGGCCTCGACGAACGTGCCCGCGTCGGTCGCCCAGGGCCCTGCCGGCTCCGACGAGCGGGCGCCGCACGAGCTGCCCGGCAATCCCGATGCCCGGATGACGCCGGCTGTTCGCCGGCTCCTCCGTGAGCACGGCCTGGCCGCGGCGATGATCGTGGGAACGGGTGGCGGGGGTCGGATCACCCGTGAGGACGTCACGGACTATGTCGAGAGCCAGCGGACCGGCAAGCCCGTGGGTCGGCAGGACGCTGCGGCCGCGCCTTCGAATGGCCAGAAGCCGGCGGCACGGGCCGGCGCGCCGGCAGCCCCGAACGCTCCACCGTCTGGTGCCGCGCCCGCGCCGAGCGCCGCGCCCGCGCAACAGCCGGCTTCGTCTCCGGCGGCGGCGGCAGGGCAGGGGATCGAGTTCCCCGACGGCGCGGACGAGGTCCTCGTGCCGATGACGCAGATGCGCAAGGGCATTGCCGCTCAGATGACCCGCGCGCTGCAGGTTCCGCACGCCTACGTCCAGATGGAAGTCGACGTCACGAGCCTCGTCCGGCTTCGCGACCGGCAGAAGCGGGACTACCAGGCGCGAGAAGGAATCTCGCTCAGCTTCGTGCCGTTCGTCGTCAAGGCCTCGGCCGAGGCGCTGAAGCGCAACCTGCTGTTCAACGCGCACTGGACCGACGCAGGACTCCTGGCGAAGCGCCGGATCAACATCGGCATCGCGGTCGCCGTCGATGGCGGCCTCATCGTCCCGGTCATTCGGGACGTCGATCTGCTGTCGATCAGCGGGTTGAACAGGGCGATCGCCGACGTCTCCGACCGGACACGGACCGGGCATCTTCGCGTCGACGACTTCGGCGGCGGCACGTTCACGGTCGACAATACCGGCTGGCTCGGGACGAACATGGTCATGCCGATCATCAACGTGCCCGAGGTCGGCATCGTGACCATGGACCGGATCACGAAGCGGCCGGTCGTGGTCGAGACGCCGGACGGCGACGTGATCGGCATCCGCTCGATCATGAACATGGTCCTCGGCGTCGACCACCGCGCCAACGACGGGGCGGGCGGCGCCGCCCTGCTGCGCGACATCAAGGCCTGGCTGGAGTCGGTCGGGCCCGACACCCCGATCTACTGAGCGGGCCGCTCGAGCCGGGGAAGGCGCCGCGCCGACGCCGTGCGGCGACGGCCCCGATGTCCGAGGCAACAGCGCCGGTCGCGCCCGGGCCGGAGCCCAAGCTTGATCCGGCGCCGAATATCGAGCCGATGCCGCCCGAGCTCGTTGGCGCTGTCGAGGCAGATGCCGAACCGCCCGCCCGGCGGCGCATTGTCGTTACCGGTGGTGGCGGATTCATCGGCGGCGCGATCGTCCGCATCCTAGCCGGGCGCGGGGATGACGTGGTCGCACCGGTCCGTGACTCGCGGCGCGCCCAGCACCTGACGACCTTCGGCGCGACCGTCGTCGAGGACGACCTCTCGGACGTCCTGCAACTGGCCGAGCTCCTTCGTGATGCGGACGCTGTGATCCACGCCGCGGGGAGCTATCGCGTCGGCATCCGCAAGACCGAGCGCGGCGCGATGTGGGACGCCAACGTCGGGACGACGACCCGTGTCCTCGATGCCGCCGAGGCCGCGGGGTCGAAACGGATCGTCTATGTCTCGACGGTCAACGTCTTCGGCAACACTCACGGCCGTGTTGTCGACGAGGCGTACCGACGCGACCTCCGGGAGGGTTTTCTGAGCTGGTACGACGAGACGAAGTTCGGCGCCCAGGAGGTGGCCGAGCAACGGGCGAGGGCCGGCGCCCCGATCGTTTTCGTCCACCCGAGCCAGGTGTACGGGCCGGCCGACCACTCGGGTATCGGCGAGCAGATGCGTCTCGCCCACGACGGACGCCTCAGATACGTGGCGCTCGCGGACGTCGGGCTCGGGTTCGTCCACGTTGAGGACCTCGCCTCCGGGATTGTCGCCGCCCTCGATCGTGGCCGGGTCGGGGAGAAATACGTGCTCTCCGGGCCGAGGACGACGCTCGGGGAGGCCATCGCGATCGCCGCTCGACTCGGTGGACGGCATACGCCCGCGCTGCGGGTCCCGACCGCTCTGCTCCGTGCGATGCGGCCGCTCGGCGGCCTGATCGGCCAGCCCAACTTCGCAGAGGTGATCTCGGCGAGCGCCGGCGTCACCTACTTCGCCTCGGCGGACAAGGCCGTCGCTGAGCTCGGATTCGCCCCGCGCGGGATCGAGGAGGGTCTCGCCGACACCTTCGCCCCGTCTCTATAGACGCGCGAGGCCATAGACTTCCACCATGGCCCGCGAGCTTCCGATGTTCGAACCCGTCGGCGCAGCCGGCCACGCCCACGGCCCGCACGAGCCCATCTCGATCGCGATGGGCGGCGGAACCTTCGCCGAAGCGGTCGACGGCACCACGCCGCTGCGCCGCCATCCCGACTGGATCAAGGCTCGAATCCCCTCGGGCGAGAACTACCAGGAACTCAAGCGCCTGCTGCGGGGCCTCAACCTGAACACGGTCTGCGAGGAAGCCCACTGCCCGAACATCAGCGAGTGCTGGGACATGCGGACCGCCACGATCATGATCCTCGGCGACACCTGCACGCGCGCCTGCGGATTCTGCAACGTGAAGACGGGTCGCCCTACCTGGTTCGACGATGACGAGCCGCGGCGCGTCGCCGAGGCGCTCTCGGGGCTTGGCCTCGAGCACGTCGTGGTCACGAGCGTGGCGCGCGACGACCTGCCGGACGGCGGGGCGCACGTCTTCGCGGAGACGATCCGCCAGGTCCGAGATCGGATCCCGGGCATGGGCATCGAGGTCCTCATCCCGGATTTCAATGGCCAGGAGGCGCCGCTGCGCGACGTCATGCGGGCCGGCCCGGACATCCTCAACCACAACCTCGAGACCGTGAAGCGGCTCCAGAAGCCGGTCCGGAAGCGCGCCCGGTGGGACCGCACGCTCGGCGTCCTCGAGCGGGCAAAGACGTATGCCGCCGAGTACGGACACCCGGCCCACACGAAGAGCTCGCTCATGGTGGGCCTCGGCGAGACCCGACCGGAGCTGACCGAGTCCTTCGAGGCGCTCCGCGACGTCGACGTCGACATCCTAACGATCGGCCAATACCTCCGACCGTCGGTGCAGCACCTGCCGCTCGAGCGCTACTACCACCCCGACGAGTTCGCCGAGATGAAGCTGGAGGCGCTCGCGCTGGGGTTCAAGCACGTGGAGTCCGGGCCGCTCGTTCGGTCGAGCTATCACGCCCGCGACCAGGTCCCCGGCGCGGAGCTCAAGGCGCTTCGCCGCCGCGCGACAATCGGGCCCGACGGACGGGTCATCGCCGCCGCGAGCTAAGGGGAACTCGGCGCCTCCGGGCAGCGCCGACGCCTAGAGGATCTTCGAGAGGAAGGCCTTCGTCCGTTCGTGCTCGGGGTTGTCGAAGAAGTGCTGGGGCGTGCCTTCCTCGATGATCCGACCTTCGTCGACCATCACGACCCGATTGGCGACCTCTCTCGCGAAGCCCATCTCGTGGCTCACGACGATCATCGTCATGCCTTCCCGGGCGAGCTCCTGCATGACCTCGAGGACCTCGCCGATCATCTCGGGGTCGAGGGCGCTCGTTGGCTCGTCAAAGAGCATCAGGGCCGGCTTCATCGCCAGCGCGCGGGCGATTGCGACGCGCTGCTGCTGGCCGCCGGACAAGCGCGATGGATACGCATCGGCCTTCACGGCCAGCCCGACGCGATCGAGGAGCGCCATCCCCATCTCGGCCGCCTGATCCCGATCGGTGCCGCGCACCTGGATCGGCGCCTCGATGATGTTCTCGAGGGCGGTCAAGTGCGGGAAGAGGTTGAAGCGCTGGAAGACCATCCCGATCTCCTGGCGCTGCCGGGCGATGTTCCGCTCCTTGTCCTCGACGAGCTTGCCGTCCTCCTCCCGGTAGCCGATCATGTGGCCATTCACCTTGATGCGGCCGCTGTTGATCTTCTCGAGATGATTGATGCAGCGAAGGAAGGTCGTCTTTCCGGAACCGGAGGCTCCGATGATGACGACCACCTCCCGGCGCTGGACCGTCAAGTCGATGCCCTTGAGCACCTCCGTCCGGCCGAACGACTTGTGGACGTCGGTCGCCTCGACGACGATCTCGGCGGCGTCCGTCGACGGCCCGCCGATGGCTTCGAGGATGTCGTGCGCGGGTGGGCGCCGGGCCGACCGCCACGGCGTTACCTCGATTCCGGGCTCCATCTTCAGCGGCCGCCGCTGACGAGGCCCGCATCGCGATCGGGCCGGAGCCGGCTGCCAAAGAGGCGATCGAACAGGCCGGGTGGCTGCTCCGTGCCGAAGCCCGCGCCGAGGCGGCGCTCGATCCAGGACTGGATGACGCTCCAGATCGTGGTGAGCAGGAGGTACCAGACGGCCGCGGCCAGAAAGAGCTCGAACGGGTGGAAGACCGTTGGGCCGCTCGCGTTCTTGCGAGAGAACGTGACATACAGCTCCGGGACCGAGAGGGCGCTCAGGAGCGAGGTCGTCTTGAGCATGTTGTTGAACTCGTTGCCGAGGGGCG
>JBBQTO010000118.1:0-4522 GCA_038234575.1 Candidatus Limnocylindrales bacterium
GCGCTCTTCATCGGCCCGAACGCCCGGGCCGCCGTCAACGAGGGCCGCGCCGATTACGTGCCTGTGTTCCTGTCCGACGTGCCCCGCCTGTTCGACACCGGCCTCCAGCCGCTCGACGCGGTGTTCGTGAACGCGACACCACCGGACGCTCATGGCTTCTGCTCCCTCGGGACCAGCGTCGAGGCGATGCATTCCGCGATCCGGGCCGCGAAGCGCGTCATCGTTCAGCTCAACCGGGCCATGCCCAGGACCAATGGCGACAGCTTCGTCCACGTCGACACGATCGACCTCGCGGTCGAATGCGACGTCCCGCCGTATGCGGTTGCCCAGCCGCCTATCGGCGAGGTGGAGCGACAGATCGGGCACTTCGTCGCCGAGCTCGTGCCTGACGGCGCGACGATCCAGCTGGGGATCGGGGCGATTCCTGCTGCCGTGGCGATGGCCCTGGGCGACAAGCGCGACCTCGGTGTCCACACCGAGATGTTCACCGACAGCGTCGTCGACCTCGTCGAGACGGGCGTCGTCACCGGCTCCCGCAAGGAGCGAAATCGCGGCAAGATCGTGGCCGCGTTCGTCATGGGCTCGCCGCGTCTGTACGACTTCGTTCGGGACAATCTCATGATCGAGATGCGGCCGGTGGATTTCACGAACGACACCCACGTCATCCGCTCCTTCAGCCGGATGACCGCGATCAATTCCGCCATCGAGGTCGACCTCACGGGCCAGATCGTCGCGGACTCGATCGGGCGGCGGCTCTACTCGGGCGTGGGCGGCCAGATGGATTTCATCCGCGGCGCTTCGCTCGCCGACGAAGGCCGGGCGATCATTGCGTTGCCGTCGACGGCCGCCGCCGGCGCGAGGTCGCGGATCGTGGCAACGCTGCAGGACGGCGCGGGCGTCGTCACGACGCGGGCCCATGCCCGAACGATCGTGACCGAGCATGGGGTCGCGGAGCTGTGGGGCCGGTCCCTCGGAGAGCGTGCAGCGGCGCTCATCGCGATCGCGGATCCGGCATTTCGGGCGGACCTGCGGGCGGAGGCGCGGCGCCTGCAGCTGCTCTAGGCGCCCACGTCGCCGACGGCGATGCCATCCGGCCGGACCCTACAATCGGGGAGTCGTGCCGACCGGACGCGTATTTCGACGCTCTCTCGACCCTCATCTCCCCGTCGCGGTGCGGGCCGAGGGCTCAACGATCTGGGATGCCGATGGGCGGGCCTACCTCGACGCGGCGGGTGGGGCGGTAGTCGTCGGCGTCGGCCATGGTCGGGCCTCGGTGGCGCACGTCATGGCCGACCAGGCGGGCCGCCTCGCGTTCGCCCACGGCAGCGCGTTCACGAACGAGCCGCTGGAGCGCTACGCGGCCGCTCTGGGGCCGCATCTCCCGCTGGAGGAGCCCGCGATCTACCCCGTCTCGGGCGGCTCCGAGGCGATGGAATCCGCGCTCAAGCTCGTGCGCGCCTACCACCTTGCGCGCGAGGAGCGGGAGCGCTGGATCGTCATTGCGAGGTGGGGCAGCTATCACGGCAACTCGCTTGGAGCCTTGGACCTCTCGGGCCGCAAGCCGCTCCGGCGGCCGTACGAGGCGTGGCTCGGGCGGTTCCGGCACGTGTCGGCGGCGTATCCCTACCGCGCGGGCGACTCCGGGAGCCAGGCGCTGGGGGACGCGGAGGAGCTCGCTGCGGAGCTCGAGCACGAGATCGAGGCCGCCGGTCCAGGCACCGTGGCGGCCTTCGTCGCCGAGCCAATCGTTGGGGCCACGCTCGCCGCGGCGGTCCCGCCCGACGGGTACTGGCCGGCGATCGCGGACGTCTGCCGGCGCCACGGCGTCCTCCTCGTCGCCGACGAGGTCATGACGGGCTTCGGGCGGACGGGGCGCTGGTTCGGAGTCGACCACTGGGGCATCCGGCCCGACCTCCTCGTCGCCGCCAAGGGCGCCACCTCGGGCTACTGGCCCTTCGGGCTGGTGGCCGCGTCGGGCGAGGTCCACGACGCTGTCGTCGAGGCCGGCGGCTTCGTGCACGGCTTCACCTACTCGCACCATGCCGTTGGGGCGGCCGTCGCGGGAGAGGTCCTACGGATCCTCGAGAGTGAGGACCTCGTCGAGGCCAGCGCGGCCAAGGGCGATCGGCTCCTCCAGCTGCTCCGGGACGGGTTGGGCGGCCATCCGAATGTCGGCGAGATCCGCGGCCGCGGCCTGATGGTCGGGCTTGAGCTCGTCGCCGATCGGGACACCCGGGCGCCGTTTGCGCGGACCGACCGGATCGCGGAGCGCGTCGTTCGCGCCGCCCGCGATGGCGGCCTGCTCGTGTACTCGGGCACGGGCCTCGCCGACGGCACTGACGGCGACGGCATCCTGCTCGGCCCGCCCTTCATCGTCACGGAGGCGGAGCTCACGCAGATCGCGGACGGGGTGTCGGCTGCAATCGAGGCGGTCACCGCCGACGCGGCAGCTGGGCCATATGCAGCATTGCATTCACACGGGGCCGACTGAGCGTGCCCGCCGGCTCAAATCACCACTCCCGGGGAGGGGCGAGCTCGGTCAAGCCGAATCGAATGCAGGACTGCATAAACGGGGATGAGTCCCTGACTCAATCACGCAGGATGATCCCGGCTCGGATCGCCCGCGCGTGATCACCGCCGACGCGACGCTCGCACAACAACGGGCCTAGGGAGGATGGATATGGCTGGATTTCGGGAGTTCCTGCTCAAGACGAACTCCCTCGCGCTTGCCATCGGCGTGATCATCGGCGTCGCCCTGGGCGCCGTCGTCAATTCGCTCGTGAGCGACATCATCATGCCGCCGCTGGGCCTCCTCCTCGGCGGAATCGACTTCGGCCAGCTCAAGCTCGTGCTGAAGGACGCGACTGGTGGTGATCCCGCGACTGAGGTCGCGATCCGCTACGGAACATTCCTCACGACCGTGATCGCCTTCGTCGTCATCGCGCTCGTCGTGTACTGGATCTCGAAGGCGCTGATCCGTGAGCCTGCGCCGGCCGAGGCCAAGACGTGCCCGGCCTGCAAGGAGCCGAACGCGCTCGAAGCCACTCGCTGTCGGGCGTGCACGAGCGAGATCTGACGGAGGCGCCAGGGGGTGACGGGGGTGCCAACGGGCTGACGATGGGCCCCATTCGGCTCCGGGCCGGGCCGCGCCGTCCGGTCCGAGGTCAGCGCCGGCCGCGGACCAGCAGCACGACCCCGAGGGCGACCAGGAGCAGCGGCAGCGCAAGCGCGGCGAGGTCCGGTAGGGCCATCTCGGAGAGGCCCAGTGCGAGGAGCACGGCGCCGGCGATCAGCTGCCAGCCCCAACCGCCGTGGCGCCAGCTCCGGACGGCGGCGATGAACAGGAAGGCGATGCCGTAGGCGACGGACCCGACGCCCGGACCGACCTCGTAGCCGAGTCCCCGGAGCACGCCCGGAATGGCGGCGGCCGTCAGGAATGCCCCCGCGTAGAGGGCGAACGCCCCGCGCCGCAGGGCCCATGCCACGAGGAATGCCAGACCGGCCGCGAGGATCAGCACGTTGCCGAGGTTTCGATAGTCCGGCAAAGCCCGTTCGAGCAGGATCAGGCCGCCGAAGATCACGAGGAAGATCCCGATCCAGGGCACCCGCGGGCCGCGATCGTCCTCACCTCCCCACCACGAGGGAAAGAAGCGGCTGGATCCTGGATCGCGGCTCAGGGAGCCCGGGTCGCGGTTGATCTGGTTGCCGCCGCTCATGCCGGAGCCCCCGCGGGCTCGGCGCCGTCGTCGTCGTCGGTGTGGCTGAAGCCGAGGTCGTCCGCGAGACGGCCGAGCCTGCCCGGCGCCCACCAGTTCCAGCGGCCGAGGAGCCGCATCGTCGCGGGGACCAGGAGCACCCGAATGATCGTCGCGTCCAGAGCGACCGCGATGGCCATGCCGACTCCCACGCTCTTGATGGTGATGACGTCCGCGAGAGCGAACGCCGCGAAGACCGTGACCATGATCAAGGCCGCGCCGGTGATCACGCCGGCCGTGCGCCCGAGCCCCTCGGCGACCGCCGTTGCATTGTCGCCGGTCCGTCGATACGCCTCCTGGATCCGCGAGAGCAGCAGCACCTCGTAGTCCATCGACAGGCCGATGAGCACGGCGAACATGATGATCGGGTTGCCCGCCACCGTGTAGCCGATCGGCTGGAAGTTGAGGATCTCGTGGAGGTTGCCTTCCTGGAAGATCCAGACGAGCGCGCCGAAGCTGGCCGAGAGTGACAGGAGGGTCATCACGACGGCCTTGATCGGGATCGCGATCGACCCGAACAGCAAGAACAAGATGACGGCGGACGCCAGCAGCGTCGTTCCGACCGCCCAGGGCATGCGGTCGTTCTGGCTGATCAGGAAGTCCGCGGCGAGCGCCGCCGTCCCGCCGACCTGCATGGTCACGATCGCGCCCGAGGGAGCGAACGCCCGAATCCGGGCGGCCACCGCGGTCCCCGCCGGCGTTGCCGGCGAGGTCGGGCTGATGGCATCGAGCCGGACCGTGTCGCCTCGAACGTAGGTGTCGCGCAG
>JBBQTO010000119.1:0-4389 GCA_038234575.1 Candidatus Limnocylindrales bacterium
CCCGTGGCCTTTCCGGGCAGGACAGCAAAAGAGCGTCGTTCATCCCGATTCGCCTTCGAAGGAGCGGACCGCGGCCCACCATCCACGGACCACCCGATCGCAGACAAACGGCCTGGGCGAATGCTCGGGCCGTTTCGCATCTCGGGGCGTTGTCATCAGGAGACCATCAATTGACCGAAGACCAGCAGGGCGGGACGATGCCGCCGGCCGAGGCAACAGCCGAAGCCCCGACATCCGACCAGAGCGTCGCGACCGTGGCGGTCGCCGACGAGCCCGCCAATATCGCGGACACCACGTCCGAACCGGCAGCTGAGGCCGCCAACACCCACCTGGCGAGCATGGATGCGGCAGAGGCGCCCGGCGTCGAGGCCGATCCGGTTCCGGAACCCGCGACCGCCGAAGCGGCTCCCGAGGCTCCCGCCGCCGTCGCCGACACCGCCGAGCCCGGCACCGCCGAGCCTCTCGGAGCCGCCGCCGACGCGGCTGGGTCTCCCGAATCCGGAGATGCCCCCGAGGCTGATTCCGGCCCCGAGGCCGAAACGGCAACGGCTGCCGACGCAGCTGACGTCGCTGCTGTCGCGCCCGGTGCTGACGACCCCGACCCCGAGCCCGTCGCGGAGGCAGCGCCCGCAGCCGCCGCCGCGCCCGTCCGTCCGACCGGCCCCGAGCCGACCACGATGGAGGAGCTGCTGGCCGAGCAGGACTCCGAGATCAAGAGCTTCAAGCACGGTGACGTCGTCGAAGGCACCGTTGTCCGGATCGACAAGGACGAGATGCTCGTCGACATCGGCGCCAAGAGCGAGGGCGTCGTCAGCAACCGCGAGCTCTTCGGTCGGAGCACCGAATCGCAGCCCGCGCTTGCGATCGGCGACGTGGTCCTCGTGTACGTCCTCCAGCCCGAATCGCCGGAGGGTCATGTCGTCCTGTCGCTGCGACGGGCGGGCCTCGAGCGCAAGTGGCGCTCGATGCAGGAGCAGTTCGAGGCGGGCGTCATCATCGAGGCGCCGGTCATCGACCACAACAAGGGTGGCCTCATCGTCGATTGCGGGATCCGCGGTTTCGTGCCGATCAGCCAGATCGTCGACTTTCCGCGGCGGCCCCAGAACGACCAGCCGCGTGACGCGGCCCAGGAGATCGCCGAGAAGCTCCAGCCGTTCGTCGGCCGGAAGCTGCGGCTGAAGATCCTCGAGGTCAACCGCAAGGCGAACCGGCTGATCCTCTCCGAGAAGGTGGCGCTGTACGAGGAACGTCGCGAAAAGCGCGACGAGCTGTTCAGCAGCCTCCAGGTCGGCCAGAAGGTCACCGGCAGCGTCCGCTCGATCGCGCCGTTCGGCGTCTTCGTCGACCTCGGTGGCATCGACGGTCTCGTCCACAAGAGCGAGCTCTCGTGGAACAAGGTCAATAACCCCGAGGGTGGCTACCGCGTTGGCGAAGAGGTCGAGGCCGAGGTCATCGACATCAACCACGAGCGCGGTCGGATCAGCCTCTCGATCCGGCGCCTCCAGCCGGACCCGTGGCATTCCACCGTCGCGGACTTCAATGTCGGCGACATCATCGATGGCACCGTCACGAAGCTCGTCAACTTCGGTGCGTTCGTTCGCGTCCGCGACGGGCTCGAGGGCCTCATCCACATCAGCGAGCTCAGCAACCAGCGAGTTGCCCATCCGGGCGACGTGGTCCACGAGGGCCAGCAGCTCAAGCTCCGGATCATCAGCCTCGACTCCGAGCGGCATCGCCTCGGGCTCAGCCTGAAGCAGGCGGAAGAGGCGCCGGCGCGAGCCGCACCCGAGGCCGTCCTGGCCGCTCCGGCCGGTTCGTCCGGTTCGGCGCCGAGCCAGCCCCGCGAGCGCGACCGGGGCGAGCGCCGCGGCGGTCGAGCGTCGGGTGAGCGCGAGCGTTCGTACGCGGCGGGTGACGCCGTGCAGGAGCCCGAGGGCGGGATCGACACGACGCTCGCGGCGGCCTTCGCGGGCGTGCGCGAGCAGCTTGCCAAGGCCGAGGCGGCCGAGGCTCCCGATGACGCGGACGCTGCCGAGGCAGCCGCGACGACCGAAGCGGGCGACGTCTCGGACGCTCCAGAGGCGACAGTCGCCGCCGACCCCGAGCCGGCCGTGGACGCTCCCAAGACCAGGGGCAGGGCCAAGGCGGACCCCACCGAGGCGCCGACCGACACCGCGTCGGAGGAGCCGGCCGCGGCCGAATCGGCCGACGAGCCGGCAACCGCCGACGAGCCGCCAGTGGTAGAGACGGCCGACGGGCCGGACTCGGCCCCGGCCGAAACCGCGTCTCCAGGAGCGTCTACTCCGGAGGTGGCGGAGGTTCCGGCGCCCGCCGCGGAGCCGGCGCAGGAGCCGACGCCGCAGCCCTCCGACGAGCCCGTCGCCTCCGACGAGGGCGCCGCGGACGAGCCCGCTGCCGAGGAACTCGTTGCCGCCGACGAACCCGTCACCGCGGCGGCAGATCAAACGGACGCGGACCAGGCAGGCACGACGACCGTAGCCCAGGCCGACCGAGCCGGTGCCGAGGCAGCGCTCGAGGCCACCCCCGAGGCCGAGCCCGACGTGAGCTCGACCACCGAGCCGGAGTCGACCCCGGAGACGCCCGATCCAGCCTGACCATAGGCGGCCTTCGAGCCACCGTCAGCAGACCGTTTCGACATTTGGTCCTGCGAGGGCCTGTGCTCGTATTACCTATGAAAGACGCCTGCGCCGTGACCTCCGTGGAGGGTCTTGCGGAGAGGGCTGCGTGCTAGCATGGCCGAGCGTCACGAAGGCGCAGAAGGGGAACAGGCGTTCGACGCCATGGAGCGGTTCGACAAGTTCACGGATCGCGCGCGCAAGGTCCTGACGCTGGCTCAGGACGAAGCGCAGCGGTTCAACCACAACTACATCGGCACGGAGCACCTGCTCCTCGGCCTGGTCCGCGAGGGCGAGGGCGTGGCCGCGCGGGTCCTCGAGAACATGAACGTCGAGCTGGCCAAGGTTCGGACCGCCGTCGAGTTCATCATCGGCCGTGGAGATCGGCCGGTCGTCGGTGAGGTCGGGCTCACTCCGCGCGCGAAGCGCGTCATCGAGCTCGCGATCGACGAGGCCCGCCGCCTGGGCCACAACTACATCGGCACGGAGCACCTGCTCCTCGGATTGGTCCGCGAGGGCGAGGGCATCGCCGCTGGCGTCCTGGAGTCGCTCGGTGTGAACCTCGACAAGGTCCGCCACGAGGTCAACCCCGTCCACTCCCAGTCGTCGTCCGTCGGCCCGGCGCAGGAGACCAAGCGGACTTCGAAGACGCCGACCGTCGATGCCCTCGGGATTAACCTCACCGAGGCGGCGCGCGCGGGCAAGCTCGATCCAGTGATCGGCCGCGAGAAGGAGATCGAGCGGGTCATCCAGATCCTCGGCCGCAAGACGAAGAACAACCCGGCGCTCATCGGCGAGCCCGGCGTCGGCAAGACCGCCATCGCCGAGGGCCTCGCGCACCGCATCGTCGCGGGCGACGTGCCGGACATCCTGCTGAACAAGCGGGTCCTGACGCTCGACATCGGCTCGCTCGTTGCCGGTACGAAATACCGCGGCGAGTTCGAGGAACGCCTCAAGAAGATCATCGAGGAGCTCCGGAACACGAACGACGCGATCCTCTTCATCGATGAGCTCCACACGCTCGTGGGCGCGGGCGCGGCCGAGGGCGCCATCGACGCCGCCAACATCCTCAAGCCCCCGCTCGCCCGCGGGGAGCTGCAGTGCATCGGCGCCACGACCCTCGACGAGTACCGCAAGTACATCGAGCGTGACGCGGCCCTCGAGCGGCGCTTCCAGCCGGTCATGGTCGAGGAGCCGACGATCGACCAGACGATCCAGATCCTCATGGGCATCCGCGAGCGCTACGAGCAGCACCACAAGGTCACCATCACGGACGAGGCCGTGCGAGCCGCCGCGGACCTCTCCATCCGCTACATCACCGACCGTCACCTCCCCGACAAGGCGATCGACCTCATCGACGAGGCCGCGAGCCGCGTCCGGCTCCGCCACGCCTCGGCGCCGCCGCCGCTCCGCGAGGCCCAGCGCGAGCTCGACCGGGTCACGAAGGAGAAGGACGGCGCGATCAATTCCCAGGACTACGAGGCGGCCGCGAAGCTCCGCGAGCAGGAGTCCGAGTCGCGCGAGAAGGTCGACACCCTCCGGAGCGAGTGGCAGGCCACGATCGCCGGCGACGCACCGACGGTCGACGAAGAGGAGATCGCCCAGGTCGTCGCGATGTGGACCGGCATCCCGGTCACGCGCATCGCCCAGGAGGAATCGGAGCGGCTGCTCCACATGGAGGACTCGCTGCACCACCGGGTCATCGGCCAGGACGAGGCGATCCAGACCGTGTCACGCGCCGTCCGCCGTGCCC
>JBBQTO010000120.1:0-4347 GCA_038234575.1 Candidatus Limnocylindrales bacterium
CTCAAGGCCCGCCTCGAGGCCGTCGAGAAGTGGCTCGCCAGGGCTGCCCCGGACATCCTGCTCATGCAGGAGACCAAGCTCGCCGATGCCGAGGCGCCGGTCATGCCGTTCGCGATGCTCGGGTACCAGCTCATCCACCACGGCGAGGGCCGCTGGAATGGCGTGGCGATCGCGCTCCGCGAGGGTCTCCGGCACGAGGGTGTCGTCACGAACTTCGGAGATGGGCCGGTTCGGGACAGCTCGGCGGGCGCGACAGTTGCCGTCAGTGAGGAGGACTTCGACCCGTCCGACGAGGCCCGAATGCTGTCCGCGATCGTGAGCGGTGGCGACCTCCCGCCGACGCGTGTCGTGACCCTGTACGCACCGAACGGCCGCGTCGTGGGGTCGCCGTTCTACGTCGGCAAGCTCGCCTGGTTCGAGCGGCTCCGACGCTGGCTCGAGGAGACGCAGAACCCGACCCAGCCGCTCGTCATCGCTGGCGACTTCAACGTCGCGCCGACGCCCGCGGACGTCTGGAACGAGGCCCGAGCGCACGGCGGCACGCACGTCTCCGAGCCCGAGCGGGCCGCGGTGTCGGCGCTCCGAGACTGGGGCCTGACGGACGTCTACCGCAAGTTGCAGCCGGCGAAGGGCCGCTTCAGCTGGTGGGACTACCGGGCGGGCATGTTCCATCGCAACGAGGGCATGCGGATCGATCTCCTGCTGGCAACGGCGCCCATCGCCAATCGGGTCATCTGGGCCGAGATCGATCGCGAGGCCCGCAAGGGCCCGCCGATTCCGTCGGACCACGCGCCGGTCGCGATGGACCTCGACGTCGCCGGGCGGCCCTTCGATGCGGGCTGGGACAGCGCGCTGGCGCGGATCGCGGCACGAAGCCGGCCGCGCTAGAGAGCGCTCGGAGGCCCCGCCGGCGCTGAGCGGGACCCGGGCTCAGGAAACGGGGATCCGCTTCTCTGGGTCGACGAACGGCATCGGGACGACCGTCGCGGTCCGGCTCCCCCACTCCGTCTCGACTCGCACCCGCGTGGCGTCGGTTGCCATGGACACGGGCAGCCAGCAGTAGCCGATGTTCCGCTCTAGGCGGGGCGAGTAGATGGCCGAGGTCACCTTGCCGATCGGTCCGCCGCCGCCCAGCGCCGTTGCCGGCCACTTCGCGTTGTTCAGGGCGGGAAACGGATCGCCGTCGAGCTCGACGCCGGCGATGCGCTCGCTGACGCCGGCGTCGCGGATGCGGCGCAGGGCCGCGATCGAGATCGACGCGTCGTCCGCGAGCCCCAAATCCACGAGCCGCTCGAGGCCCATTTCGAACGCGTTGTTGTCGTACGTCATGTCGGCGCCCCAGTTGAAGATGCCGCCCTCGATGCGCCGGATGTCCGACGGTCCGGTCGGCTTCACGCCGTACGGCGCACCGACCTCCATCAGGGCCTCCCAGAGCTCCGTGCCGCGTGAGGTATCGAGCAGGTAGAGCTCGTAGCCGACCTCCGACGTCCAGCCCGTCCGGGTCACGACCACGGGGATGCCCCGGATCTCGGCCCGCCGCCACCAGTAGTACCTGAGGTCCGAGATCGAGTCGCCGACGAGGTCCCGGATCAGGTCCTTCGACTTCGGCCCCTGGACCTGGAGCGGCGCGACGTCGGCCTCACGAATCGTGACATCGAGGCCGGGATAGGCG
Source organism: Candidatus Limnocylindrales bacterium (assembly GCA_038234575.1). GTDB lineage: Bacteria > Chloroflexota > Limnocylindria > Limnocylindrales > CSP1-4 > UBA5189. The sequence continues at coordinate 1,673 of JBBQTO010000120.1, forward strand.
TTGCGGAGTCCGCGGGCGAACAGCAGGGCGTCGGACGACGCCAGCGCGAACCAGAACGTGTTCTCGTCCATCCGGGTGAGGACCGGGTCGTTGATGATCCCGCCGTCCGAATCGCAGATGAGGACGTACTTCGCCTGGCCCACGGCGCACTTCGACAGGTCGCGCGGGGTGAGCAGCTGGGCGAAGCGGAAGCCATCCGGCCCGGAGATCTCGAGGCATCGTTCGACCGCGACGTCCCAGATCGTGACCGCGTTCAGCAGGGCGTCGAACTCCGCCTCGAACGAGTCGAAGCGGATCGGGAAGTACATGTGGTTGTAGACCGTGAAGCCCTTGGGCGAGTACCGCTGGGTCGCCTCGTAGTAGGGGGTCCGCCGGTTGCGGGCACCGCGCTGGACGAGGCCCATATCGAGCTCAGCCACGATTCCTCCGTCAGTCGAGCGTGACGCGCTCGTGCCAGTGCGGGATGTGGACGGTGAATCCGAGGGCCTCGACCTTCGGGGCCAGGGCCAGCTGGGCCTCGGGATCGCCGTGGATCAGGAAAATCGTCTGCGGCTTGCGGATGTCGCCTGGATCCGGCGCCGGGTCCCCGGCGGCCGCCGCCGTCGAGGCCCGCCCGAAGTTGCCCAGCCAGGCAAGCAGCCCCGGCTCGTCGGCGTGCGACGAGAAGCCGCTGATGGACCGGATCTTGCAGCGAACCTGGCGGATCTGACCATCGAGCTTGACGCTCGTGGCGCCCTGCTGGAGATGCGCGCCGAGCGTCCCGTTGCCCTGGTAGCCCACGAACAGGATCGTGGCGTCGGGGTCGTCGATGAGCATCCTGAGATGGCCGACGACACGGCCGCCCGTCAGCATCCCGTTCGACGCGACGATCATGAACGGCCGCGGCGAGCGGAGGATCGCCTGCGATTGCTTGATGTCGTTCGTGACCGTCTGCTTCGGATAGTCGAGCGGCGTTGCGCCGGAGTCGAACAGCTTGCGGGTCTCGTCGTCGTAGTACTCGTTGTGGCGGCGGTACACGTCGGTCGCCTTCGAGGCCATCGGCGAATCCAGGAACAGCGGCAGCATGGGGATCCGGCCCTCCTCGAGGAGCCGGTCGAGCTGCCAGACGACCTCCTGGGTGCGCCCGATCGCGAACGACGGGACCAGGAGGACGCCCTTTGCCTCGGCGACCAGGTGGACCGTCTCGGCCAGGATCCGCACCGCTTCGTCCTGCGAGTCGTGCTCTCGGCCGCCGTAGGTCGATTCGCAGAGCACGTAGTCGGCCGACGTCTCGATCGTCGGGTCGCGGACGATCGGCGCGTTTTCGCGGCCGAGGTCGCCGGAGAAGACGATCACCCGCTCTGGGCCGTCGTCGCGATCGCGGACCCGTAGCCGGATGATCGCGGACCCGAGGATGTGGCCGGCGTCGTGGAAGGTCGCGTAGACGCCAGGCGCGACCTCGAGCTCCACGCCGTACTCGATGGGCTTGAACTTCGGCAGGACCGCGGCAGCGTCGGCTTCCGTGTAGAGCGGCGCATCGAGGTCGACGACAAGCGGCGGCGCCTTGGCTCGCAGGTCGGCCTCGGGATCAGACAGCGTCGCGTCCGGCGGAAGGACTGGTTCGATGATCGTCGGCACGTGCTCGCCGGTCGCCGCACTGCCGGGCGGCACGCCGACCGTGTCGCCCTGCTGGGCGAGGTCGAGCGCGGCTTGATACTGCTGGGTCTCCTTGGCGTCGTCGGCCGCGACCAGGTCCGGGTGTCGCTTCTCCCAGCGCGCCTCGCGCTTCGCGAACTCCTCGTGAAGCCGGCCTGAGTCGAGCAGGACGAGCGTGGCGAGCTCGATCGTCCCCATTGTCGTCAGGATCGGGCCGCCGTACCCCAGCTTGACGAGGAGGGGCAGGAGCCCGCAATGGTCCAGGTGGGCGTGCGTCAGGAGGACGGCGCTCAGGGAGCTGGGCTCGTACTCCGGCGGGATCCGGTTCCGGATCGACTCGTTCGGCATCCCCTGGAACATTCCGCAATCGATGAGGACGCTGGCCCGCTCGGTCGTCAGCAGGTACTGCGAGCCGGTGACGGTGGTCGCGCCACCGAGAAAGGTCAGATCCATGCCCGCCGAGTGTGACATGCGCCGATCGCGGGCGCGGCTCGGGCCGCCGCGATCCGCCGCAGCCGAGGGCAGATTGGTTGCGAGTCGCTGCGCAGCCCCCTTCCGCTCCGGCCCTTTTTCGTCAGATGCACGCTACGGTGCACATTAGGGTCGGTTTCGCCGACGACGCCATCGCGATCGCCAGGATCCCGCGGCTGTCCCGAACGTGGATCGGTCCCTTCGAGGCGATTCGGCGACTCAGTTCGTCGGAAGTTCGTCGGCAAACCGGCTCCAACGATCCCGGGGGCGAGCGTCTGACACAAATCGGGCGCTCCGCGCTGGGAGACGCGAGGTCGAACCCGGGCAGCGCGCGCGACCCTCAGAACGAGATCGTGAAGACCGTGTCCAGGGCAACCGCCGCGAACAGCAGCGTCAGGTAGCTGATCGAGTATCGATACAGCCGGATGGCCTGGGCGGTGGAGGCTTCCGGCGAGGTGCCCTGTTGCCACAGGACGTAGGCCCGCCAGAGGAAGATCGCCCCGAGGACCACTGCGGCCCCGAGGTAGATCGCGCCCATCCGGGCCACGACCGCGAAGACGAGCGTGAGC
>JBBQTO010000121.1:0-4340 GCA_038234575.1 Candidatus Limnocylindrales bacterium
TGTGCACACGAGATCACGGTCTCGATCCCCTCGACCGCGGGCCGGAGGCTCGTCGCATCGCGGAGGTCCCCGCGGACGATCTCGGCGGCGAGCGTCCGAAGCTCGCCTGGATCGGTGCTCGGGCGGACCAGGGCCCGGAACCCCAAGCCGTGCGCCGCGAGGTGCCGCGCGATCCGGCCGCCAAGGTTGCCAGTGCCGCCGACGAGGAGGATCACGCTCCGGTCCATTTCGACCCGGCGCTCGGAGGCGTGGCGGCCGGCCTCGCGGCCATCGGGGCCGCCCCGACCTGAACGGTCTGCCGGGTGACCTCGTCGATCCCGACGCTACCTTGCTCCACGGGCTCCACGTGGAACTCTCCATCCCGCATCCGGAAGATGATGACCCCACGCATGAGGTGCGGCGAACCGTCGCCGAGCGTGCCACGCATCTCCCACTCCGACCACGCGGTGTCGCCTTGGGTTACCCATCGGGCGTCGACCGCGATGTCCGGGACGCCGGCGAAGATCTGGCCCCAGTTCCTGAGCACCTGCTCGCGGCCGACGAAGTCACGGCCAGGGTGGGTCGGCATCTCCAGGCGGTAGTCGATTGCGAAGCACGCGCCGCCGCCCTGCAGGTCGTGCTCGTTGGTGGCCCGGCACAGGCGCTCGACTAGGTCGCCGGGCCCTACAGGTTCCCGCATCGTCTCCATGGCCGACCTCTGTGCGTCATGGTCTGGTACACTTGACTGTAATAGATACAGGAGTATGTAGCAAATGGCTTCTGACGTCAAGCCCCGGCGGCGTTACGACTCAAGTCGACGTCGCGAGCAGGCCGCCCGGACGCAACAAGAGGTGGTCGAGGCCGCACGCCTGCTCTTCCTGACCCACGGCTACGGACAGACCACCGTGAGCGCGATCGCCGAGGCTGCGGGCGTGTCCGTGGAGACGATCTACAAGGCGTTCGGCGGGAAGCCCGGGCTCGTACGCGCCTTGGTCTCGAAGGGCCTCGAGGGCGCCGGACCGGTGCCCGCCGAGCAGCGCTCGGACGAGATGCAGGCCGCAGAGCGCGACTCGCGCGCGGTGATCCGGAACTGGACCCGGCTGGCGACCGATGTGGCCCCGCGCACCGCGCCTATCGTGCTGCTCATCCGCGCTGCCGCCGGCACGGATCCCGAGATGGCCGACCTCCTGCAGGAGGTCGACGAATCGCGACTGCGTCGGATGGGGGAGAACGCCCGAACACTCTACGAGCGCGGCGACCTCCGCCAGCGGATCACGCTCGAGGAGGCGCGCGACATCCTCTGGTCGATCTCGTCCCCAGAGCTCTACGAGCTGCTCGTCCTGCGACGAGGATGGTCGGTGGACCGGTTCGCGGCCTTCCAAGCGGACCAGATGATCGCGGCGCTCCTGCCGCCGGAGACGACGCTGTCCAACTGAAGGGACCCGGTCAGGTCATCGCCCTGCCGGGCGAGGCGTACGAGCCGTGGCTTTACGCTTGGGCGTGGGCCATTCGGATAGGCCCACTCCCAGCCCGCCACCGCTGGCGACCCCAATGGGCCGCGACCGGGTGGTCGGTCACAAGCCTGATCACGCCTCACCTCCCACCGGGTCGGCGGACATCCCCGGAGCGACCTCTCGGCGGCCGGTCCATACTTGCTGTCCCCGGAGCTGATCGGCCTTCAGCCGTGAGCGCCTTGAGGGTCTTGAAAGGAGCCACGCCTTGACGAAGGTTGTCCTAACGCACGCGGTCGAGGACGTCGAGCGTTGGCTGGGGTTCAAGAGCGAGCGGGCCGCGGCCATCGAGGGGATGGGCGGTTCGAACGTCGTCGACCACGTCGCGGCTGATGGCAGCAACAACGTCGCCATCAGCGCAGACGTCGCCGACCTGGGCGCCTTCCAGTCGGGGGCCACCTCGCCCTCGCCCGAGCTGGCGGCCGCAATGGGCCAGCATGGGGTCATCCAGCCCGTGATAGTCCACGTCGAGAAGTAGTCCGGTCCTGCCCGCGACGGGCTGTGGAGCCCGGGCTTCCCTCGGTCAGGAGCTTCCCTTCGAGGGATCGTGCCAGCGGGAATAGGATGGTCGCCGCATGGCTTCGAGTGTCGCCTCCTATTCGCCGATCTGCCTTCGGGTCGAGGCATCACTGGCGCCGAGACTAGCGTGGCTCTCTCGCGGCCAACCGCTGGTCATCGACTGGTTCGCCAGCCGCCGCTGTGCGGTGACCTTGGGTGACCTGACCGTCGGTTTCCGCTCCGTCCGATCCGCATCCGACTATGCCGAGCTCGAGCCTATCGACGACGTTCGGGTCTTCGCCGAACGGCGCCTGCTCGACCTCTTGGCAACCGGCGCCGAGGTCAAGGTTGGCGGCTCGGTCTTTGGCCATCACCTCGCGCTCGTGATCGATCATCCGGAGCGCTGGCTTGAGTTCCTGGAGCATCACCCGGGCAACCGTCGTTAGAGGTGGAATGGCGGCGCGTGCGGCTAACGACCTCCGCGGTCAGGGCTCGTGGCATCTGGCCATCCGAAACGCGTCGCTGTCGCGCTATGGCGCCGGGCTCGCGTGGCGCGCCCGCAAAAAGCCGAGCCGCCGACACGATGGGTGGATCGTGTGTGACGGCCGTCCGCCTCCGACGATCTCTGCCCTCGACCAGCAGGCCTCGATCGAGATCGCACCTCTGCGCCATCCGAGAGCCGTACCACGAGGTTCGGGCAGTGCACATGTTCCCAGGATGCCGCTCGGGTTCGGGATGGACGGGGGTATGTATAGTCGATCGATCAAGACTGCTCGCCGCCTCGTTCTCGCCCTCGCCGTCGCGAGCATCGTCTTGGGGTGCACGTCGTCTGGGAGTCCGACGGCATCGCCTCTGCCGACGTCCACCCCATTGCCATCGCTGGTCGCGCCGTCGGAGACGCCCACGAGCACGGGCCCAAAGGTGGCTCCTGTCGGTACCCAGCTCGAGGCCGGGACGTACGTGTCGAGCGTGTTCGCGACTCCGCTGACGTTCACCGTGCCGACGGGCTGGAAGGTCTTCGAGGACGAGCCCGGGGAGTTCGGCCTGGCGCTGCTGGCGAACGACGGGCCCTGCCTCTGCGTCTGGCGCGACGTCCGGGCGTCCGCCACGAATTGCGACGAGGCGCCGCAGCCGGGCGTCGGGACAACAGCCAAGGCGATCGCCGACTGGCTGGCGACGCACCCGGGCCTGAAGCGGTCGACGCCGAAGCCCGTGACCATCGGCGGCCTGTCGGGTTACGTTCTCGACCTAGTCATCGACCCGGCCTGGACGAAGACCTGCGCTGCCCGCGGCCCAGATCCCCGGGTGCCGACCCTGGTCGGCAGCGGGATCAGCCAGAGCGTGGCCTGGGACGTGAGCCCTACCGACAGCCAGCGCCTCTACCTGCTCGATCTCGGCACTCCCGGCGCGAACATCGCGATCAACGTCGATGTCTGCTGCGGCGTCACTTTCGAAACGCAAGTCGGCGCGGCCGATCAGGTCATTCACACCTTCGCCTTCGCGCCATAGATCCGCTGTCCGCGTCCGGCCTTGTGTCGCGGCGGGCCCCAGCGCCATCCGCTGAGTCGGAGCAACCGCCCCGTCACGACGCCAGCGGCGACCTGCCAGATCGAGGGCGCGACGAACGGCCGCTTGCGGCGGCCTCCGCCGGGGCGATCCACAAATGAGGACTGGTCCGGGTCCCCCAGTCCCTCTGAGGCGACCTTCGGGCGCTGGTAGCCCAGAGGGGACCGAGCCCTCCCCCGCGTCACCATGGCAAGATCGTGCACGAGCGGGCGCAACCGCAGGGAAGGGTCAAAGCGGGCGAGGTCGATCCGCCCATTCGTGACCGCACCCATCCCGTTCCTGGGGTGTCGTGGCGAGGGGTCAGCAGCGCGGCTTACGGGCCGACCGGGTGATACAAGTAGGCCTCATTCGACGGGTTACCAACGAAGGTGCCGCCGGCCACCAGCACGGTGCCGTCGAGCGGGAGCGTGGCAGTCGAGCCAGTCATACCTCGCACGAGCGCGGCCATGGTCCACTTGCCCGTCACGGGGTCGTATAGCTCGGCCGAGGGGCCGCCGCCTCCGACGTCACTCATGTAGCCGCCAACGAGAAGCACCCTTCCATCTCGGAGAACGAGCCGGGTGACGGCAACCACCATCGCGCACTGGCGATCGCTCAGCGACCGTCTTCGGCTCGGTTCAGGCCCGGGCGGGGTCCTTCGACTCGGTGAACTTCGCGCGCCATTCGGCCGCCGGGAACGGGTTGGCGAAGTAGTCGGTCTGACGGACGATTTTCCCGTCCGGCCCCTGTTCGAGAATCGATACCGAGCTGACCGGCGTCCCGTCGCCGTAGTCGATCGTGCTCTCG
>JBBQTO010000122.1:0-4258 GCA_038234575.1 Candidatus Limnocylindrales bacterium
GATTCAGCAGGGCGCCCGCGAGGTAGCCGCCGACGACAGCGCCCACGATCCCGAGGATGATGGTCATCAGGAGGCCCTCGCGCGCTCCCGTGATCATCGTGGCGAGCCAGCCGGCGATCGCGCCGACTACGATCCAGGCGACGATGCCCATGGTGCGGATCCTCCACGTGCTGCGGGCCACTCACCTTGATGGCAAGCTCATGCCCACTCTAGCTCACGACTTTGACCGCGTTGCGCCACCCATGCCGTTCTCGCTCACGGCGATGTCACCTCAGCTCAAGTCCAGGGGTATTGCTCGCATCGACGTGGCCGATCAGCCAGTGATCCACGGCCTTCGCGTACAGGGCCCGCCGCAGGTCGTGGAGGGCCGCCGGATCCACGGCGGCGAGCAGGCCGCCTGACGTCTGCGGATCGTGTGCGAGGACGACAAGTTCGGGCGGCACATCGAGGCCGAGGGTCAACGCCGGCAGGACGTAGCGGCGGTTGTGTCCGGCCCCGGTCGTCTCCACGCCGGCGCGGGCGAGGTCGAGCGCGCCGTCCAGAGCGGGGAGCGCCGCGGCGTTAAAGACGAACCCCGTCGCGGAGGCCCGAGCCATCTCCAGGCCGTGGCCGAGCAGGCCGAAGCCCGTCACGTCTGTCGCCCCGCGCACGCCGGCCTCGACGAGGATCTCGGCCGCGGCGCGGTTCAGGCCGCGCATCTGATCGACAGCGGCGCCCAGGTCGGCTGCGCCCGTCCGACCCTGGCGCTGGCCGCTGACCAGCAGTCCAGTTCCGAGCCGTTTCGTCAGCAGGAGCACGTCCCCCGGCGTCGCGCCGCCCTTTCGGAGCAGCCGCTGAGGGTGTGCGACCCCGATGACCGCAAGGCCGTATTTCGGCTCGGGGTCGCGGATCGTGTGGCCGCCGGCGAGAATCCCGCCGGCCTCGCGGACCTTCGAGGACGCTCCCTCGAGGATCGCCCGGAAAGCGGTGGGCGGCAGGTCCTCGGGAATCGCCGCGACCGACAGCGCGAACAGCACCCGTCCACCCATCGCGAACACGTCCGACAGCGCATTCGCGGCCGCGATCTCGCCGTACGTGAACGGGTCGTCGACGATCGGCGGGAAGAAGTCGAGCGTCCCGATCACCGCGAGATCGGGTGCCACGAGGTGGACCGCGGCGTCGTCGGGCGGATCGAGCCCGGCAATGAGCCCCGCGGCACGATCGCCGGTATCTCCATCTGGGGCCATCCCGAGGCCGGCGAGCGCCTCGGCGAGTGCGTCGGCTCCGAGCTTCGCCGCACAGCCTCCACACTGGGTGAGCTCGGTCAGGCGAATGGGCGGCACGGCCAGGTGGGTCACGCGGCGATCATAGGTCTCGAGTCCAGGGCAGCGGAGGGTCCCCGTGGCGACGAAACGGATCGGTCGGGCAACGGTGAGCGCCGTCTCCCTCGAGCTGGCCGGCGCGGACCCGGTCGATGCGTTCGTCGTCGAGCCGGCCGGGGCGCCGATCAGGGCGGGCGTGCTCTTCCTCCACTGGCTCGGTGAGCATCACAACGACCGGACCCAGTTCCTGACCGAGGCCGCAACCCTCGCCGAGCTCGGCGTGCGCTCCGTGCTGCCCGCGGGCCGACTGCCCTGGCTCGTGCCGCCGACGGACGCCGAGACCGACGCCGCGAACATCGAGCTCGAGGGCCGACGGCTCGACCGCGCGTTCGCCGAGCTCACGGCGCCCCTTGGCAAGACGGTGCCGCTCGCGATCGTCGGGCACGACTTTGGGGCGATGCACGGCATCCTGCTCGCATCGCGCCAGCCGCGGCTCGCGGCGTTGGTCGTCATCGCGGCGCCGCCACGCTGGGCCGACTGGTTCCTGCCGTTCTGGCCGATCGCCGGCGACCCGATCGACTATCGGCGACGACTTGCTCTACTGGATGCCACGGCCGTGCTGCCGGGCACAAAAGGCGAGCTGCTCTTCCAGTACAGCACGCGCGACTTCTACCTCGCCCCGATGAGCGGGCGCGAGCTGGCGCGGGCCGCCGGTCGGGACGTAACGTTCGAGTCGTACGGAGCTGATCACGCGATGCGCAGCGCTCGGGCCCGTGCGAGTCGCACGGCGTTTCTCCGGAGGGTCCTCAGCCTCGATTGATGGCCCTGAGGAGGCGCTCGGCCACCTCAACCTGACCACCGGGCCCGAACGAGCTCAGGAAGATCCGGAGCGCGTACGCCCGCGACTCCACGCCGATGCTGTCGAGCATCACCTGCTCTCCGTAGCCGGCGATGTCCTGGAGTGCCCAGTCGGCGTGGTAGAAGGCGAGGATCACCGGATCGACAGCGAGCTGGCCGTAGGCGGACTCGAACAGCGCGAGCTCTCGCTTGCCCGGCGCCAGGCCGATGGGCGATCCCATCACGAACATCAGGTCCCGCTCCCGCGGCGCGAGCAATGCCTCATCCCAGTCGATGACCCGCAGGCTGCCAGCAGGTTCAACGAGCAGGTTGTGCGTGTGGATGTCGGCATGGCAGGGGACGAATTCGATCGCGGGGCCGGGTGCGTCGAGTCGGTTCCGAAGCGAGCCCCCGAGCGTCTGCGCTCGGGCGGCGAGCCGCTGGATCACGGCGCGATGCGAGCGCCAGAAGGCAACGAGCTCGCGCCGAGCGGGGTCGCCGCCGCGGTAGCCATCGGCCGCCTTCCCGACGCGCTCGAACGAGGCCGTCCACGCCGGCACGAACGTCTCTCGCGGGAGCGTCGACTCGAGGTCGTCCGTCAAGTGCGTGGCGTGGAGCTTGCCGACGGTCCGGCCGTACTCGATCCATTGCCCGTCGTCGAGGCCCCGCTCGGCGGCGATCGTGCCGTCGACGAACGGGTAGGCGACCAGATGGAGGTCGCCGAGCGCGACCGACAGGGCGCCGTCGATCGTCGCGATCGGGGCAACCACCGCTTCGAGCCCATGGTCGAGCAGCCAGCGAGCGAGCCGGAGGCGGGCGGCATCCACCCGCCGTCGGATCTTGACGAACACGGCCTGGCCGCCCTCCGTCCCAGCGCGAAAGGTCCACGCGCTGGCGTCGTGGCCGAGCGCGAGGAACTCGAGGCTCGTGGTCGCAAGCCCGTAGCGATCTCGGAGCGCGGCCACGATCTGCTCATCGCGGAGCGATGGTCGATCGAACATCAAGCCTCCGGCGGAGCCGACAGGGTAGCCCGACGCGGGAGCGCGCCGCCGTACCATCGATCCGGGAGCGGTGGGGTCCCGGTGGGCTCCCTCGTCTTCAAAACGAGTGGCGCGGCGCTCGGCGTCGTGCGGTGGGTTCGACTCCCATGCGCTCCCGCCACGCGATCCCCGGAGGAGGACCGTCCGCCCGTGAGCTCGAACCGGCGTCCGCCATCGGTCGAGCGACTCCTGTCATCGCTCGCCCCCGACGTCGCGAACGAGCACGACCGCCGCATGGTCGTAGATGCGGCTCGGGAGGTGGTCGACGTTGAGCGACTGCGACTCGCCGACACGCCAACCGCAGACCCACGAGCGCCGGGCGATCTCGCTGCCGACGTCGCGGCCCGACTACACGACCGAGCGCGCGCCTGGGCCGCAGGCACGATGGCCGCGATCAACGCGACCGGTGTGCTGATCCACACGAACCTGGGACGATCGACTTGGCCGGCGGCCGCGTTCGAAGCGGCTCGAGTGGCCGCCGGAGCGCCGATCCTCCTCGAGCTCGACGCAGCGACCGGTCGCCGCGGACGGCGGTATCGAGCCGCGGAGGATGCGCTCGTCGCGTTGACCGGCGCTGAGGACGCCCTGGTCACGAACAACAACGCGGCGGCCATCGCCCTGGCCGTGGGGCTCGCGGGCCGGGGTGGCGGGGTCATCGTCTCGAGAGGCGAGCTCGTCGAGATCGGCGGTGGCGTCCGGATCCCCGAGATCGTCCGGCGGGCAGGCGCGAGGCTCATCGAGGTCGGGACCACGAACCGCACGCGCGCTGAGGACTTCGGGGCGCCCCTCGCCGAGAAGCGAGCCCGCCTCGTCCTCCGCGTCCATCGCTCGAACTTCCGCCTCGAAGGCTTCGTCGAGGATCCCGACTTCGCGGCCGTGGCGGCCCTCGCCCACGAGCACGGGGCGATCGTCGTCGACGACCTGGGCAGCGGCGCCCTCCTCGATACGGCCCGATTCGGCCTGCCCCACGAGCCCCTCCCCGCGGAGCGGCTCGCTGCCGGCGCGGATCTGGTGATGTTCAGCGGCGACAAGCTCGTCGGCGGCCCGCAGGCAGGTCTTGTCGTGGGCCGCAGCGAGCTC
>JBBQTO010000123.1:0-4233 GCA_038234575.1 Candidatus Limnocylindrales bacterium
GAGCCCAATGCGCTCGGGATGGCCCGCGATCGCGATGCCGATGAGGAGCGCCCGGGTCGAGAAGAGGACCACGAATGCCGAGGTCTCGTACAGGGCCGAGAGCTCCCGCTCGATCCGGTAGCGGATCCAGGCCAGCGCGGCCGCGCCGGCGGCGGCGACGACGGTCAGCGTGTTGAGCACGAGATCCAGGCTCGAGCTGCGGATCTCGAAGACCGGACCCGGTAGCAGCGAGAAGAAGCTCAGGACTGTCAGTCCGAGGACGACCCCGGCCAGCAGCCGGTCGAAGCGTCGCAGCTCCGACGGCGACGTCGGCGGCATGTCGGCGTCGTACGGGTCATCGCCCGGGTCGATGGCGTCGGGCGCCACGAGCTCGCCCTCGGTGACGCTGCGGCCCTCCATCGCCGCGACTCTAGCAGCCGACGAGGGTGCCCCCGGCTCGCTCGGGAGCCGCGGTGACTGGCCGCAAAGCCGCTCCACCGAAACTACCGAGCATGGCTGGCCATCCCGCTGTCGTCGAGCGTCTCGCCCGACTCCAGGCCGATCAACGGGCGGCCGCGATCGCGCCTCCGGGTCCGGTCCTGTGTGTCGCGCCCGCCGGGTCCGGCAAGACCACGACCTTGGTCGCTCGAATCGCCTGGCTCGTCGATGGCGGCGCCGAGCCCGAATCGATCTGTGCCGTGACGTTCAACCGACGGGCCGCGGAAGAGCTTCGCGAGCGGGTGGGCGCTGCGCTCGATCCGCTGGGTCCTGGCCTCGCAGACCGCATCCGGATACGCACGTTCCATGCCCTCGGGATGGAGATCCTTCGGGCCGCTGGCCGGGCCATCTCTCCGCTGGTGGATCGCGACGAGATCCTCCGGGAGGTTCGGCCGAAGATGCCGATCGCGGATCGCCGCCGCCTCGACACGGTCATCTCGCGTCTGAAGCTCGACCTCGATGTTGATCCGGCGGCCATCGAGGCCGATCCGCAGGCGGGCCTCGTCGCGCGGACGTATGCCGCGTATGAGGCGGAGATCGCTCGGCGCGGCGGCCTCGACTTCGACGACCTCGTCGCGCGGTCGTTGCGCCTGCTCGCGTCGGACGCGGCGGCTCTGGCCGCGTGGCGGGTCCGCTGCACCCACCTGCTCATCGATGAGGCGCAGGACCTCGATCGGAGTCAGTTGCGGCTCGCCCTGTTGGTCGCCGCACCCGCGAATCGGATCTTCCTCGTCGGCGACGACGACCAATCGATCTACGGCTGGCGGCTCGCCGATGTCCGTCGCCTCCTTGGTCTGGCCGAGGAGGCGCTGCCAGGCCTCACGCGGGTGGACCTTGAGACGAACTATCGCTGCCCGGAGCCGGTGCTGACGCGATCCGTCCGCCTGATCGAGCACAACACCGAGCGGTTCGCGAAGGTGATTCGCCCTCGGCCGGCAGCCACGGGATCGCTCATCCTCGCTTCCTCCGCGGCCGACGACGTCGATCGTGTTGCCGCGGTGCTGACTTCTTGGCCGCCGCTCGACGCGGCCGGCACGAACGGCGTCACCGCGAACGCCGGCCGGGTGAACGGCGGCACCCGAGCCGTCCTTGCCCGAACGAACCGGGAGCTCCTGCCGGCCGCGGTCGCGGCGATTCGCCTCGGCCTCGCCTTCCGCGCGCCGGATCTCGTGTTCCCGGTCGAGTCGCCACTGGTCGACGAGCTGCTCGATGCGCTGGATCTCGATGCAACCGCGTCGAGCCGAGGGATGCCTCCCGTCCCGTCAGCCGCTCAGCTCCTCCGCGGGCTTGGCGCGGTCCGTTCCGCCGCGGCTCGCCGACAGGACCGCGCCGAGTCCGAGGCCGCCTTTCGACCGTCAGAGATCGCCGCTGCGCTCCTCGGTTGGGCCGCCGCACATCGCAGCCTCGAGGGCCTGCGGCGGGCGATCGACGCAACCCGGACGGCGCTCGGCGAGCTGCGCCGGGAGGATGCCCCACTCACTCTCGCGACGGCCCATGGCACCAAGGGGCTTGAGTTTGATCACGTCGCCGTCATCGGCCTCGATGCCGGCCGTTTCCCGAGCGCCCGCTCGATCGCTGACGCCGAGGACCCCGACCGCGCAATGGAGGAGGAGCGGCGGCTCGCTTACGTAGCCTGGACGCGGGCCCGACGGAGCCTGACGCTCGTCTACGACCCCGGCGCGCCCTCGCAGTTCCTGCTCGAGGCGTTCGATCCCGCGGACCTCGGGATCGTCGGTCAGCCGATCGAGAAGGTCACCTGAACGTCGACCTCAACCTCGGTCGTGCCGACCTGGATTGGAGTCGGGTTGCTCGGCGCGCCGGCGGCAGCGCTCTTGTCGAGGTAGGGATACGGGACGACCGACGGCGAGCTGACCTCGGTGATCGAGATCGCCGCGCCCAGCGAGACACCGGCCGCATCGGCCAGGGACTTCGCCCGCGTCTTGGCGTCGGTGATGGCCGCAAGTCCGAGCCTGGGCCGTGGCCGCGGCCGGATCGCTGACGGAGAAACTGATCCCACCGACGTCGGTCGCGCCGGCGCCGACGGCCGCGTCGATCACGTCGCCCGACGTCTCGATCTTGTGGACCTTGATCGAGAGGCTCTGGTTGGCCTGGAAGCCGATGACGCGAGGTGGGACGCTGCCCTGGCTGCTGTAGTCGTATTGCGGCTGGAGGGAGACCCACTGGCTCGCGAGATCGGCGTCCGCGATGCCCGTCGCCTTGATGGCGGCGATGATCCGGGCCATTCCGGTACTCGCACCGCCCTGGGCCTTGGCGGCGGTCGCGCCCTGGAACGTCACGCCGACGTTGATCCGCGCGAGGTCCGGCGTGAGCGTGATCTTGCCGGTCCCCTGGACCGTGATGCCGTGGACGGGATCCGCCGGCGTGGCGGCACGGGCGACGCCGGAGGGCCGCCAACTCGTGACGACCGGGGCGACGACCACGAGCGCCAGCACTGCGATCGATGCGATGGCTGCCGTTCGAGCGACAAGCCTGCGGGATTCGGACATCTGAGAAGCCTCCTGGCCGTATCTGACCGGCGATGTGGCTGGTTGACGGTCGTGGCTCCGTTGGAGTTCCCTCGCGCGATTGGGGCGCGCTCGGCGAACGCGCCTCAGTCGCGGTGGGCGTCGTGCCTGGCGATGGCCTTGAGGAGCCGATCGATCGCTTCGAGGAACGGCTCCGTCACGTCAGGGGGCAGGCTATCCCGAATCGAATCCTTCGGACCGTAGCCCGCCCTCGCCTGCCGTGCCGCGAGGCGGAGGGACGGAATCGGGTCGTCGCGCAGCCGATCCGGGAGCGGGGTCACGTAGCGGATCCAGCGGTCGGCGCCGAATGCTCGCGCCGCCAGGAGCAGTCGGTCCGCCGCCCGCGCGGCTTCGAGGGCGGCCGCGTCGAGCTCCGGCAGCTCGTGGCGGGCCGGGCCGGGTTCCCGCGACGGCTCAGCCACGCCGCCGGGCGCCGACGGCGACCTTCGTAGTCTCGGGCTTGGGCGCGGGCGCGACTCGCTCCGTGGCGGGCTCCGGCGCGGAATGCTCGCCGCCGCCGGTCCCGTTCGTCTCGGATCGCTGACGGGCCACGGCCGTGACCCGGCCGGCGGCCTCGGCAAAGGTGACATCCGAGAGCGGAACGAGCGGCTCACCGCGGAGCACCCGGGCGAGGTACTCACCGGTGGCGGAGCCCGGCGTCCCGGCGACCTTCTCCGGAGTCCCCTCGGCAATGATCCGACCGCCGCGCGCGCCACCCTCCGGGCCAAGGTCGACGATCCAGTCGGCGGTCTTGATCACGTCGAGGTTGTGCTCGATGACGACGATCGTGTTGCCCGTGTCGACGAGCCGATGGAGCACCTCGAGGAGCTTCTCGACGTCCGCGAAGTGGAGTCCCGTGGTGGGCTCATCGAGGACGTACAGGGTCCGGCCGGTCGCCCGCCTAGACAGCTCGGTCGAGAGCTTCACCCGCTGCGCCTCGCCGCCCGAGAGCGTCGTGGCCGGCTGGCCAAGGTGCACATAGCCGAGGCCGACGTCGTTCAGCGTTCGCAGCTTCGTCGCGATCTTGGGGACCGGCGCAAAGAACTCGACGGCCTCCTCGACCGTCATCTCGAGCACGTCCGCGATCGAGCGGCCCTTGTAGTGGACCTCGAGGGCCTCGCGGTTGTAGCGCTTGCCCTTGCAGACCTCGCACGGGACGTAGACGTCCGGCAGGAACTGCATCTCGATCTTGATGATCCCGTCGCCCTTGCAGTTCTCGCAGCGGCCGCCC
>JBBQTO010000124.1:0-4068 GCA_038234575.1 Candidatus Limnocylindrales bacterium
GACTCTTAATCTGCGGGTTCAGGGTTCAAGTCCCTGCTGGCTCACCACAGACAGCCGAGGAGGGGCCCTGGCGACCGCCCACCTCGTCCCCCGGCTCGAGGCGGGACCAAGGCCCCTACGTCGGCCTTATTCGCTCCGCGCCGGTCCGGTCCAAGGGAAGAAGCGCGAAGCGTCCCACCAAGGTAGTCACGATTGCCCGGCGGACCCAATAGGTCGTTTCGCCTATTCCGTGGCAGCCGTTCGCTGCGGCTGCGGCGAGGCCCGAATCAGGGCAGTCTCCCGATTGCAACCATTCGGGCGGCGGCACACGACGACCGGACGCCCATCTCGCTCCGCACGCGAGAACGATCGGGTCATCCTTCCGCAGTCGGCGCACTCGGCGAACTCGCGATCGGCCCTCATCGCCCGAACCTAAGCAGGCGAACTGTCACGCAACCTTGCGATCGCTCGTACTGGCCCCACCGTGGTGCGTTGGGGAACCACCCTCGAAGAGAGCGAGTTCGCGCCCACGTTCGAGCAATAGGTGGTTCAACCTAATGCCCGACCACCTGACAACCCTCTACAGTCCCGCGCCTGGCCCGCCAGTACGCCACTGGTGGACCGTCCGGCTGACGGGTGTGAGGAAGGGCTTTCACGCTCCCGATTCAGTGGACCAGTGCGATGCCCGGAGGGTGGCCCCCCGCCCACGGGCATCGTGCTGTCTGGCGCCCGATTGTCGCCCGCGCGACATTTGGACTGTCGCCCGTGGGGCTGCGCTTGGTGCGTGTTCGCGACACCCTCAGCCGCACTGGGCGACCATTCAGCACGTCATTGTTCCCCCGGCGATGGCGGGTCGGCTGGCCGCCCAGGCAACGATCCGCAGACGAGCACGGGCCGACCGCTGACTCGCGGTGCTACCCTTCGCGGAGTCCTTGAATCCGGTCCTGTGAGGCCGGTCAGCCGGTCCCGTGAGGCCGGGAAGGAGGCTCGATGGCCAGCGTTGCCGTGCCCGCGTGATCGCGCCACCCGCGCCCCGATCGAGCTCCGTGGTGGATTCCAGAATCGGCGATCTCGGCCCCGCCCTCCTCGCCCTCGAGGACGGCTCCGTCTTTCCCGGCGTCGCCTTCGGTACGCCCATCGCGGCCGGCGGCGACCTCGTCGTGAACACGAGCCAAACCGGCTACCAGGAGGTCTGCACCGATCCCTCCTACGCCGGCCAGGTCGTCGTGATGACGTACCCACTGATCGGCAATTACGGCCGGCTCATCGATGACGACCAATCGATCCGACCCTGGCTGCGCGGCCTCGTCGTCGCGAACGCGACGGCTGCGATCCTTGATGACGCGCGCCAGCTTGCCGCGCTCCTCCGAACCAACGGGATCCCGGCCATCGCCGGCGTCGACACGCGGGCCCTGGCGCGCCACCTTCGCGCGAACGGCAGCCTGCGTGGAATCATCCTCGAGCCCAGAGCCCTCGATCGAAAAGCCGCGGTGAATCGCGCGCGGGCCGTGGAGCGCTGGGAGGACCAGGACTTCGTCGGCCAGGTCTCGCCTGCGGCCGTGAGGGAGATCGGCGATCCGGCCGAGGACGGCCCGCTCATCGGCATCGTCGACCTCGGCCTCAAGGCGAACATCGTCCGGAGCCTCCGCCGCCGTGGCGCCCGCGTCCGGATCCTGCCGCACACGGCGACGCGAATGGACGTCCTGTCGGCGGACCTCGATGGCGTCGTGCTCTCGCCCGGCCCGGGCGACCCGGCGCGGCTCGATGGCCCGGTCTCGGTCGCCCGGGCGATCATCGACGACGGGCGTCCGCTGCTCGGGATCTGCCTGGGTCACCAGATCGTCGGTCGCGCCGCGGGTGCCGAGACGCGGCGGCTTCGGTTCGGCCACCACGGCGCGAACCACCCGGTCCACGACCTCGACAGCGGTCTTGTCCAGGTGACCGCCCAGAACCACGAGGTCCAGGTCGTAGGCGACACGCTGCCGGCAGCGAGCGGCTTCCGCGTCAGCCAGGTCAACCTGAACGATCGCTCCGTGGAGGGCCTCCGCCACCGCGAGAAGCCGATCGAGACGGTCCAGTACCACCCCGAGGGGGCGCCGGGCCCGCTCGACGCGCTGGCGGTCTTCGATCGGTTCCTCGCCGCCGCGGCGGCGAGATGACGGCCCGATGAGCGGGCCGAAGCCCGCGTCGGTCCTGATCCTGGGGTCCGGACCTGTCGTCATCGGCCAGGCCGCCGAGTTCGACTACGCCGGGACCCAGGCCTGCCGAGCGCTTCGCGCCGAGGGCGTCCGGACGATCCTGGTGAACTCGAACCCGGCGACGATCATGACCGACCCCGACGTCGCGGACGCGGTCTACCTCGAGCCGCTCACGGTCGAGGCGGTCGAGGCGGTGATTGCCCGGGAGCGCCCCGAAGGCCTGCTCGCGGGCCTCGGGGGCCAGACCGCGCTCAACCTCGCGATGGATCTCGCGAAGGCGGGCGTGCTCGATCGCTGGAAGGTCCGGCTGCTCGGAACGCCGCTGCGGGCCATCGAGATGGCCGAGGACCGCGAGGCGTTTCGCGACCTCCTCGACCGGATCGGCCAGCCCTATGCGCCATCCGCGATCGTCGAGGGTGAGAGCGAGGCGGAGCGGCGCGCAGCCGCCGACGCGGCCCTCGCGGCGATCGGGCTGCCGGCGATCATCCGACCCGCGTTCACCCTCGGTGGCACCGGCGGCGGGATCGTCGAAACCGAGGCGGCGTACCGGGAGCGGATCCGGGCCGGCCTGCGGGCGAGCCCGATCGGCCAGGTGATGGTCGAGCAGTGCCTCGTCGGCTGGCAGGAGGTCGAGTACGAGGTCATGCGCGACGCGGACGACACCTGCATTGCCGTGTGCTCGATGGAGAACGTCGATCCGCTCGGCATCCACACGGGCGACTCGATCGTCGTCGCGCCGGTGCAGACGCTCACCGACGCGGTCCACCAGCGCCTTCGAAGCGCCGCTCTCGCGATCATCCGGGCGCTCGGCGTCGAGGGTGGCTGCAACGTCCAGTTCGCGCTGTCGCCTGACTCGGCGGAGTACGCGGTCATCGAGGTCAACCCCCGGGTCTCGCGATCCTCCGCGCTGGCGTCGAAGGCGACGGGCTACCCGATCGCCAGGGTCGCGGCCCAGATCGCGGTCGGGCGGCGGCTGGCCGAGATCCCGAACGTCGTCACGGGCACGACCGTCGCCGCCTTCGAGCCGGCACTCGACTACGTCGTGGTCAAGCTGCCGCGCTTCCCGTTCGACAAGTTCCCGACGGCGGATCGGTCCCTCGGCAGCCAGATGAAGGCCACCGGCGAGGTCATGGCGATCGACCGCACCTTCGGCGCCGCGCTCAACAAGGCGCTGCGGGGCCTCGAGCAGGCCGGTGCCGGCCCCCTCGCCGAGGATCCCATGTGGCCGCCAGTGCTCACCTATCTCGAAGCCGTGCTCGGAAGCGGCGGAGAGTCGGGGGATCGCGATCACGACGACGAGAACGGGCCGATTCGCTGGATCGATGAACGCGGCGAAGCGTGCGAGTCCACCCGTCACGCGCAGCGGACCGCCGCGCCGATCGTGCTGAAGCGGTTCCTCGCGCCCTCCGACGACCGACTGTGGCGGATCCTGGCGCTCTTTCGACGCGGCGTCCCGGAGAGCGCGGTCGGCGTCGCGACGGGGATCGCGCCGTGGTTCCTCGCGGAGCTGGCTCGCAACGTTGCCCTCGAGGATGAGATCCGCCGGTTCGGCATGCGGCTGCTCGACGCCGGCGACGGGCCGGCGATCACGCTGCTCGCGACGGTCAAGCGGGCCGGGTTCGGCGATCGCGAAATCGGTGTGCTCGCGGGCGCGACACCGACGGCGATCCGATCAGCCCGAAAGGCCCTCGGCCTCGTGCCGGGCTATGCGATGGTCGACACGTGTGCCGCCGAGTTCGCCGCGGAGACACCCTACTTCTACGCGACGTATGCCGCGACCGGCTCGGCCCCCGAGGCCGCCCCGGTGACCCGTCCCGCCGCGCTCGTGATCGGCAGCGGCCCCGTCCGGATCGGGCAGGGGATCGAGTTCGACTACTGCGCCGTGAAGGCC
>JBBQTO010000125.1:0-3702 GCA_038234575.1 Candidatus Limnocylindrales bacterium
CGGCGGCGGTCCGTCGCCGACTGCGCGAACGGTTCCCTGTCCCCGATGGGGGCGACGGGCTCGTCCGGGCGATCCTCGACCTGCATACCGATCGGCAGCTTGTCGGCCTCACGGCGATCCTCGACCGCATCGATGGCGACCTGCGGGCCGCGCCGGTCGAGTCGGCCCTCCGGCTTGCATTTCTCCACGCCGTCCTGCCGGCGAGTCGGCTCGGCGGCGGACCGGGCCGGATCCCGAGCCTCCGCATCGCCGCCGGTACGATCCGGACCCCGCTTCCCGACCCGTGGCGCGAGCGCAACCCGTGGCTGTCGTTCGAGGAGGGCTACCGGACCGTCCGATCCTTCGTCCAACGCCTCGAGAGCGCCTCGACCGGGCCGCTGGAGGCTCGCCTCGGGACCGACCTGCGGAGCCTCGTCGAAGGACCTTCGACGGCGGTCATCCGCGTCATGACACCCGCCGCCCTCGGGACGCTCACCGCCGAGGCGCGCGAACCGCTCCGTGAGCCCGGTGGCCGGGCTCCGTTGCGGCCCCGAATCCGCCTCGTCCTCGGCCAGCCGCCGGCACGCTTCAGCCAGGAGCGGCTCGGTGCGGCCTACCACGGGACGTGCTGGGCGCTCGGCCGCGAGGCCGCCTCGCTGCTGCCACTCGAGCCCCTCCTCGGCACGGCCATCCGGGCGCCGTGGTCGTGGCAGGCCACGGCCCTCCGCCGGTCCCTCGATGCCGTCGCGCCGCATCTCGCCCGCGACGCGCGGGTCGTGCTGCTGCTCGAGAGCGGTGGACCCGAGGCGCTGGTCGCCGCGACGCTCGGCGGCGTCGGTGCCGGCTACCGCCTCGTCGAGGCGCGGCTCTCCGAACCGGACGAGGAGGTCGGCGGGATCGTCGAGCTCGTTCCGCCCGGCGGGACGCTGCCGCCGGGACCGAGGACGCGCAGCAACGTGCTCCTCGAGTCCGATCCGGGCGATCGAGGCGATCCGGACCTCGTGCCGGGGCCCGGTCTGTTCGCGCCGCCCGAGCGGATCGACGCCCGGCCGTTCTCGGCCGTGGAGGCCGCCCGATCGATCCAGGAGACTGCGGTCGACGTGCTTCGCGCTCGCGGCGAGCCGGCTCGCTACGAGCGGCTCCTCGGCGAGATCCTGGTGGGGCTCGATCGATCGGGCCAGCTCCGGCGGCTCGTCGCCCCAGAACGACGGCGTCCGGGCACGGGTGCGGATGCCGGTACAGGCTCGGCCGAGGCAGATGCCGCCCCGCCACCGGAGCCTCCGGAGCCGAACTTCGGCGGGATCCGATCGAACGCTCCCGATCCGGGGGACGTGCCGAGTCGTGGCATCCGGGGATCGGCGGCCCCGCGCGGCCGCCGAAGCGTCCGCGAGCCGTCGATCCGGGGGACCGCGAATCTCGCTCACGTGGCGGCGCCCGATCCCGTCGACCGCGTGCTGGCCCTCGTCCGCGATGAGCTGACCCGGCCCGGCCAGCGGCGCGTCGTCGAGATCGAGACCGGGCGTTGGTGGCTCGGCGAGCCTGAGGATCGCGAGGCGGCGGCCGTCCCGCTCGCGGATCGCGTCGAGTGGGCCGTCTACAGCCTCCTGTCGACAGCCGGCCCCATCGCCGAGACGGCCTTCTTCGAACGCGTCGCGTCGCTCTTCTCGGGGCACGACCTGCCCGACGAGGCCCTCGTTCGCGCCTGCCTCGCGAGCTATCGGAGCCCGGCGTCGACGGCCGAGAAGCTGATCACGAACGAGGACCTCCGGGGTCGAACGGCGGAGCACACGGAGCTCCTCGCCCTTCTCGCGAACGGCGGACACCGGCTCGGGATGAACGTGTGGCTCGGGCGGCGGGAGCAGGGCCGCCGGATCGGCGATCGGATCCTGGCCGACTACCTGGACGAGCGCGAGCGTGATCCGTGGCTGCCCTCACTGTCACGAGCGCCGGCCGAGGACATCGAGGCCGTCGACTGCATCTGGTACCGCCGCGGCCGCGCGGCGGTCATGTTCGAGGTCGAGTGGACCGCGATGCTCGGCGACGTCCTGCTTCGGCGGCACGCTCGGATCCCGAACGACGACGGCCTGGCCCGGATTCTCGCGATCCCGTCGGAGCGGACGGAGCTCGCGAGGCACAAGCTCGAGGCGTCGCCGGTCTTGCGGGCCGCCATCGAAGAAGCTAATTGGCACGTGATCCAGTGGCCGCACCTGCGCGCCTGGCTGGCCCGAGGGCCGCTCGACCTCGGCTCCCTCGAGTCGTACCTCGGGCTCGATCCGCCGATCGATCGCCGCGGCGAGCAGATGGGCCTCTTCGATCGGCCCGAACGCATGGACCGGCCAGATCCACCGAAGGCGGTAGGCTAGGCGACCTCATTAGAAGGGGACGTTCTTGCCACAGCAGAGCTCCGCCGTCGACCAGCTCGCCGACGGCTTCTGGGAGCGCTTCCTCGAGCTCAGCCCGATCAGCGCCACCGTCAACGGTGACACCCGCTACGACGATCGCCTGCCCGACCCAGGCCCGCAGGGCCGCGAAGACGCCCGCGGGTTCGCCCACGATATGCAGCGCGCCGCCGAGGCCATCCCGGACGAAGGGCTCGGCGTCGAGGACCGGATCACCCGCGACATGCTTCGCGTCATCGCCGAGATCTTCCTCGTCGAGGACGAGCAGCGGATCGACACCCTCCAGGTCGTGGACCAGATGGGTGGACCGCAGACCCTGTTGCCGCAGGTCTGCCAGTTCCAAGCAGCCGACACGCCCGAGCGGCTCGAGAAGTTCGTCGCCCGCCTGCACGCTTACCCGGCCTACATGGCCGCCAACACGGAGCTCCTGCACGAGGCCCTGGCGAGCGGCCTGACCGCCCCTCGAATCGTCGCCGAGCGGACGATCGCCCAGATCGAGCGGATGCTCGCAACCCCGATCGAGCAGGCAGTCATCCCGTCCCTCGTGCAGGTCGCCTCGGACGCGGATCGCGAGGCCATACGCGCCATCGTTCGCGACGAGGTCTACCCGGCCGACGCCGCGTTCCTCGAGGCCCTGAAGGGCGACTACCTCGCTGCCACGCGAACCGAGCCTGGTATCTGGTCCGCGCCCAACGGCGAGGCCATCTATCGCACCCAGATCCTGCGCTGGACGACGCTCCAGCTCGACCCGCGAGAGGTCCACGAGAGCGGCCTCGTCGAGATCGAGCAGATCGAGGCCGAACGGCGGGCGATTTCGCGAGCCGCCGGCTTCGGCGACGGCACGAGCGCTTATCGCGCCTCGCTCGCCGCGGATCCCGCGAACGTCCCAACCACCCGCGAAGAGCTCGTCGGCCGGGCGATGGAGGACATCGAGCGGGCCAATGCAGCTGCCCCATCGATGTTCCGAAAGGTGCCCCGGTCAGCCTGCCGCGTGCTTGCCGTGGAGGAGTTCAAGGAACGGGACGCGCCCTTCGCGTACTACTACCCGCCCTCGGCGGACACGACACGCCCCGGGACGTACTACGTCAACGCCTATGACCTGCCGACCCGGACGTATTCGAAGCTCGCCTCCACGACCTATCACGAGGCCACGCCGGGCCACCACTTCCAGATCTCCCTCGAGAGCGAGAACACCGACCTCAACCGCTTCCGCCGGTTCGGCTCGCGGTTCGCCGGCGGGGCCTACGTCGAGGGCTGGGGCCTCTATTCGGAGCGCCTCGCCGACGAGATGGGGATCTACCGCAACGAGGCCGAACGCTTCGGC
>JBBQTO010000126.1:0-3624 GCA_038234575.1 Candidatus Limnocylindrales bacterium
CGCTTGAGGACGGCCCGCGTCGCGTCGCTGACTGCGACATCCGGCTGATCGAACACGGTCCCGTGCAAGCCCGGGTGACGTCGGAGGATCGCGGCGAGGAGGGTCCCGGTCCCGCCACCGACGTCGACGACCGTCTCGAGCGGCCCGAAGTCGAACGCCTCGGCGACCGCCTGGGCGACCGCACTGCTGTTACCAGCCATCGCGCGATCGAAGCTCGCCTGTTCCTCCGGGTGCGACGACCGCCACGACCAGACGCTCTCGCCGTACAGCGCCGCGAAGGCATTCTCACCGGTGCGAATCGAATGCTCCAGATTTGACCACGCCTCGCGGACGTACGGCTTGCCGATGAGGATCGCCCAGTCCCGTTTCGAGCCCGCCAGATCCGACCGCAGCAGCTCACCGAGGTCGGTCAACCGGAAGGATCGACCTGCTTCTTCGTGGAGGATCCCTCCGGCTGCCAGCGTGCCAAGCAGCCGGTAAAGCGCGTCCTCGTGCGCGCCGATTGCTGCCGCGATGCTCGAGAGGCTTCGCGTCTCGTCGGCAATAACGTCGGGAATGCCGAGGTTCGCCGCGACGGACACCGCCTGCTGCAGCCGCGCCGCCACCAGGATCTCATCGAGCGCGCGCGCTGCCGAACCGGCATTGGCATTCATGTCCCCTCCCTTGATAGCGTAGAGTTCCGATCGTCGCCGGCTGGGTCCCGGTCCTCCATCTCCCAGGCGTGATCCATCACGTGGTGGGCGGTTCGGCGGATGAGGAACTGGATCGGTCGAGCTCGACCCGGGCACGCGTTCGACCACATCGACGTCACGCGCCCGCCCGAACACGCCCGTCACGCCCGCGCGGTCGGCGACGGCGGCATACCTCGGGATGTAGGACGACAGCTTCGCTATTGCATCGTCCTCCGAGGTCCCCCATCGATCGAGCCCGGGCCAGTCCATGGCACCCGCCACGACCCGGCGCTTCTTGCCGATCTCGAGGATCACCCGGAGCATGTCAGTCATCGCGAACCGTGATGACCACCTTGCCCACGTTGCGGCCTTCGTCGACGTAGCGGAGGGCGCCGACGATCTCGGCCAGGGGATAGCGTCGATCGATGCGGGGTCTGACGACGCCGGCATGGACGAGCTCATTGAGCTTCGCGACGTCGTCGCGGTGGAACGGACGCCAGCTCAGGAGCATGCCCATCCGGCGGTGTCCGATGAGCAGCCGCTTGAACGGCAGGACGACGACGGAGGTCACCATCCAGGCGGTCGAGCCGCCCATCGCGAGGTACACGCCGTCGGGCTGGAGGGCGCGGCGATTCGTGATCGTGGGATGGTGCGCATCGACATCGATGATCCAGTCGTACGGGCCGGTCCGTCGGTAATCGGTGGTCGTGTAGTCGATCACGTGATCGGCGCCGAGCGAGCGCACGAAGTCCATCTTCTGCGCCCGGCACACGCCGGTCACCTCGGCGCCCATGGACTTCGCGATCTGGACGGCGAATGGCCCCACGTTGCCTGATGCGCCAACGATCAGGACCTTGTCCCCGGGCTTCACGGAGCGGCCGTTCCGGAGCTGGAGCCCCTGGAGCGCGAGCAGCGCCGAGTGCGGGAGGCTGGCAGCCTCCTCGAACCTCATGCCGGCCGGCATCGGCTGGAAGGCGCGCTCGCGGGCACAGACGTACTCGGCGAAGCCGGCCTGACCCCACGAATACAGGTCCGCGAAGACTCGGTCGCCCACCTTCAGGTCCCTGGCGTCGGGCCCGATCGCCTCCACGACGCCGGCGATATCGAGCCCGAGGGTCTTGCTGCGCGGCCGGCGGATCCCGTAGAAGAGGCGCAGGAACTGCCACCGCGGGCGAAGGCCGTCGAGATCGGCCCGGTTCACCGACGCCGCATGCACTCGGACGAGCACCTGGTCCTTGGTCGGGACGGGTCGATCGACATCGCGGATCTGCACGAGCTCGGGGCCGCCGTAGCGGTCACGCATGGCGATCTTCATCTCGTGATGATGACGCGCCCAAGGCTAGCCGACCTAGACTTGGGATCGTGTTTGGGAGAAAGGGCGTCGATCGGTCCGAGACGAACGAGCGGCCACATCCGTACAAGCCCGGCTACGGCCACGCGAGCTATTGCCTCGCGCTCCTGCCGTCGGGGCTCCACTGCGGGCGCAAGGAGGTCGACCCGATCCATGTCGTCGACCCCCGGAACCCGCTCCGCCGGCGCGGGTAGGCGGCTGAGCGTGACCGCGACCCCCGGGGGCCGGCTCATGGAGCTCCTTTCGCCGCGCGGAGGCTCGGATCCGGGCGCGCCGACGATGATCCTCCAGCACGGCGAGGCGCTCATCTACACGCTGAGTAAGGCCGCCGCGCTCGAGCAGCTTGTGATGTGCGAGTACCTGTACGCGGCGTTCTCGATGAAGGACCGCGACGACGAGGGCCTCAGCCCGATCCAGCTCGTTGCAGTTCGGCGCTGAGGCCGTGGCGCACGCAAGGCTAGCCTGACCTTCGTGGGCTAGCGGTGGCTCGACCCGATTGAAGCCGTCCGGGCGGCCGAAACTGTGTCAGACGCTCGCCCCGGGAGCGTTAGAGCCGGTTGTTCGTCCGATCCAGCGTCGGGGCCAGCCCGACTCGTCCCGCCTGGGGGCAATTCGTGCTTAGCCAGCGGGGCGAATCGCTCGTGGGCATCGGCACGTCGCTCATCAAGGCGATGAGAGGTGACCTAACGCTCCTCGGGTGTGCATACGACACAAATTGGGTCCTTGGGTCGACGTCCGGGGTCGGGTCGGGCGTGCGTTGGGTCAGACGTGGTATCTCGGAACCCTGACCTCAGGCAAGGGCCGCGCAGACGTCCAGGAAGAGGTGACCGTGGATTCCGGCAGAGCCCGTCCGCCCGGCAAAGAGGACGAGTCCGTCGAAGTTCGGCAGCGGGCCGCCGCCGCGACCGAGTGACTCGAACGTGCCATTCGCGATGCCTATGCGCGTCGGCCCGGAGATATTGGCGGTCACCGACCTGTGATTTGCCGGATTCGTGAACGTCACAACGAGATGCCCGGTGATCTCGATTCGGATGAGGTTGCCGGCGTTGTCGTAGAACGACAGTGCGTACTCCCGATTGATCGGGAATGTGACGTCCACGAGATAGCCGCACGACGTCGTGTCCTCAATCAGGTCAGGCAGCGGTGCGTACTCGCGCGTGGGAGACGCGGCCGCAACCGGCATGGCCCAGGCAAGGAGGATGAGCCCCACCACGATGAGTGAGAGTCGTTTCATCAGACCCCTCCTGCCCCTATCGGCTTCTTCCCATCCTATCCACCCCCCGAGGCCGAGCATTGCCGGCACACGAAGCGTACGCCCCGGCGTCTGCCATGACGACGACGTCATGCGCTGAGCGGCTGTCCGCCCTGGCTTCTCAATCCCGCGCCGCGCTTCGCGAGATAGCGCTGCTCGGCGAGGTTGTTCGAGAATCTCGCCGCGTTGGGGTAGCGTCGAGCGCGACGCTAGGGCGCGATGTTGTGGTTCAGGTGGAAGACGTTGTCGGGATCCCAGGCGCGCTTGAGCTCGGTCAGCCGCGGCAGCTTTGCATCGCCGTAGATCGCACGGGTTTCCTCGGGACCGTGCTCGGCGATCTCGTTCACGTA
>JBBQTO010000127.1:0-3203 GCA_038234575.1 Candidatus Limnocylindrales bacterium
GCGGTTCGTCGCCGAAACGTTCGAGCGGGTGATCGTGATGGGGGCGGGCCGGATCCTCCTCGACGGTCCGCCCGCAGCGGTGTTCGCCGAGACGGCGTGGCCCACGCTCGAATCGACGTACCTCGAGCCGCCGCTTGCCGCGCGCGTGGGCTCCCGCCTCGGGCTTGGTTCCACTCCGACCGAGGCGGCGCTCGTGGAGGCGTTGGCCGGACGCGCTTGAAGCACGCCCGACCGGATGCGAATCAACCGGCGACGGCCGCCGGCACGCCCTTCTCGATCGGCACGCCGACGAGGGTCCCCCACTCCGTCCACGAGCCGTCGTAGTTGCGGACCCGGTTGAACCCCAGGAGCTCGTGCAGGACGAACCACGTGTGCGACGAGCGCTCGCCGATCCGGCAATACGCGATGATGTCCTTGTCCTCGGTGATGCCCTTCGAACGGTAGAGCTCGCGGAGCTCGTCGGCGCTCTTGAAGGTGCCCTCCTCGGTCACGGTCTGGGCCCATGGGATCGAGGCCGCGCCGGGGATGTGGCCGGGCCGCTGGGCGCCCTCGTTCGTGATGCCCGCCGGGGCGAGGAGCTCACCGGCGTATTCCGCCGGGCTTCGAACGTCGACCAACCCGAGATCGGGCTGATCGAGAGCGCCGAGCACGTCGTCCCGGAACGCCCGGAGGGTGAAGTCGGGCTCGCCGAGCTCGTAACCGGTCGGCGCGTAGGACGGGACGTCGGTCGTCGTCGGCAGGCCCTGGGCGAGCCAGTACTTGCGCCCACCGTCGAGCAGCCGGACATCGGGGTGCGCGTACAGCTGCAGCTGCCAGTACGCCCACGCGGCGAACCAGTTGTTGTTGTCGCCGTAGAGGACGATCGTCGTGTCCCTGTCGATCCCGGATTCGCTGAGGAGCTTGCTGAAATCCTCGCGACCGGCGACGTCGCGGCGGATGCCGTCGGAGAGCTGGCTCGTCCAGTTCCAGGCGATCGCGCCCGGGAGGTGGCCCTCCTCATAGGCACTCGTATCGACGTCGACCTCGACGAAGCGGACCTTGGGGTCGTTCAAGTGCTGGTGGGCCCAGCCGGCGTCCACGAGGACATCGGCGGAGTGGCTGGAATCGGTCACGTTGGGGCTCCTTCTTGATTCCCGGACGGGGTGGAATGGATCAGCTGGCGGTCGCCCGAACCGTTGCGGCAGCGAGCCGATCGAACAGCGCGGGGCCATACCAGTGGAGAAAATAGAGCCGGCAACCGAGGCAGTAGCCGGTGACGGCGAGAACCGTCTGGAGCGCCGCGACGGCGCCGGTCAGCAGCCACGCAGCCGTGGCCGCGCCGACGGCGAACAGCGCGAGCACGACGGTCAGCACGACCGCGCCGAACGCCTGGGCGAACCGCGGCGGGAACTCACCTTCAAGCTCCGGTGGCGGGCCGATCCGGAGCGCCCTTCGAACGTACGGCCACGGTCGGCCGAGGATCGAGTAGCGCGTGCCGAAGGCCGCGCTGACCCAGAGCGCCAAGGTGATGGCGAGGACGAGGTTGGGAGCTCCGAGCACGAAGGCGAGAGCGAGGATCGCTGCCGACAGGCCACCCCCGAAACGGTGGCCGCGCGGATCGATCTGTCTGGGCGCTGGGAACGTCATCAGGAATCCTCAATGAGCAGGCGAAAGGGATGGGATGGGGTGGGGTGACGGCGAGGCCGCCGCCGCAGGTCAGCGACCCGCGATCGACGCTCGCCCCGCACACACGCAGGGCCTCCGCTGACGCAGGTGCTCGCTCATCGAAGCCGGACCTCGTGGACTCCGCCATCGACGATTCGCCAGGCGCGGACGCTCGCGGCGCCGGTCGCCGGATCCGCTGCCGCGGAATCGAGCGACACGAGGAGGTAGAGGGCATCGGGGTATAGGGCCTGCCGGAGATCGGTTGGCGATGGTCGCGCGGGCGAGGCCACGTGGGAGTGGACGATTCCCCAGATCACCTCGCCAGCGTCGTCGGTTTCGATCGTCGCGCGCAGCAGATCCTCGGGGTCGATTTCGTAGCGGTACGGCGACGCCAGGGCGTTGCGGGTCGGGATCCAGCGAAGGGCCCGACCACCGTCCTCGGCTGCGCGATCGCCGACAATCAGCCCGCACGCCTCGTTCGGCGCCTCGTGGCGCGCGTGGGCGACGATCTGGTCCTGCATCCCAGCCGGCCATTCGACCTCGAGCGGCCCCGGATGCGGCCAGCCGGCGGCTCCGGGGTAGTAGGTATCCGCCGAGGACGCGGCGGCTTCGGGGCCAGGGCGCGCCTCGCGCCGGGTGGCTACCACAGGCTTGCCCCCGTCTCGAGGTCCTCCTCGACCGCGTCGAGATCGGCCGTGAAAATGCCGGTAGAAAGGTATTTCCAGCCGCCATCGGGCAGGAGCGCCACGATCGTGCCGGACTCCATCTCCCGCGCGACCCGCCGCGTCGCGACGACGATCGCCCCGGACGAGAGGCCGGCGAAGATCCCCTCCCGCGAGAGCAGCTCGCGGACCCCGACGACCGCCTCGCGGTTCGAGATGAGATATTTCCCGTCGAGCAGGGCCGGATCGAAGATCTCCGGCACGAACCCATCGTCGAGCGACCGCAGGCCCTGCACGCCGGCGCCTGGCAACGGCTCGGCGGCGATGACGCGGACCCCCGGCTTGGCTCGCCGCAGGTAGCGCGAGACACCCATCAGCGTGCCGCTCGTCCCGAGGCCCGCCACGAACACGTCGATCTCCGGGCAGTCCGCGAGGATCTCCGGCCCGGTCAATGCCTCGTGGGCCTTCGAATTGACCTCGTTGCCGTACTGGTCGGCCAGGGCGTAGCGCGAATCGCTCGCGGCGAGCTCGCGGGCCATCGCGATCGCGCCGTTCGAGCCGAGCGCGCCGGGCGAGTCGACGACGGTCACGCCATACAGCTCCACCAGCTGGCGCCGCTCGGGCGAGACGTTGTCGGCCATGACGAGCGTCACGCGATAGCCGCGCCGCCGGGCGACCATCGCGAGCGCGATCCCGGTATTGCCGGACGTTGATTCGAGGAGGATCTTTCCGGGGCCGAGCTTGCCACGGGCCTCCAGGTCGTCGATGAGCGCCTCGGCGATCCGGTCCTTCACCGAGCCCGTCGGGTTTGCGCCCTCGAGCTTCGCGAAGAGCCGGACACTCGGGTTCGGCGACAGCGACTGGATCCCGACGAGCGGCGTGTGCCCGATGGCGTCC
>JBBQTO010000128.1:0-3164 GCA_038234575.1 Candidatus Limnocylindrales bacterium
CGAGCTCGAGTGTCATCCCCGAAAGTATGTCAGCAGTTGCGCAATCGTGCAACCAAGGAGACCCATCGCCACCTGTATCCTCGGGCGGTGAGCGACGTCCCACTCGTCACGCTTGGACAGATCGAGGCGGCCCGTGAGGTGATCGCCGGCGCCGTCCATCGAACGGCGCTCCTTTCGAGCTTGACCGCGGCTCGCGTGGTGGAAGCGGCCACGGGCGTGAGAATCGGAGATGGCCGGGTCTACCTGAAGGCCGAGCACCTCCAGAAGACGGGCTCCTTCAAGCCGCGGGGGATGGTGAACAAGCTTGCCTCGCTGAGCGACGCGGAGCGGCGCCCCGGGGTCATCAGCTTCTCGGCGGGAAACGCCGCGCAGGGCTACGCGTACGCGGGGGCCTTCCTGGGTGTTCGCGTCACGGTCGTCATGCCCCAGCACGCCGTCCCCTCGAAGGTCGCGGCCTGCGTCGGCTACGGCGCGAGAGTCGTTCTCGAAGGCGAGCTCATGGGCGACGTTGTCGCGACCGCCGAGCGCATCCGGGCGGCGGAGGGCCTGACGTTCTGTCATCCGTTCGACGACGCGGCGGTCATCGCCGGCCACGGCACGGTCGGACTCGAGCTGATCGAGGACCTGCCGGAGGTCGATGTGGTCGTCGTCGGTGTTGGCGGCGGTGGGCTGATCAGCGGCGTCTCGGCCGCGGTCAAGGAACGTCACCCGTCGGTTCGTGTCTACGGTGTGGAGCCGACCACATCGGCCGCGATGACGGAGGGGCTCGAGGCAGGCGAGCCGGTGACGGTGAAGCCGACGAGCGTGGCCGACGGCCTGAACGCACCCTTCACCGGAAAGACTAGCCTCGCAATGGCCCGGCAGTACGTCGACGAGGTCGTCCTGATCGACGACGCAACCATTCTCGCGGGCCTTCGATTCGGGCTCGAGCGCCTGAAACAGAGTCTCGAGCCGGCCGGGGCGGCTGCCCTCGCGGCATTGCTGACCGGACGGATCCCGGTCCGGGCCGGCGAGCGCGTTTGCGTCGTCCTGTCGGGGGGCAACGTCGACACGACGCGCCTCGGGGAGTTCCTCGCGCTGGCTGCCCCGATCGCGGACGCATGACGGAGCCGGAGGCGCTCGCCGCATCCGCTCCGGTCGCGCCGTCAGGCGAACCCAGCGGCGTGGTGCCGCCTGGCGAACCCGCTTCGGCGTCCGCGCCGAGCCTGCGCACCTATGAGCTGCCCGGCCCGCGCCGCGTGGTGATCCATGGCCTACAGCTCGCATCGGCCGGCAGCGCCGAGCTCCGGCGGGCGTCGCTGTACATCGGCTTGCTATCGCTCGGCCTCCTTGGTCCCACGCTCATGTACGGGCTTGCGGTCCTCGTTCATTTCCGGATCAGCGACGTACAGTCGATGCAAGGGCTCCTTGGTAACCGGTCGGCGGTCGCCGCGTTCCTCGGTTTCGAGGCGCTCGCCGGCGGCGCGATCCTGGGTTGGCTGGCCGTGACGATCGATGGCCGCCTCATCGCGATCTCGTTGCTGGCCGCGCGGGCCGGCGACCAGGCCTTCACCCTGCGGCAGGCGACGATTCGGGCCCGACAGTCCTTCTGGCGCGCGGTCGCCGCGTCCGCGTTGGTTGGCATCGTCACTCTCGTCGTGCAGATCGGGGTCCTGCTGCTGCTCGGCGGCATCAATGGCTCGAACCAGGGTGCGAGCTTGATCGCGACGTTCATCGCGACGCTCGTCGTCGCCCCATTCGGCTATGTCGCGACCGGGATCGTGCTCGGCGATGTCGGCGCCACGGAGTCCATCCGACGTTCGGTCCGCCTGGCCCGAGCAAGGCCGACCATCGCTCTCGTCGTCGCCCTCTTCGCGTTCGTCGCGAGCGCGATCCAGACCTTCGCGCTGTCGGCGGGTCTCGAGGTCGTCGTCCGAATCGGCCAATTCCTGCATCTGGGCGTCGACGCCGGTTGGCTGCCTCTGACCCTCATCGTGATTGGTGTCCTCGCATTCGTGGTCGCGCTCGGGTCGCTGGCATTCACGGTCTCGGCTATCGTGGGCGCACCGCAGGTCGCGGCCTTCCTCGGGCTGACGTTCTACTCGGGCGGCCTGGAACGCGCCCGCCGCTTGGAGCTCGAGCCGCGGGCGAAGTTCCGCTGGATCACGCTCCCGATGGCGGCCTTGATCGTGATCCTCGCCCTCGGCTCCGCTGGCGGGATCGCGACCCTCGATCCATTCCGGGTCGCCGAGGCCGATCCGATCGTCGGACTGATCAACTCGGCCGCCCATGGTGCTCGGACTATCGTTCGCGGCGCGGACGTCCTTGTTCACGATCCGGAGAACGACGAGATCGGGCCCGAGGTTCGCTCCGCGGACATTACAGCAGCCGACTACGCCTTCGTCCCCTCCGTACCAACCTGGCTCGTCAACGACGTCTTCGACTGCAACAAGGGCAACGTGGCCTGCTCAACGTCAGCGGATCCAGCGGCGTTCGACGGTGGCGCGCTGCTCATCCTGGTTCGGTTGGCGGCGCCGCCCGCCTCGTCGAGAGCGAACTTCGCCCGGTGGGGAGTCATGTGGCGGCTCGCGGGCTACGGCGCCGCTCCCGCCGGCAGCGGACTGTACGCACTATCGAGCGAAGCGGTAATCACGGCGCTCACGCGAGGCGGCCGCAGCATCCGGTACCAGGCCTTCACGAACGGGTCGTTTGGCGAGTTCTCGACGGCTGCCCGCTCGACGTGGAGCGGCAACGAGCTCCTGACCTTGATTCCGAACATCGAGATCGGCGCTGAGCCGATCGGCTGGGACGCCTTTGCATCCTCGTCCGCCCGAGCCGATGGCGCGACGAGCGAGGACTCGCTACGCGAATCGGACAGCGCGGAGCTGCTGGAGTTCACGCTGCCGCCCCGGCTGGAGATGACACAGGCGCTCCCAACGCCGAAGCGCTGACGTCAACCGATTCCGAGCTCGTCGAGGCGGTCGTCCTCGATTCCAAGATGGTGGCCGAGCTCATGCACGACGGTTCGCCGGACCTCGTCCTCGAGCTCGACTGGATCGGGAAAGTCCTCTTCGAGCGGGACTCGGAACAGCGTGATCCGGTTGGGCGCGATCGCGAGGTCGGCGCCCCATTCGATCCGGGGAACGCCCTCGTAGAGCCCGTACATCGTCTCGTCGAAGTCGAGG
>JBBQTO010000129.1:0-3092 GCA_038234575.1 Candidatus Limnocylindrales bacterium
GTTCGTGGCGTCGGCGAACTGGGCGACGAGTCGGAGTGTCTTCTGCTCGCCGCCGCCGCCGATCATGATCGGGACGCGCGGCCGCGAGATCGACTGCGGCGAGTTCATCAGCCGGGTCGCGTCGTAGTGGCGGCCGTGGAACGCAGCCTGGGAGCCGAGCTCGCCCTCGAACATCCCGTGGGCGATCTGGAGCGTTTCCTCGAGCATCTCGAAGCGCTCGCCGAGCGGTGGGAACGGGAACCCGAGCGCCTCGGACTCGGCTTGATTCCAAGCGGCGCCGAGGCCGAGCCAGGCGCGCCCGCCGGACAGGACGTCGAGGGTGGTCGCGGCCTTGATCCAGACGGCCGGAAGTCGGTAATGGATCCCGCCGACCATCAGGCCGAGGCGGGCCCGCTTCGTCATGGCCGCGATCCAGCCGAGGGCGGTCCAGCCCTCGAGCATCGGCTCCTCAGCGGGTCCGACCCCCCGGATCTGGAAGAAGTGGTCCATGACCCAGATCGAATCGAAGCCGACGTCGTCGGCGGTCTTGACGATCCGCTCGAGCGTGGGCCCGAGCTCGGGTGTGCCGCCAGGGTAGGTGAAGGACGAGATCTGGAGGCCGAACTTCATGGGATCTCCTGGGCGGGTGTCGTGGGGTATTCCGAAACGTGTGAAGTGATGATCGCGCCGATCAGCGAAAGAGGTCGTACTCGGGGGGCATAAGGGCGTCCCGGATCGAACCTTTGCCTCGCCGGAACGAGGCCCCGCGGATCAGAGCCGCGGGCCGGCCGCCGAGCTTGCCGAGGGCGAGCTCGGCCGCCGAGGCCAGTTCGTCGGCAACGGCTCGGACGGTCGAATGCATGAGGCGGCCATCGTGGTCCGGCGTGCCCCGAAGGTCGTCCAGAGGCTCCAGACCGGAGACCCCGATGGCGACGTCGACGATGCCCCACCGCCACGTTCGGCCGAACGAGTCCGAGATCACGACGGGCACGTCGACACCGATGGCCTCGCGGACGGCTCCGCGGATTCCCCGCGCGGAGCGGTCCGAGTCCTCCGGGAGCAGGGTGACGAGGTCGCCGCTCCTCGGCCCGACGTTCGATGCGTCGACCCCGCCGTTCGCGCAGATGAAGCCCTGCGGCGTCTCCGTGATGAGGACGCCGTTCTCCATTCGCACGACGCGTCGGGCCTGCTGCAGGACGACCTCCAGCTGCCGGGGGTCGCGATCCCAGCGCTCGGCAAATGCGATGGCCTCGGGCCGGGGCTCGATCGTCGTGAGGTCGACAACGGCCCCCTCGGCCTTCGAGACGACCTTCTGGGTAACGACGAGCACGTCATCGTCGCGAAGCGGGAGCGCGCCCGCCGTTTCCCGGAGCGCCGCCACAAGGATCGCCGGCAGGTCGGCACCGGTCGCGATCTCGGGGATGCCCTCGAGAGCGAGGACCTCGAGCCGTGGGCTCGCCTCCTCCTGCTGCCTCGCTGACGAAGGCCCCTCGTCAGGCATCGGCACCGAGAACCGCCGATGCGAGGAGCAGGTCGGCCGGCGTATCCACATCGAGCGTCAGCGGTCCGCCGATTTCGACGTAGGTGGCGCCGGCCGCGCGGGCAGCGGCCTGGTGCGCCTGGCGACTGCGTGTGCCGAAATCAGGCCCGATCAGCGTCGCCGGCGCGACGAGGAGCGCATTCGTGCCCTCGCCGTGACGATCCGGGACGAGGGCGACGAGGCCGCGCGACACGGTGCCCGTGCCGGCGCCCGCGCCTGAACCGGCCGAGGCGGCACGCGCCGTGCCGACCAGCGCATCGAGGCGGTCAGCCGTGACGCTCGGCAGGTCCGCCGGGAGGACCAGCACGGCCGAGGCGTCTCGCGACATCGCGAGCAACGTCGCCGCCCGGATTGCCTCGTTGAGACCCGGCAGCACGTCGACCAGCCCAACGGCGCGATGAGCCGTGGCGATGCCAGCGACGGCCGGATCGAGCGTCACGACCACGGTGCCCTCGATCGACGCGGCGTCGCGCGTGGCCACGAGCGTGCGACGGAGCATCTCGGTCACGAGCGCCAGCCGCGCGGCCGGGTCCAGGTCGGGGCTCAGGCGCGTCTTCGTGGTTCGCAGGCCGCGAATCGGCACGACAGCCCAGACGCGGGACAGGTCGACCGGGGTGGTGGGTTCCACGAAGCCGATCCTACGCCCGGCCCATCGCGGCGGCCGCGGCCGCGACGACGTCGGCCGCGAGGTGGGCGCGCATCCCATCGTCGGACATGATCGTCTCCGTGACGACGGTTCGGAGGCCCAGGTCCTGGATCGCCCGCTCGAGCGCTGCGTCGCGTTCGTCGAGGACAAATACGTCGGCGATCCCGGTGTAACGGCGGGCAACGCCGAGCGCGCTGGACTCGTGGCCGAGCGAGACGAGCATCCGGTCCGCCGGGCCCTTGAGCGCGCGCCCGCCGACGATTCCGGAGACCGCGACCACGGGGGCGCCGCGGGAGCGCGCGGTCTGCAATCCCGCCTCGATGCCGGTCACGGACAGGATCGGCTCGATCGAGACGAACGGATTCGACGGCGCGATGACGATCGCCTCGGCCGCTTCGAGCGCCGCGTCGACCTCCGCCGTGGATGTCGCGGCCTCGATCCCGATGACGCGAACGTCGCGGACCTCGGGCTCCTGGTGACGCTGGACGAAATACTCCTGGAACTCGACCCAGCCATCGTCGGTCAGCACCTCGGTCCGCACGATCGAGTCGGTCATCGGCAGGATCGCCGCCTGAACGCCGAGCGCGCGCTGGAGGTCGAGGGCGATCTCGGTCGGTCGGTCGCCGGCCCGCAGTCGAGCGGTCCGGACGATGTGCGTCGCGAGGTCGCGGTCACCAAGCCGGAACCAGGTCTCCTCACCGTAGCGCTCGAGTACCTCGGAGACCGTGAAGGTCTCGCCAGCGATGCCCCAGCCCCACTCGCGGTTGTCGATCCCGGCGAGCGTATACATCACGGTGTCGTGGTCCGGCGAGATCCGCAGGCCGTGGCGCTCGAGATCGTCGGCGGTGTTGACGAGGACCGTCAGACCGCTCCCGAGATGCGCCTGGAGCCCGTGCCCGATCCTCGCCCCGCCGACTCCGCCCGCCA
>JBBQTO010000130.1:0-2964 GCA_038234575.1 Candidatus Limnocylindrales bacterium
AAGAGCTCGTCCTCGCGCATGCCCTGCAGGTGGCGGATCTCCGCGAGGACCGCCCGCAGCTGGCGGACGGCCTCGACGATGTTGCCGGTCCCCGCTTCGCCCTTGGTCCGGATCATCGCCGCGCCCTCGTTGATCCGCCGGAGTGCCTCGCCGAGGTCCCGGCAGCCGCACACGAACGGGACCTTGAAGGCGTGCTTGTCGATGTGGTTGGTCTCGTCCGCCGGCGTGAGGACCTCGGACTCGTCGATGTAGTCGACGCCGAGGGCCTCGAGGATCTGGGCCTCGACGAAGTGTCCGATCCGGGCCTTGGCCATCACCGGGATCGAGACGGCGTCCATGATCGAGCTGATCATCTCCGGGTCGCTCATGCGAGCCACGCCGCCCGCCGCACGGATGTCCGCGGGCACCCGTTCGAGCGCCATGACGGCGACCGCGCCGGCATCCTCGGCGATCTTGGCGTGGTCGGCCGTGACGACGTCCATGATCACGCCGCCCTTGAGCATCTGGGCAAGACCCTTTTTCGTCGCCCAGGTGGAGGTCTGGAGGGTCATTCGGTGCACGCTTCCTTCGGCTTCGCGCGGAGCCTGCCGGCCGCCTGCCCCGGGGTCGTCGCCCGTTCGGGAGGCCAGATGCCACACGCGCGGCCGATTATCGCACGACCCCCGCGGAACTCCGTCAGCGTCCGAGGGTCCGAACCACCCCCGAGATCAAGCCGACCGACCGGCGCGCCGCGGCAGGCGAGAGCCGGCTCAGCGAGTCGATGAGCCGCAGGACGTCCTCCTCGTCGACCTCGTCGAGCAGGTCGAACAGTCGGAGTACTGCGTCGTCGGGGACGCGACCCAGCAGTCGCAGCCCGCGCTCCAGCTCGCGGGGCTCCACGAGTGGCACGAGCCCGACCGCGCGATCGAAGAGCCGCACGAATACGAGGAAGGCCGAAAGCCAGTTCTGGAGCTCTTTGAGATCGGCGTCGTCGGGATGCTGCTCGACGGCTTCGCCCGCGTCGCGAAGGGTCCGCTCGAGGACCGCGATGACCGGATCGCCCTCGCGCAGCTTCCGCTCCGAGATCACCCGGCCGAACCATTGCCAGTGGTCGCCAACCGCCCGATAGGCGGTCCCGGCCGGCCCGCGGGCACCAACCCGGCGGGGCTCGGAGACGCGCTCGACGATTCCCCAGGCCTCCGCCTCGGAGAGCGCGAGGCTCGCCGCGCGATGCGACAGGCCGAGAGCTTCCCGGACCTCTCGCTCCGTCAGGGACTCCTGGCGCGCCATGAGGTATGCGTGGACCCGGGCGATCGCCGGCGCGACGCCCCAGGCGGCCCCCATCTCGCCCCAGGCCTCCGCGAGGCGGAGCCGGATCTCCTCGGCGATCGGTGATGCTGGCCGGCGGCTCTCCGACGGGCGACCCTCAGGCGCGGTCCCGGCCGGCTTCGGCTGCGAGGTGCTGACCACTGCCAAGAGCGTACCTCACGAAAGAACTTGCCACTTGACGATAGCAGATTTCGAGGGCGTGGCGAGCGCGCGATCGGCTCCGGCCGCGGTTCGTTCATCGATCGAGAGAGTCGGCATCACCCTCCTTCGCTTATCGACATCGGGGGACGGTTAGCCCAGGTCCCCTGGCGTTCCGTCGAGTCCGATGCCCCGAATAGGCCCCGGCTTCCGCCGCGCCGAGCACGATTCGTCGGTCTGAGCTTCGGCAGTCGGCGAGGCCAGCGCTGCTACCGTCGGCGCCGATGGGGAAGTTGGCTTAGGCGTCCGGGGAGGACGATTAGAGGAAATCAGCTCGTGTCCGGAGGGTCCAGAGAGGTCGGGCGGCCCGACGGCCGCAGGCGGTTCGTACACTGCGGACGTGACCGTGCTTCGCAGCCGACTCGATCCGGCCACCGACGATGCCCGGGCCAACCTCGACCGGATGCAGGCCCTCGTCGCCGATCTTCGGGAGCGAACCGCGTCGGTCGCGGCCCGCGGCGCCGGGGGTGACGATCGCTCGATCGCGCGGCACCGCGAGCGCGGCAAGATCCCCGTTCGCGAGCGTATCGACCGCCTTATCGACCCCGGATCAGCCTTCCTGGAGCTGAGCCCGCTCGCTGCGAATGGGCTCTACGACGACGAGGCGCCGTCGGCCGGGATCGTGACCGGCATCGGCCCGATCGAGGGCACGTCCTGCGTGATCGTCGCGAACGACGCGACTGTCAAGGGCGGCACCTATTACCCGATGACGGTGAAAAAGCACCTCCGAGCCCAGGAGATCGCGCTCGAGAACCACCTGCCGTGCGTCTACCTCGTCGACAGCGGCGGCGCCTTCCTGCCGCTGCAGGCCGACGTTTTTCCCGATCGCGAGCACTTCGGCCGGATCTTCTACAACCAGGCCCGGATGTCGGCCGCCGGCATCCCCCAGGTCGCGCTCGTCATGGGGTCGTCGACGGCGGGCGGCGCCTACGTCCCGGCGATGAGCGACGAGACCGTCATCGTCAAGGGCACGGGCACGATCTTCCTCGGCGGCCCGCCGCTCGTGAAGGCCGCAACCGGTGAGGACGTCGACGCCGAGACGCTCGGCGGAGCGGAGGTCCATGCGCGCCTGTCGGGCGTCGTCGATCACGAGGCGCTCGATGACGAGCACGCCCTCGCCCTCGGACGCTCGATCGTCAGCCATCTCGAGCGCAAGGCGCCCGCGCCGCCGTGGGACCGCCGGGAACCGGAACCGCCGGCCCTCGACCCCGATGGTGGCCACGGAGGCGCGCACCTGTATGCGGCGATCTCGGCCGATGCTCGTCGGGCGGTGCCGGTCCGCGAACTGATCGCGCGCATCGTGGACGGCTCGCGCTTCCACGACTTCAAGCCGCTGTACGGCGAGACGCTGGTCTGCGGCTTTGGCCACGTCGACGGCTGGCCCGTCGCGATCCTCGCGAACGACGGGATCCTCTTCAGCCAGAGCTCGCTCAAGGGCACCCACTTCATCGAGCTTGC
>JBBQTO010000131.1:0-2732 GCA_038234575.1 Candidatus Limnocylindrales bacterium
GTGTCGTACGAGCCCTTCCATCGATCCGGCCTGGCAACGGTGCCCGATCACCTCGGCGCGGTCCGAAGCTCGCTATCCAGGCGACGTCCCGATCCCGATCGGTGAGGCCGGTCAGACCCGTGATGGCGTGATCATGACGAGCCAGGTCCGCACGATCTCGCTGCGGCGCGTCCGGTCCGTGCAGTTGGGGACGCTGGCCGACCCGGCTCTGCGGCGAGCCGTCCGATCAGCCCTGGCGCACCACTTCGGCTTGGACATCCCTGCCATCGGTGACGGCGCTCGGTAGAAGGACACGCGTCAGGCCGGTACTTGTCGGAAGGTGTCAGGTATGTGCCGGAACCTGTCACGTACCCAGCCCGGGATTTGGCTCGACTTCTAGACTAGAACCGCATGGAGGACAACGAATGACAGCCGCCCCGATCATCCTGGTTCCCGGCTTCTGGCTCGGCGCGTGGGCGTGGGACGAGGTCGCCGCCACGCTCCGCGAGGACGGCCACGACGTAACGGCGCTGACGCTGCCGGGGATGGATTCCAAGGACACCGACCGGTCATCGATCACCTTCGTTGACCACGTCGACGCGATCGTGCGTGCCCTCGAGGCCGCCGAGCGGCCGGCGGTGCTCGCCGTCCACAGCGCCACGGGCTTCAGCGGGTACGCCGCGAGCGATCGCGTGCCGGAGCGGATAGCGGCGATGGTCTACGTCGATACCGCGCCCGGGAAGCCGCCGCTCGACCCCGACTTCGATGGCGTCGAGAAACCGCTCGACTGGAAGGACATCGAGGCGGAGGAGAACCTCGACGGGCTGACCGAGGAGCAGAAGGCGACCTTCCGCGAGCGCGCGATCCCCGTCCC
The DNA here is from genome assembly GCA_038234575.1 of Candidatus Limnocylindrales bacterium. Lineage (GTDB taxonomy): Bacteria > Chloroflexota > Limnocylindria > Limnocylindrales > CSP1-4 > UBA5189. The sequence goes on from JBBQTO010000131.1 coordinate 854, forward strand.
GGGTTCGATGCTGCGCGAGGGTTACGAGTTCACGAACGACGCGCGGCGCGACATCCCGTCCACGATCATCGCGACGGGCTACTCGGCCGCGGACTACCAGAAGTACGCGAAGGAGCACCCCGACTGGGCGTTCCTCGCCGGCATCCCGGAGTTGCGGGACGTGACCTGGATCGACCTGCCGACGAGCCCCTGGCCGATGTGGTCGAAGCCGGCCGAGCTCGCGAGGATCATAGGCGACGTCGCCACCAAGGCAGGGGAGAGTGCCCGATGACCACGCTGCTCGATGACGCCTTTGCCCATCACACCTGGGCCACCGAGCGGCTGATCGATGCCTGCGCGGCCCTCACGCCCGAGCAACTCCGGGAGCCCGCGCCGGGCACGTACGGGTCGATCATCGAGACGCTGCGGCACATGGTCGGCTCGGACGGCTGGTACCTGACGTTCTTCCGCGAGTGGCCGAACCCGCTGCGGGAGGACGGCCCGGGCGGGCTGCCCGAGCTGCGGGCCGCCAACACGGCCGATGGCGCGGCCTGGTTGGAGGTGCTCGCCGCGAACCCGGACCCCGACGCCGACCTCGCCGAGGAGGGCGAGGACGAAAAGGGCCAGAAGTGGAAGTTCCATGCCCCGGCCGCGTTCCGCCTCGCCCAGGTCATCCACCACGGCACGGACCACCGCAGCCAGATCTGCACGGCATTGACGGGCCTCGGCATCGAACCGCCCCTCATCGACGTGTGGGACTACGGCGAAGCCAAGGGCCGGACGCGCGAGGAGCACCTGGCGAAGCCCTGAGCGCAGGCGTGCTTCGGCCCCCAGACGCGCCACTGCAAGGGGGTTGACACTGCTGCGGCGATCTCGAGTGACCGCGCGGCGCGCGTCAGCGTGTACGGTCACGGGGATTCCCAGCGGACCGTCGCCGATCGACGCCTCGAGTCAGGAGAACGCTCAATGGACACGCCCACCGAGAACCAGCAGGCCGGCGGCATGCAGATGCAGGAAGGCGACGATTACGTTTGCCGGAATTGCGATTGCGAGGTCCGCGTCCGCCACGTCGGCGACCCCGCGAAGATGCGGAACATGACTGCGTTCACCTGTTGCTGCGGCACGCAGATGGAGAAGGAGCAGCGCCCCGCCTGACGAATCGGGGGGACGTCCGGATGCCTTGACCTTCGCTCTCGCTACCCGATGCGTACGGGGTAGCATCGCTTGATGAAAGTCTGCGTGAGCCTGTCCGACGACGACCTCCGATTCCTCGACGCTTACGTGACGGAACATGGCCAGAATTCACGGTCGGCGGCCCTCAAGCAAGCCGTTCGACTCCTCCGGACCGTGGATCTAAGTAATGCGTATGGGCGAGCTTGGGCCGAATGGGCAGCCGACCCGCTCCAAGCGGCCTGGACTACCCCGGAAGCCGATCGCCCGGCGTGATCGCGCTCGCGTAGAGTGCAGACATGGCAAGACCGGCTGACACTTCGGCGGATGCGTACCGACGACAGATCATGGCGCTCCGCGCGACGTCTCCGGCCGAACGGCTCCGAATCGCCGACGTGATGAGCACCGAGGTTCGCAGCCTCGCGGAATCGGGAATCCGAAACCGCCACCCGGACTGGACGCCCGAGGAAGTGGCGGAGGAGCTGGCGCGGATCCTGATCGGCCGTGAAGCTGCCGGCGCGACGCGACGGGGGCGGACAGGTCTCGATCGGTGACCTTCGCCGATCTGCTGGCGGATGTCGTTCGCAGGCTCGATCGTGCCGGAGTCCCGTACATGGTCACGGGCTCCCTGGCGAGCTCGTACTACGGTGAGCCGCGAGCGACGCTTGATGTCGATATCGTGATCGACCCAAGCGCGGACGGCCTTTCTCGGCTGGTGGACGAGCTGCTC
>JBBQTO010000132.1:0-2630 GCA_038234575.1 Candidatus Limnocylindrales bacterium
GGCCTGGTGGCTCGAGGATGGCGCCGTGCACGGGCCGGCCGCCGCGGTCCCGCTGGTGCTCGGGATGCCGGGTGCCGTGAACGAGGTCAACGCGCTCTTCGCGCTGGTGACGGCCGTCCAGCTCGGCGTATCGCCGATTGCCGCTGCCGACGCCTTCCGGAGCGTCGTCGACATCGATGGCCGCTACGGCCGCCGGACGCTCGATGGCCGCTCCATCCGCCTCCTCCTGAGCAAGAACCCAGCCAGCTGGCAGGAGAGCGTCGACATCATCGAGGCGTCGAGCGACGCCCTCGTCTTCGACATCACGGCTCGCGGCGACATGAACGCGCGGGACACGAGCTTCGTCTGGGAGGCCCCGCTGGAGCGGCTCGCCGGGCGATCGGTGATCGCGACGGGCGTCCGGGCCCACGACATCGGGCTCCGCCTCGAGATGGCGGGCCTGGAGGTCACCGCGATCCCGGATCCATTCGACGCCATTCGCGCCTGTCCGCCGGGGCCCGTGACCGTCGCCACGAACTACCCGGCGTTCCTGGAGCTCCGCGACAGCCTGGCTCGCGAGGGAAGGCCGTGAGCGGCCGCTCGCTCGTCCTCGTCGATCTCTATCCCGGGGCGATGTTTCCGCAGGGCGACGGCGGCAACGTGCTCGCGCTGGAGTGGCGATTGCGGCAACGCGGCATCGAGACGGTCGTGCGGCGGGTCGCCCTCGGCGAGCCGATTCCAACGGCCGACCTGTACCTGATTGGCGGCGCCGAGGACGAGGACGAGCCGATCATCGCCCAGCGCCTCCGCGCCGACGGGACACTCGCTCGCTCGGTCGCCGATGGGGCCGTCGTGTTCGGGGTGGGGGCTGGCTATCAGATCCTCGGTGAGAGCTTCGAGGACTTGAACGGCACGCTCGTTCCCGGCGTGGGCCTGCTCGCGGTCCGCATGCGCCGCGGTGCCTTCGTCGATCGGCGGGTCGTCACTCGACCCAACACGGCGCTGGGACTGCCGGCGATGAGTGGCTACGAATCGCACCGCGGACGAGCGCTGCTCGGCCCGGGCGTGACGCCGCTGGCCGGGCTCGAGATCGGGACGGGGAACGGCGGCAACGCGCCGAAGGGCCACGCGACGGACGGCGCCGTGCAGGGCCACGTGGTCGGCACGTGGCTGCATGGACCGGTGCTGCCGAGGAACCCGGAGCTCGCCGACCTCCTGCTCGACTGGGCTGCCGGCAAGAGCCTCGAGCCACTCGAGGACCGCGAAAGCCGGTTCGCGGCCCGGGTTCGGGGCGAACGCATCGCGGAGGCTCGTCGCCACGCCCGCGAGGGCGCCGTCGCCTAGCGCCGAGAGGAGCCCTCGGGCTGTGGCGCCGACAGCGCCGACGGCTCCGACGAGGTTCCGTTCGCCTGCTCGGCATTGCGCTGCTGCGTGGGCTCTTCGTCCGCGACGCTGACCAGCTCGGCTTCTCGCTCCGCCACCACGGCTTCGGGTGCATCCTCGAGCGTGATGAAGGAGTTTCGCGCGCTTTCGAGCGAACGGATGAGCTCGTCGAGCTTCAAGTGGACGGCCTTCGAGTCCCGGTTTGCGCTGTTCTGGATGACGAACACCATCCAGAAGGTGATGACCGTCGTGCTCGTGTTGATGAAGAGCTGCCAGGTGTCGGAGAACTGGAAAATCGGACCGGTGAGGGCCCACACGACCACGAGGAGCACCGAGCCCAGCAACGCCCAGAACGACCCGAGCGTCCTCGTCAGGGAATCGGCGATCCGGTTGAACCGGTCGTTGAGCTGCCTTCCCTCGCCGTTCTGCGTCGTGCCTTTCGTGTCGGTCACCGCGATCCTCCTGTGATCGCCCCCGCCCGGGTACGACCGCTCGATGCCGCTGAGCGGCCGTGCTTCGAGCCTACGCGGCGTGGATTGCCGGGACTCTACGTGGGGCCGGCCTCGCGCAACGGTGGTGTGGCGAATTCGACCTCTCCGGCGGGATTCGGCACGGCCTCCGACCCGAAGAGTCGCGCCTTTGTCGGGCGTCCGGGGAGCCAGAGCGAGACGAGCGCAACCGCCAGCGCCGCAACGGCGAGCAGCCCGAATCCGATCGACACGCCACCGCCAGTCACGCTCGCGCCGAGCACGGCCCCGGCGAGGCTCGCGCCGACCACGCCACCGAGATACCGGCCGGTGTAATACGTCCCGGCCGCCATGCCCATCCGGCCCGGCTCGATCGTCTCGAACGCGGCGGCTTGGCGCGGCGAGCCGGCAAGACCCAGCCCGAGCCCGACCACCCCGAGGAGGACCGCCACGAGCACGGCCGAGCTGATCCCCGCCGGCAGGGCGAGCGCCGCGAGTCCCGCGGCCATCACGAGCGAGCCCGCGACGACGAGGCGTCGTCGACCGATCCGATCCGAAGCGCGCCCACCGAACGGCGCCACGATGCCCCCGACGCCCGCGATGCCGAGGAGCACGATGCCGCTCGTCGCGGGGCTCTCGTGGAGCAGTCGCTCCACGAGGAGCGGCACCAGGATGAAGCTCCCATGGAGCACGACGGTGGCTCCGAAGGTGCCGATGATCGCCGCCGCGAACGTCCGCCGTCGATAGAGGTGCGGGTCGACGGCCGGCCGCGGCTGCCGGAGCTCGACCACGACGAACAGT
>JBBQTO010000133.1:0-2470 GCA_038234575.1 Candidatus Limnocylindrales bacterium
CTCAACTGATCGGTGACGGCGGCCCGCGCCGACGAGACGCCTTCGAGGAGCACGACGTCGGTCGGCCGCACGACCCGCACGGGACCCGACTTGCGGGTGCTCCAGTCGAAGGCCCGGTAACGAGCGATCCGGCCCTGCGACAGCGGCGTCAGGACTTCGGCCTCGAGGCGAGGCCACCAGCCGAGGGGGTCGCCCCAGGACGCAAAGTCGTCCGTCTGGACGATCCGGGAACCACCCAGCGCTCGCGAGAGTCGCTGCGCGAATGCGGTCTTGCCCGCGCCGCCCTGGCCATCGATGGCAACGAGTCGTACCGGTCCAAGGCGGGGCGGACGGGCCCGGATCTCGGCCGCGAGGACGTCGTATCGAAGGATGGCCGTGGCCCGCGGCGTCTCGGGAGCCTGGGTCACCAGCTCGGCCTCAAGATGCGGCCCCAGGATTTCGACGCCGAAGACGATCGCTTCGTAGGGCATCAAGCGCGTGGCGAGGCCGCCATCGCGAAGCTCGCCGACCGTCCGGATGAGCTCGCGTCCCATTCGGTCGTCGTGGAACCGGACGCGAAGGCCCGGATCGTCGGGCAGCTCGAGGGCCGCCGCGAGCGTCGTGTGCTTCAGCCGCCGGGCGCCGGTCGATGACCGCCACGCGGCCGAGCGCTCGATGCGGATCTCCGCTTCGCCGGCCCGGTTGTGGACCAGGACGAGGCTTCGCTCGGCGCCGGAGCCGTTCGAAAAGGCCAGGACGTCCTCGACGACCGAACCGAGCTCGCCGACGGCGTCGTACAGCCGGAACCGTTCCGTCCCGGCGAATGACGCTCGCCGCCGGAGCAGCGGCACGATCACGCGTTCGACGTGGGCGAGGTGGGGCTCGTCGATCGGCTCATCCCAGCGGGCTCGCCGGAACTCCATCCCGTAACGCTCGCGATACCCCTCGATCTGGCCGTGGCCCAGCATCGGCAGGCCGGGCAATGTCGCAAGCAACGTCATGGCCGCGAACGCCTTGTCGCCGGTTCCGAACTGCTCGGCCGCCGGTCGCTCATCGGGGTTCGTGAGGAAGTTCACGAACCGGCCGAGGACCCCGGGATCGAACTCCAACGTGTCATGGAGGACCTTCTGGTAGCCCGCGTTGTCCTCGTCTCGAAGCATGTGCATGAACGCCGAGTTGTAGACCCGGTGCATGCCGAGGGTCCGCACGAAGTAGCCCTCCAGGAGCCAGAACGCTTCGGCGAGGAGGAGTGTCCCGGGTGCTTCTACAGCCACCCGATCGACGACCTCGCGCCAGAACTCGCGCGGCATCGCCCGATCGAATGCGGCCGTCGACAGGGCGCGCTCGGCCCGCGACGGAATGGCCCCGCCTGCACCGGGCTCCGGATACCACAGGCGCCGGATGTGCCGTCGCGCCAGCACCATCGCCGCGTCGAAGCGGAGGATCGGGGCTCGTCGTGCAACGTCGAGGATCGTCTGGATGACTGCTTCCCGGACCGACGCCTGGAGGTAGTCGAGCTGGGCCGTATCGTTCCAGGGAAAGGAGGTCCCGTCGTTGCCGTGGTAGACGAAGCGAGTCTCGCCGCTCGCGGTGTCGCGGCGCCGGAAGACGACAGCCGCATCGGTGCCGTCCCAGTAGTGATCCTCGAGCGTGATCTCGACGCGCGGATCGGGCGACAGATCGGGTCCCTCGAAGGTGTAGGCGGGAAACGGCGGCTCCGGGACGGCGATGAAGCGGTCCGGATGGTCAATGACCCAGCGCGAATCGAGGCCCATGTGGTTCGGGACCATGTCCGCGGCGAGGCGAATGCCGCGAGCTCCGGCGCGCTCGCGGAGGTCCTCGAACGCGGTCTCGCCCCCGAGATCGTCGGCGATCCGGTACTCGTCGATGGAGTACGCGGACGCCACGGCGTCGGTGTCGCCTCGGCGGCGCTTGATCTCGGCCGATGCTCGGCTGCGCTGCCACAGCCCGATGAGCCACAGGCCCGTGATCCCGAAGCCGGCGAGGCGGTCGAGCTCCTCGTCCGGCACGTCGGCGAGCGTCACGACTGGACGGGCGTAGCGCCGCGCGAGCTGCTCGAGCCAAACGTGGCTCGACTTCGCCTGCAGGACGACGCTCGGCATCCACTCGGTATCGGCGGAAAAGGCCTCGGTCTCGACATCAAGATCGCGGTAGTCCGGCGCCTCGGCAGCCGTCGCAGGCCCGAACATCGCCACGCCGGCGGGGCCACGCAGCTCCGCCGCTCGCGCCTCCTCGGCGAGCACATCGAGCGCGAGTGAGATCCGTTCGGCGAGCGCCGGATCGCCCGCGATCAGCTCGGCCCAGTGCTCCCGGACCCATCGGAGCTGGCCGGCCAGGGAGCCCGGCGCGCGAACGAACGGCTCGCGGAGGCGGGCAGGGAGCGGCAGCTCGTCGTCCAGGCTCGACGCGCCACGGCCCGTTTTGCGAGCCCCGATCCGATCGCCGCTTGGTCGCGGGCGCGCTCGCTTCC
>JBBQTO010000134.1:0-2325 GCA_038234575.1 Candidatus Limnocylindrales bacterium
ATGCCCGGTGACAACGTCGAGATGGGCGTCGAGCTCATCACCCCGATCGCCCTCGAGGTCGGCCAGCGCTTCGCCATCCGCGAGGGTGGCCGGACCGTCGGCGCCGGCGCCATCACCAGCATCACCGAGTAGCGAGATGGCAAAGCAGCGGATCCGGATCCGTCTCAAGGCCTACGACCACCGACTGCTGGATCAGTCGGCGGCGCAGATCGTCGAGACGGCCCAGCGAACGGGAGCCGACATCGTCGGCCCGGTCCCGCTGCCTACCCGAATCGAGAAGTTCACGGTCCTGCGCTCGCCCTTCATCGACAAGGACAGCCGGGAGCAGTTCGAGATCCGCACGCACAAGCGGCTCGTCGACATCCTGGACCCGTCCTCCAAGACCGTCGATGCATTGATGCGACTCTCGCTACCCGCGGGCGTCGACATCGAGATCAAGATGTAATGGCAATCGGACTCATTGGCCGCAAAGCGGGCATGACGCAGGTCTTCCAGCCGGACGGCACGATGGTCGCCGTGTCGGTGCTCGAGGTTGCGCCAAACACCGTGACCGGGCTCCGGACGGCCGCGCAGGATGGCTATACCGCGATCGCGCTCGGAACCGACGAAAAGGCCAAGCTCAACAAGCCGCGGGCAGGCCAGCTCAAGGGCATTGCCCAGGTGAGCACGATCCGGGAGTTCCGCGTCGAGGACCTGTCCGGTTACGAGATCGGCCAGACCGTCGCGATCGCCGACGTGTTCGCCGAAGGCGATCTCGTTGACGTGACCGGCGTCTCGAAGGGCAAGGGCTTCTCCGGTCACGTGAAGCGCCACAACTTCTCGCGCGGCCCCACGAGCCACGGCTCCGACCACCATCGCGAACCCGGCTCGATCGGGCCCGGCACCACGCCGGGTCGCGTCTACAAGGGCGTCCGCATGGCCGGTCACATGGGCGACGAGCGCATCACCACGAAGAAGGTGACCGTCGTCCGCGCCGACGCCGATCGTAACCTGCTCCTCCTAAAGGGAAGCCTCCCGGGCGCCCGCGGCGGCCTGATCCTCGTGAAGAAGGCCTGACGATGCCGACGACCATCCTCTACGACAAGACCGGCAAGAACGTCGGCGACGTTGAGCTCAACGCCGAGCTCTTCGACGCGCCGGTCAACGTCGCGGTGCTCCACCAGGTCGTGACCGCGCAGCTGGCCGGCAGACGGACGGGCACGTCCGACACGAAGACCCGTGGCGAGGTCCGCGGCGGCGGCCGCAAGCCCTACAAGCAGAAGGGCACCGGCCGGGCGCGCCAGGGATCGCGCACCGCACCCCATTACCGTGGCGGCGGCGCCGTGTTCGGCCCCCACCCGCGATCCTACGAGCAGCGGCTGCCCCGGAAGATGCGCCGGCTCGCGCTCCGCGGCGCCCTGACAGCCAAGCTCGGCGACGAGGCGATCCGGATCGTGGACGCCTTCGCGCTCGACGGCTTCAAGACCCGCGACATCGCCGGGATCCTGCTCGCGCTCAACGCGACGGGCCGGGTGCTGGTCGTCGCGCCGGCGGCCGACGAGCAGCTGCGCGTCTCGGCCCGGAACCTGCCGACCGTCGAGGTCATCCTCGCCGACTCGCTCAACGTCGTCGATCTCGTGAACGCCGACACCGTCGTGATCGAGCAGCCCGCCCTGGCGCGCATGGAGGAGGTCTACCTGTGAGCGTTCTGAGCGCTCCCGAGATCGTCCTGCGGCCCGTCGTGAGCGAGAAATCGATCGACGAGGCGACGCGGGCGAAGTACACGTTCCGCGTGCATCCCGACGCCAACAAGATCCAGATCAAGGCGGCGATCGAGGAGCTGTACGCGACCGACAAGGTCACCGTCGTGGCCGTCAATGTGCTGACGACGAAGGCCAAGACGAAGTCCCGCGGCACCCGCCGCGGGCGAGTCACCGGCCGGACCTCGCCGTGGCGCAAGGCGATCGTGACCCTGGCCGCCGGCCAGAAGATCCAATTCTTCGAGGGGGTGTAGTCATGCCCCTGCGAAGCTATAAGCCGACCTCGCCCGGGCTCCGGGGCATGACCCGCTCGACGTTCGACGAGATCACGACCGACGAGCCCTACAAGCCGCTCCTCGAGCCCCAGAAGCGGGGCTCGGGCCGGAACAACCAGGGCCGCCTCACCGTCCGCCATCGCGGCGGTGGCGAGAAGACCCATTACCGCCGGATCGACTTCAAGCGGGACAAGTTCGGCGTTCCCGCGCGCGTCGCGACGGTCGAGTACGACCCGAACCGGTCCGCCCGAATCGGCCTGCTCCACTACCGCGATGGCGAGAAGCGCTACATGCTGCTGCCGCACGGGCTG
>JBBQTO010000135.1:0-2093 GCA_038234575.1 Candidatus Limnocylindrales bacterium
TCGCCCAGGCCGTTTGTCTGCGATCGGGTGGTCCGTGGATGGTGGGCCGCGGTCCGCTCCTTCGAAGGCGAATCGGGATGAACGACGCTCTTTTGCTGTCCTGCCCGGAAAGGCCACGGGAGTCTAGCACGCTGCCTACACGGCTACAATCGCTGCGCCGTGCCCGAGCTGCCCGACCTCGCCGTCGTCGCCGAGGCCTTCCACGCAGCCCTCGCCGGTCGTCCGGTGGTCCGCGCGAGCGCCCCCGCGCCGCTCGCCGTGCGAGGCACGCCGGCCGAGCTCGCCGTCGTCGTCGGCCAGCGTCTCACGGCCGTCCGTCGCCAGGGCAAGTTCATCCTTTTCGAGCTCGACCGCGACCGGATCGCGGTCAACGCGATGCTGACCGGGCGCTTTCAGCTCGCAGCTCCCGGCGCGAAGTCACCGCCGAGGACCGCCCTGATCCTCGCGTTCGGGGCCCGCCGGGCCGTTCCGGGCGACGCCGCCTCATGGACGCGGCCGGCCGCTTGGCTGCCCCCGTCGTCCGACGAGGTCGAGGTTCGCTATCGCGATCCAAGCCAGATGGGCAAGGTTTACCTCCTACCCGCAGGTGCTCGCCGGACCGCGCCCGGCCTCGGTCCTCCCGAGCAGGGCCTTGACGCCGACGCTCCAGAGCTGACTCTCGAGGTCTGGCGTGAGCGGATCCGGAAGCATCCCGGGGAGTTGAAACCCCTCCTGCGAAATCAGAGCTTCGTGGCGGGAATCGGCAACGCGTACAGCGACGAGATCCTGCACGCGGCCCGGCTCAGCCCGTTTCGGAAACGCTCGTCGCTCGCTCCTGAGGAGATCGACGAGCTCTATCGGGCGACCCGGTCCGTGCTTGCGGAAACCAAAGAGCGGCTTCGGGAGCTGGTGCCGCCGACGTTCGAGACGCAGGTTCGCGACTTCCTCGCCGTCCATCGTCGAGGCGGCGGGGCGTGCCCTCGCTGTGGCATGCGGATCAGCGAGGTGAGCTCCCGGAGCGAGGCGACCTCGTGGTGTCGAGGCTGCCAGCGCTGAGGCTGGGTGGTCGAGCGGGGCCTCAGGGGATCCTGAGGATCGTGCCGACACGGATGCGGGTCGGGTCTGTGATCCCGTTGAGCCGCTCGAGCGCGAGGACCGTCGTGTGGTACCTCGCGGCGATGCCGCTGAGCGTGTCACCGTACTTGACCCGATAGGTCCGGTACACCGGCGTGGGTGGCTGGGTCGGCAGGGGCGTCGCGAGGGCCGGGCTTGGCGTTGCCGTAAATGGTGAGCTCGTGGGAGCAGAAGCGGGGCTCGCGCTGGCAGACGCGGGCGTGTTCGCCGGCGCCGCCGTGGCCGTGGGCGGGGGCGTCGGACTGGGGACGGCTACCGCGACCGCCGGGGATCCGACGGCCGTCCCGGGCCGATCGGCACGGGCACCCGAGATCGCCAGGGCGGAGAGCGTTACGACCAGGATGACAACTGGGACCGCCGGCCACTTCCGCCGATCGGCCAGGATCCCACCGACCCGCGTGCGAACGCCACCTGCGTCCTGGATCAGCGGGGTCGTCAGTGCGAAGCCCCATCGGCCTGCACGCTCGAGGGCGATTGCGCCACCCGTGCGGGCCTCGCGGGCCGCGAGCGCAGCGCCGTATGTCGCGCAGGTCTCGTGCGCAGCCTGGAGACACAGCCGGGCCTGCTTCTCGAACGTCAGCGAGGCCAAGGGCACCAAGGCGGCGCAGCGGTGCTCCCGCGCCGGCATTGCGAGACGCCAGTCGCCGGACTCGGCGATCAGGAATGGGCATGCATGAACCCCGGCACGCGACGACTCGGCTGCGGAATCGGCCCGCTCCACACGCAGGCCAGCGATTGGCGTGGACGCGTGCGATACCAAAGCCGGCTCGGGGGACTTCATCGCCCGGAGCATAGCCGCGTCTGGTTGTCATCGAAACACCGGGCCTCCGGAAATTTGGCCCGGACGCACAAAATCCTGGCGACGACCTATTTTCCCGAAAGGCTGCCCTCTCAGTATCTTCGGCGCTGGAGAGCTTGACGACCGTGTTCGGGATGGGAACGGGTATGGCCTCTCCGCTAGAGTCACCAGGATCTTGCTG
>JBBQTO010000136.1:0-1936 GCA_038234575.1 Candidatus Limnocylindrales bacterium
CGGCTCAACCAGTGGGTCGCGGCCGAACACCTGTGGTTGCCGGCCGGACTGTGGGAGGGCCAGGTCGATCGGGAGCTGGCGTTCGATCCCGGGCTGCCGGTCGCGGTCGGGATCGACCCGGCGTACTCGGACGACACGTTCGCGATCGTCACAGCGCAGCGCCAGCGGGAGGACACGATCGTCCGCGCCCGCTTCGTCCTCAATCCCTATCCACCGGGTCACAGCGCCCGCGACGACTGGGTCGTCGACCATGAGGAGGTACGGACTTACCTCCGCGCGCTCCGGCGCGCATATCCTGCCCCGGCGGTCCGGATCGACGGCCGAACGGTCGCCGGGCCGGCCTTCGTCTATGACCCGTCCTCATTCACCGAGTCGGCCCAGATCCTGGAAGGTGAGGGCCTGGCGATGCTCGAGATGCCCCAGACCGATCGCCGGATGGTCCCCGCCACCCGCCTCTTCTATGACCTCCTGCTCGACCACCGGATCTGGCACGACGGCGACGCGACGCTGGCCCTCCACTTCCGGAACTGCCATGCCGTCGAGCGGGGCGAGAACGGCTGGCGCCTCCGCAAGGGGACCAAGAGTTCGGCTCACAAGATCGACGGTGCAATCGCGGCCGTGATGGCCGTCAGCCAGGCAGCTCAGCCGCCACCGCCGAAGCGGATCGGGGCGTTCCTGGCGTGAAGGCGGGAATGCCGGCCCGTTCCGAGCACGGTGCTCCGCCGTCCCCACGAATGCGTGCGGGGCCGCGGGAGGGCGGGCTGTGGATACCGTGTGGATATGTTGGTCGAGCGGGTTGACGGGTGCTTCATGACACGGCCACAATCCCCGGAGATGACTAATTCGGCGCCGACCGCGTATCGACGCACGCTGCTCTATCTCGCCCAGAGGCTCGGTGAAGTTCCAAGTACTAGGCTTCACAAGATCGTCTATCTCATCGATCTCGAGTACTTCCGACGTTACGGACGCACGCTGACGGGGGCGCCGTGGGTCCGCCACAACTACGGCCCGATGACCAAGGCGTTGTTACCGGCGCTCGCCGACATGGCCGGCCATGAGCTGAACGAGCGGGCGAAAAGGACACTCTCGGACCGGACGGTGAAGCTCATCGAGCCAGGGCCCGCCCCACGCTTCCAGCCCGACTTGGGGCCGGCCGAGCTAGAGGTTGCCGACTTCATCCTCGACTTGACGCTCCCGCTCACTGACCGCCAGGTCGTCGACCTCGCATATGCGACGACGCCGATGCGAGCAATCCTTCGTCGCGAGGCAACCCTGGGCCGGAAACTAATCGACGAGCCGCTCGACTTCGGCGCGTCGCCAGTGCTTCCCGACCGCAATGAGCCGGACGTCGAAGGGTACGCAGCGTTCAAGTTGGGTGAAGTCCAGGCGCTGCGCGCAGTACGCGCGCGCCTTCTTGATGACTTCGCCGGGTAGCACGCCACCGTCCAAGATCCGTCCTGGAGCCGTCTTCGCGGTGCCGGCGGAGGATGTCCCGATGCCGCCGACGAGAGGCGCACTTCCAGCCCGGGAATCGCGTTGGCTCCTGGTCGTGTCCTCGAAGCGTGACTGCCGCGCGGCCGATTGCCCAACGGTCGTGGTGATCATTTTCTCCGCCCAAGTTCAGCACGCGGGTCGGCACGACGAGCTCGTGCGAGCAGGAGACGGAGTTCAACGCGACAGCATCGCCCAGACGGATCTCGTGATGTTCTGGCCGAAAGATGAGCTGACTGACGACCGCTGGAAGGGCGACGTCATGCAGGACACGCTTACACGAGTCCGGGCACGCCTCGCGAACACGATCGGCATCGCTGAACCCGGGGGCACGAGCGGCAAGTAGCGCGCCATCATCAGTGCGGACTGTAGCAACGCGCGGAGCAGAGGTCGCCGAGAATGGCCGTCAGCATCCGCAGGCGATCGCCGGACACGATGAACCCAT
>JBBQTO010000137.1:0-1899 GCA_038234575.1 Candidatus Limnocylindrales bacterium
AGCCACTCACCACGCAGCCACGGAGCCCTTCATCGCCGCCTCCCGAGGGTGGGAGGCGGCGATGCTGGCCGAGTCCTGGCTGGAGCGCTGGTCGTCGAACGGATTGCCGAGTGATTCAAAGCGGACGCCCAAGGGCGATCGCCGTCAGTCTTGGGGTCGGAGCTGACCGTGCGTCCCGGACACGGGTGGATCGACTAGCCACCGATCGCCCGCGCCGTCCAGGTCCATGACGGCGAGTCGCCGTTCCCCCCAACCCGATCCGGTTACGCGTGTGTAGGTGATGCCGGTACCGTCCGGGGTCATTCGCGGTTGGGTCACACGGTCGCGAGAAGGCCTGTCGGTCAATGCTGTGAGGCCGGAGCCGTCGGCAGCGATGACGTACGCATCGGACGATTCATCCGTGTCCTGGAAGAAGTTGAGGTCGTAGGTATCGAACACGATCCGACCGTCCGGTGTCCAGTCGGGATGACCGCCGTTGGTCGCTGGGTCCGTCAGCCGATGCTCCGGGCCGCCGACCAGGTCTGCCACATAGATCGCCGACCCCTTGGACGCATCCTCGATGTCCTCCCCACGCATGTACGTGATCAGCGACCCGTCAGGGGATACGCGGGGCTGCTCTGCCGTCCGACCGTCGGTCCGCTCGAGCACCGTCTTCACGTCGCCCGTGACAGGATCGACGCGATCGACACCAAACGTCGTCGGTGGGCCATTCTCCCCATGGCTGCTCGTGCCGACGAATATGGCGGTCCCGTCCGGCGACCAATCCGGGTAGTTCCACTCGTTGCACGGCAAAGCGCACGACGCGACCTTCGCGGCGTCGCCGCTCGCCGCGTCGACCACCCACAATTCCGTTCGGTCCGCAGGGGTCTGGTGGATGAACGCAATACGCTCGCCGTCCGGCGACCAGTCCGGGTGGCGCTCCGATCCGGGCAGTTCGGGGACCATCCGGTGCAGGCCGGTGCCGTCAGGTCGGACGAGGTAGATGCCGTCAGCGTCGGAATCGACCCACTGGAAGACGACCCACGGCTCCCCCGGCTGAACGGTCACGGCCGTCGGCTGGCTTGGGCTCGGTACGGAAGATCCCGGCGTTACGAGCGGCGCGGCGGTCGGGGTGTTGGTTGAGCTCGAGCTCACCACCGAAGGCACCGCCGATGGGGTCGACCCAGTGCAGGCCATCATCCCGGCGGCGAGGGCCATCAGCGCGGCACTCGTGACCAGGCTTCGCATCCCATCCTCCCGACGTCGACTTCGAATCTCTTTCTCATATCATCGCAGGACCCCGGCGATTCGCTCAGCCGGGTGCCCATTAGGGCGGTCGGCCAGCGCGTATGGCGGGGGAGTCGTGCCGCCCAGCGGCATGACGTGGATGGCCGCGTTCAGCCCAGCCGCACTTGGCGTGGCGACGCGCTGCGTCGTGCCGACCGATTCCGACCAACTGGCGACCAAGAAGATCCGCTGGTCACCCAGCGGGTCGCGTTTGTGTTCAGGAGTGTGGAGGCGACGACCGGATTCGAACCGGTGAATAGAGGTTTTGCAGTTAGCGGGATAGCGTCCGTTGGCGTCCGTCGATGACGGTTTCACGCACGAACTGCCAAGATGTCCGGGCCTTGTGACCGGGGCGATGCGCCCCTATTGCTACCAGCGTCGCTACCGGATGGGAGTGCGAAGGATGGGCAAGCTCAAACGTCTCGGCGATGAGGAAACGAAGCGCCTCGATCTCGCGCTCGACGAGGCCGAGCGTGCGTGGCACGAGTATCGACGTACCGGGTGGCTCGTCGGGTATGTGGGCGGCGGTCCAAGCATCGGAACTGGGAGCGCCGACAACGCGGCCCGTCCGGAGTGGCGAGAACGCGAGCAAGAGCGTTGGACGGCGTTTGTGGCTGCCCGTCAGGCGCGCAG
>JBBQTO010000138.1:0-1729 GCA_038234575.1 Candidatus Limnocylindrales bacterium
CTGGGCGGGCTGATGCAGGAGTACGACATCGCCGCCTGACGACTCGGTAACTGGCACCCCACAGGGTCCGGGCGGACGTCGTCCACGACAAGCTCCGGGCACTCGGCTTCGGAGGCTCCGAGCGGTCGACCCGACGGACCGTCGCCCGGGTCAAGAAGGCGTATGCCGCTGGCCACCGGCGCGTCTTCCGGCCGTGGATCCCGGAGCCCAGGATGTGGCTCCAGTTCGATTGGGGCAAGGGTCCGCGGATCGCTGGGCGGGATACGCTCCTCTGGTGCGCCTGGCTCGCCTGGTCGAGGTTCCGGGTCGTCATTCCGACCTTGGACCGAACGATGCCGACCGTCAGAGTTGCAGTTCGCGCAGCGCCCACCCGTCGATCCGGCAGCCGGGGACGGCGTTGACCATGGTCACCACCTCCGGGTCGCTGGGGTATCAAGCGCCAAGTGGCCGGCGTAGTATTGGGCAGATCCGGGGCGATCGGGCAGGACAGAGGAGAACCAATTATGTACCGACTTCTTCTTGGCTTGCTCCTGGCCGTCGCGTTGTCCTTCACGGCTACGGCTGCGGCGGCAGCGTCGGAACCGACGCAGGTGACCTTCACACAGACCGTGATTAGCGACGTGTTCATCTCCAGTCGATCAGCTGGTGGGAATACCTTCTTCGTCGACGTTGCCGTAGGTGAGTACGTGGGTTTCGGAACCTACACCCAGACGGACTACTTCCTCTTGCATGCGGACGGCACCGGCGTCTTTCGGGGCGTCGACACGTGCGTCTGCACGATCGACGGACGGTCAGGGACGATCACCGTCCGCTACACGGGGACGATGGCCGCAGACGGCACGTTCGTCAGCCCGTTCGTCATCGTACATGGGACCGGTGATCTCGCGGGTATCCACGGCACAGGCGTCACGACCGGCACCTTCACGGGTGTCCTCCCCGTCTTCTATAGCAATGTGATGCAGTATCACTTCGCGCCGTAAGGGTGCGTCCGCCGCGCGGGCCGGCGGACCGGGATCGCGCAGCCGAAAAGCGGAGCGGGCGAGCTGTGCCAGCGTAGCCGTCGCGACTGGCCCGGACACTTACCTCGTGGAACGGTCCGGGGGCCGTGCCCCATGGAGTGGTGGGAAATGAGCGATCCGTCATGAACTCAGCGACGCTGTTGGCGGCATCGGTCAGGACGCCAGCAGGACGGTCTTCGCTCGTTCCACCTCGCGCACGTATCGGTCGATCATCTCCACATTTGGTGATGGCGGGCGAGGACGATCCGATCGCGCCGGTCGAAGCGATCGTGGAGATCCGGCGACGAGCGACAGGCCGTTGGCGCTCGACTCGCATCGTCCGCAGGCTGACCCTCGGCGACGCGGGGTTCGGGACGTGGTGCGCCTACCACTCCCTTGGGATCGCCGGGGCTCTCGGCGGGGTTGCGCTCGTCGAGACGGCCTGCGGTCAATGCGACGCGGCGATCACCCTCGCGTTCGGTCGGGCATCCTTGCGGCTGGCCCGGGAAAACCCGCGCTGGGGCTGCGTCCGGATCGAGGGCGAGTTGTGCAAGCTCGGGATCCGCGTCGGGCCGACGACGAGCGGGTCCCGCCCCGAGGCGGACCGGACCGAGCTGGACCGAGTTCCTCCGATCACAGGCGAACGGCATCATCGCCTGCGACTTCTTCAGCGTCGAGACGGCTTGGCTGCGGACGCTCTATGTCCTCCTCTTCATCGAGCTCGGCAGCCG
>JBBQTO010000139.1:0-1540 GCA_038234575.1 Candidatus Limnocylindrales bacterium
CGAGGGCTACGACGCCCTCAAGGGCGAGTACGGGGACATGTTCAAGAAGGGCATCGTCGACGCCGCCAAGGTGACGCGATCCGCCCTCCAGAACGCCGCCTCCATCGCCGCGATGGTCCTCACGACGGAGACGCTCGTGACGGACATCCCGGAGAAGCAGGCAGCCGGCGCCGGTGGCAACCACGGCCACGGCGGCGGCGGCGACATGGACTTCTAGTCCGAACCCCAAGCAGTTAACGGAGAGCCCGGGCCGTCGGCCCGGGCTCTTTGATTCGGCGGGGATGAGCCACGAACCGAAACAGCTTGGCTTCGTGGGCGTCTGAGCATCCGCCGAGACAACCACGCGAGCGGAGGGCGCATGATCAGGGGTCGGCGATCGGCAGTGGAGGAGCGATATGGCGACTGGTCCGACCGGCGGGGCTGCCCAGGGTTCAACGCTCTCTCGTGACGGGGGATCAACAGCGGCGCGATTGATCGCCTCGGCCGTCGTCGTCTTCGTGGGGCTCCTGGGCATCGCGATCCTGTTCGACGCGGCGGGCTGGTCGTGGATCCTCGCGCTGAGTGTCGGCGGCGTGGCCGGTGCCATCGCCGGACGCGCACGGGCCGTCTGGCTCGCACTCGCGACCGTGATCGCATTCCACGCCATCGCCATCCGATTAAACCTGCCGCGCGACACGGGTCCGTTCTGGTATCTCGCTGCTCTCGCGATGGAGGAGGACTTCGGCTACCCGGGCGGTCCCGCCGGCTCGGCGATCCTGGAAGCGGTCTCGCTGCGAGTCGGGGGTGACGTCACCTCGATCGACCCGGTCCGCTTGATCGGCGGTCTCGGCAAGCGGCCCGTCCTCCTGATCCAGGGAGCCGCCGACCAGGTCGATCCGCCCGCCGAGGCCTCCGATCGAAACTTCCAGACCGCGCTTCACGCGGGCGTTCCCGTGGAGCTGGCGTACTGCCTCGGGGCGCGTCACGGGCTCACGATCAAGACGTGCCCGAGGCAATGGGCGAGCTGGGCGACCACGTTCCTCGATCGCGCCCGGAACGGCTGACCGGGCATCAAACCGAGTACTCGGGCCGGGGAATCGCGCAGGCTGGCGACAGGTGGCGAGCAGTGTGCGGAAGCCGGCGCGAAAGGCGTCGCTCGTACAATGCGGGGGTGAGTCCTACCCGCCGGCAGGCACGCGGCCGGCCCGCTGACGCTGCCCCGGAGGTCGAGGGGACGGCGTTCGAGGACGTCCCCGAGGAGCTCGCGACCACCGTTCCGGAAGAGCCGGGGTGGCTTCGCGACGGCGCTCCGCTCGGCACGGATCCCGAGGCGGTGGCGGACCCCGCCGCTCGCGCTGCGACCGAGAAGCTGCAGGCCGAGGCACGCCAGGCACGCGAAGTCGAGATCCTCGGTCGGTTGAATCCCGAGCAGGGCCGAGCGGTGACGACCACCGATGGTCCCGTGCTGATTCTCGCGGGAGCGGGCTCCGGCAAGACCCGCGTTCTCGCCCACCGGATCGCCTATCTCGTCGGGGTCAAGGCCATTCGGCCCTGGCAGATC